>CAIYKV010000084.1 GCA_903926855.1 uncultured Bacteroidota bacterium | reverse complement strand
TTTAAAGGGAATCAGTTTTTCAAGTATATGCCGTGGTAAATGAAACTGTTCCAATAATTGATGAAAAATCAGGATAGTAGCATCATACCTGGCCAGCTCTTCGAGCAAAACCAATAATGGATTCTCTTGTTCAAAATCAAGTCCCCTGCTATAGATCGCTACTTTCATTATTTACCTGTTTATTAATACCCTTAATTGAGCATTGTACGCCTGAAACTTCTTTTACAGAAATTTATCCGCCATGTATTTCTATATGTAAATATAAGCCATCCGTATGGGGAAACAGATACCTGTAAAAGAATAATTGTTGCAGAAAAAACGGTTAGGTAATGATGAAGTGTAATCAATAACCCCGTAACATATCACGCGAAACATGTAACTCGGTTACGTGGTTACATATTCAGGTAAGAAATCAAGTGGTTATAATTCTCCTTTAGCTCATTGGCATATTCTTCTTCGCCAAAAAAGTATCTGACTATATATTCGTAACGCTGAAATGTGGCCACGATATCGGAGACTTCGATTTTATTTATTTTGAGGGTGATTACCACGGTGCCGCTATCCGGTTCTGTATGGGTGTTTAGCTGGGTAATATATGCTTCATTGGTTTCTACCAATCGGCTGATCTCCCCAAACGAAAAATTTTGTTTATCGGTTTCCAAAACAATCACCGCTCCCTTCTCCTCATTACCCACAAAGCGGGATATAGTTTTTAATATATCTTTCGCCTGTATCACACCCATTAATTCAGCCTGCTCATTCACTACGGGCAGAATGGTAAGTTCATTATTCGCTATCAGCTTCAAAGCTTGTAAAAAATATTCTTCCCCTTTTATCGAAATCTTTTGCAGATCCTGTTCAATGGAGGCCAGTGTATTGTTTTCGTCTATATCCAGCAGATCGTCTTTACTAACAATTCCGGCAAATTTTTCAGCACTGGATACAGGCAAATGCATCACATCATATTCATCCATTATCTGAAGCGCAAAGGATGCTTTATCAAATACATTGATAACCGGGAAACCTGTATTAATTAATTGTGATGCCAGCATGTATTTATTTTCTCGGGTGTACCAGGATTAAGCCGTTGCACCTGCTGTATGCTTTTGCTTTCCTAAAAAAACTTCCAGAATTCTATTAAACTCATTGGGCACTTCCATCATGGGGGCATGACCACAATTGTCTACAAAATGTAATTCGCTGTTGGGTATCAGTTTGTTAAATTCACGGGCTACAAATGGAGGTGTAATGGTATCATTGTTTCCCCAAATCAACAAAGTAGGTTGTTTGATCTGGTTAAGTTCTTCCCCAAGATTATTACGGATAGCACTTTTGGCAAGTGCAATGATCTTAATCACTTTTAAGCGGTTATTGGTAATCTCAAAAACCTCATCAACCAATTCCTTGGTAGCTGTTGCAGGATCGAAAAAGGTTAACTGCGTTTTCTTTTTGATATACTCATAATCACCACGCTTAGGATAACTATCACCCATTCCATTCTCAAATAAACCACTACTTCCAGTAAGAATTAATGATTTTATTTTTTCCGGGTGCTTCAAAATATGCACCAGCGCCACATGTCCTCCAAGAGAATTACCCAGTAAATGAATATTCTCATATCCCCTTACTTCTATAAATTTTTGTACAAATTTCTCCAACCCGCCAACCGAAGTATGAAAAATATCCAGGTCAAACAAGGGCAATAAAGGAACAATCACTTTATAATCTTTCCTGAAATGCTCTACCAGATCAGTAAAATTACTCAGCGCTCCAAATAATCCATGTAATAAAACCAATGGTTCTCCCTCTCCCTCTTCTAAAAATTTGAATTTATCTTGTTGTTTGATCTCGTAATTCATGGGCTTTTTTCTTAAACAAGCAACATTGGGCTCGATACAAATAAAAGGAAAACCTTTTAAAAACAGTTTACTGAATATGATTACGCTGAAACCAGAGTAGCCATGTTAACAAAAATACTGTTTTTACTGCAAAAACCCCTGTCTTAAACAAGGTTAGATAGATAACAATTATTTAACCTGCCCTGGGATATTGTCAAAAAAATGGGATAGCTCTTCAAACATCCCTTTGCAAAACGGAATTATTTTAGCAAACCCTTCAATCGCTTTCGGCCCTAATGGTTTAATATATATATAGCTTTGAGAAGCAGCAAGCGTTTCCGGTTTTATCCAATGCATTTTCTCAATATAAAAAAGCAGGACACTAAAAACGGTAAGATATAAAGCTGCATAGAGTAGCATTCCGCTGAGTTTATTTAACCAACCCAATAAAACCATTTCCATGGCAGACTGAATAAACAGAGCGCCCAACCTTACCAATACAATTACCCCAATCATTACTAAAACAAAAGAAAGAAAGGGTAACCAGGCCGTATTGATAGACATATTGTCTTTTAACCAGCCAGCTACCCAGGTAGATAGTTTCATGGCGGCTGCAAGGCCAATAATAATCGCTAAAAACGAAAAAATAGCTACCACAAAACCATTGCGGTAGCCTTTTATAATGGCAAAAGCCAGTAGTATCAGTAAAATAATATCAATTACCATCAAGCATCATGATTAGGCAAACCGTTGCCGTTATACCCGTCATTAACTCAGAAACTTTATCTTTTATTGTACAGATTCTGTTTCATTCTATAAGCGGCGGGTAAACAACGCTATTTACTCAACAGTTCTTTCACAACGGCTGCAACGGCTTTTCCATCTGCTTTTCCTGCCAATTGTTTGGTAGCTGTTCCCATTACTTTGCCCATATCCTGTGGACCAGAAGCCCCTACAGAACTGATGATGGCAGTCACTGCTTCTTTTAATTCTGCTTCAGTTAGCTGTTTTGGCAAAAACCGCTCGATCACGGCAATTTCTTCCGTCTCTTTCTGTGCCAGATCGGGGCGATTTTGCTGTTGGTAAATTTCAAGTGAGTCTTTTCTTGATTTCACCAGCTTCTGCAATAGTTTCATTTCAGTGTCTTCCGAGATCTCGCCATTGGCGCCTGGTTCTGTTTTTGCTTTAATGATTTCAGCCTTAATAGCTCTCAGGCCCCGAAGCAGGGCTTCATCTTTTGCTTTCATGGCATCTTTCATTTCTGCCATCACTTTCAGTTCTAAGCTCATGATACTATGTTTATTTGTTTTCTTTTAATTGTGTTTCCTTGAATTTTTTATAAAATTCTTTAGCAAATTTTTTCATATCGTCAACTAATTCCTGTTGCTGGGTTGCCCTGAGATAGGTATCAGCCATACCCATCATATTCTGATAATAAAAATCAGCCATCTCATCTACCATCATATCCTTGGTCCATAAATCAATACGTAATGCGCTTTTATCGGCTCCATCCCAAAAAGCCACCATCATCGATTTTGCTTTCTGTGCCATATCGGCTGTACTGTCTGTTGCGTTCCAACTGATCAGCTGGGGTACTTTATTTTCATCTAATTCAATGTCAATGGAAATGTTGGATGTATGCATGCTTTTGTATTTGGTTCCAAAAATAAGAACGGCAAAAGTATGACGAAACAGGGCAAATTCAACTATCCCTTACCGGTAATGGCGCAGATGTTTTTCCATAAGGCATCGGCGGATCGGCTCCAGTTAAATCTATCCGCCTGTTTTATCCCCTCCTCCATCAGGTTGGCTCTGAGGTTTTCATCCCGATACAAATTGATCATTTGTGTGGCAATGGCATCAGGGTCATTTGGACTGGCATATAATGCATTACTGCCCCCTGTTTCGGGCATGGCGGAAGTATTACTGGTAATTACCGGCACCCCGGATTGCATGGCTTCTATAATCGGCAACCCAAATCCCTCAAAATAAGAAGGATATACCAAGGCATACGCTGCGGCTGTAATACTGGCCAATTGATCTTCGGGCAAATACCCTAGCATAACCACATCATCACGATACTTATAAGATTTCAGTTTTTCCAGCAGATCCTCATATTGCCATGCCAGTCTTCCCACCACCAATAATTTCATATTACTATGCTGCCATTTTTTAAACAGGGAAAATGCTTTTAACAGATTCATTAGGTTTTTACGGGGATGGATGCCACCTGTAAAAAGAAAATATTCCCTTCCGTCAGCAAAACTATCTTTCACCTGCGCTTTGTCCTGCCAGTTCAAAGGTTGAAAAATAGCCCTGGCTGCTCCGGGTATACAGGTGATTTTTTCAGGATCAGTCGATGGATATTTTTTTATTATGTCAGCCTTCGTATAGTCCGATACGGTAACCACAGAAGTCGCTTTTTGTAAAAATCGGCGCGTATATAGCCTGTAAAACCAACGGTGAGAAGCCGCTATAAATTCCGGGTAATGCAAGAAAGCCAGGTCATGAATAATGAGTATCTGTGGTATTGGGGTACTAAGACTGCAAAAACCATAAGGCTGTATCCAGATATCCGGTTTCATCGAACGCAAAGCCAGAGAGGCTTTTATATCATACCAATATTTAAATGCGAGTATATGGCGGGCTTGGGGTGAAACAATAATAGGAATAATATTGGAACTGAAAATAAACTCTTCAGCATAAGGGCGGTCAAAAACGAAAATGAATTCATGTTCGGGATGCTGTATCACCAATCGGCTCAATATTTCTTTTGCATAATGGCCAAAACCTTCCAACTTGTCTTTTTGCAGAAATATAGCATTAACGGCGATACGCATAAGCAACAAAATTAAGCCTGTATTTAGCAAATAGTGTTAAAATAATCGGGTTACTTATATATGCTGGCTTTATTTTTGATTAATAATATACATTATGCTGAAACGACTACTCCTGTTTTTCTGTCTATTTACTATGTATGAATCGCAGGCCGCAGACTCTCTGCAAATCGTTTTTTCAAAAACGATTACCAAAACAGGAGATACCCTTGATTTCCGCTGCTACCTTCCATTTTTTGCGGAAAGCAAATTAACCAGTGCCACTTTACATCTATGGATTGAAGATTTGGAAAAAAAGAAACGCTGGAAATTTCGCTATCCAATTGTAAATGGTGAAGTGATCGGCTCACTGGCTATTGCCAATACCGTTCCGGATGGGCGGTATGCTTTTAATTTCCTTGTTCAAAGAGGCTTTTTTAAAGTGGGTGGTGAAGTAAAAGACCATGATAAAAAAGAAACGGCTATCAATTATATGATGATCCTCAGGAATAACAAAGGCTCTTATTTTGATAATGCAGCCGTGGACGCCGATGGTCGATTTAAATTAAAGAGTACCCTTTTCCAGGATTCTGCCTATTTTATTTTTTCGCCAGTAAAAAAAGTCAGAAATAATTATCTCTCTATTAAAATTGAAACACCGCTTGATTCCGTTTTTATTCCCGTGTTATCCGCTACCCGATTTATTACCGTAGGAGAGGAAAAGAATGCAATAGGTAAAAAGAATGATACCAGTCGCTATGCTTTTCAAACCAACGCACCCATAGGAGATGAAACGTTACCCGGTGTTACCGTTACCGGTAAGGCTAAGAAAAAAGTACAGCAGTATGATGAAGCATATTCCAGCGGCTTATTTAAAAGAGATGATGCCATGGTATTTGACGGATTAGAAGATGATGAAATTTCGAGGTATCCGAGTCTTTTCCTTTTTTTACAAACCAAGGTACCCGGACTTACCACAACTACTGATGCCACTGGCCAACAGGTGGCCAAATGGAGAAATGAAGTTGTTGAATTGTACATAGACGAATTCCGGATGCAACCGAGTGATGAGGGTTTTGTAGTTCCTTCTGAAGTGGCTATGATCAAAGTATTCCGGCCTCCGGCACAATTGTCTTCATTTTCTGGTGGAGCAGGCGCAATTGCTGTATATACCAAGAAAGGTGAATTTGCGAATAATATCCGGAACAAACACAATTTTATCGTACGTGGATATTCCCCTTTTGATGGAGATTGGAAATAAGTAAAACGGTTAGCGGGATTTCGCTAACCGTTTTAGTTTCATTTATTTTTGTTTGGCTGCCCAGGCATCCATTTTCTTTTCCAGTACATCGAGTGGCAGGTTTCCGTCTTTCAAAATAGCATCATGAAAATCGGATACTTTGAATTTTACCCCTAACAACTCCGCATATTTTGTTCTCAACTCCCGTATTTTCAATGCGCCAATTTTATAGCCCAAAGCCTGGGCCGGTATTACCATATACCTTTCTATTTCAGCAGTAGCACTTTCTTCACTGATCGGTTCATTCTCCATCATATATTTAATCGCCTCTTCTCTTGTCATGCCTTTTGCATGCATACCTACATCCACTACCAGCCGAATGGCTCTGTGAATTTCATCACCCAAAGCACCAAAATATTGATAAGGATCGGTATATAATCCCAACTCTTTTCCAAGACTTTCACAATACAATGCCCAGCCTTCGGCATAAGCATTGTTCCCTCCAAATCGTCTAAATTTCGGGAGCTTCTCATTTTCCTGCTGCAGACTTACCTGATAATGATGACCGGGTATGGCTTCGTGTAAAAACAAGCTTTCCATTCCACTGGTAGTATTGAATTGAGTGGCATCGAGTATGGGAATATAGAAGATACCGGGTCTTGTTCCATCAGCACTGCCCTGATTGTATTCTGCACTGGCGCTGGCTGCTCGGAAAGCTTCTGTCTGTCTGATCTCAAACCCTGTTTTGGGTGTATGCCCAAACATTTTTTGCAGATTAGGTTGCATTTTCTGATGAATTGTCTCAAATGCATCCAGAATTTCTTTCGGCGTTTTATACGGTCTGAATTTTTTATCAGTTTTGAGATAAGTAAAAAAAGCAGTCAGATCACCTGTAAATCCTGTCTCATTTTTTATCCGCTCCATTTCTGAACGGATTCGTTTTACTTCTGCTAGGCCAGTAGTATATATTTCATCCGGGGTTTTATTTGTGGTGGTTTGCTGCCGTATCAGGTATCGGTAATAAGCATCTCCCCATTTGGGTAAACTATCAATTCCGGTGCTTGTTCTGGCTTTGGGAAGGTATTCATTCTGTAAAAACTCAGCCAGTTTTTTAAAGGGAGGTATTATGTTTGTATTGATTGCCTTTATATACAATGAAGTCAGTCTTTTTTTATCGGCATCACTAAATCCGACAGGTATATTGGCAATGGGACCATAAAAAAGACTTTTCTCTGCATTTTCTACCACCATCGATTGCATTTGTGGAATCATTTTTACTACAATGGCTTTGGGTAAAACATAGCCAGCATCTATCCCCTTCTTAAAATACACGATTGTGCTATCCGCATAGGCCGGAAATACTGACATTCTTTGTAACCAGTCATCATAATCCTTTACCGTTGTAAAAGGCTCAATCACACTTCCGCTTCCCATTTGCCCAAAAACAAGATGTGCGCTTTGAAATTGGTTTAGCGGAAAATAATTATCATGAAAAGTTAACCCTTCAAGGTTAATGGCCATTTCCCGTGAGAAAGCATCAAAACTCAGTTTATCATTATCATTCAGCGCATCCCTGTCAAACTGGGCAATATAGATCCGGTAACGATTATAAAATTCTTTTAGCTTCTCTCTGTAAGAATCGGTAAAATCAACATACATTTTATCATTATACCGGTTATCGCCACTTAAAGTAGCTTCTATCGGGAAAAACTGCAATCTTTCCTCGTAATACTTATCTAATAATACAGCCAACTCCTTATTGTCTTCTCTGGTTTGGTTGGAATTACTGAGTTTACATCCCACTAAAAAAACGATCGCAGATAAAAAGAGAATTACTTTTTTCATGATAAATAGTTTACCCGGGTAAATTAGACAAATAAGTGCATCCGCTGATGCGAATATTTATGGATAAGTATAAAAACCTTTTCCGGTTTTACGACCCAGCTCATTCTGTTTTACCTTCTGCTCCTGCAGTAAAGATGGGCGTAAACGATCGGGTTCGCCCAATGCTTTCCATACGATCTGGCTAACACCAAAATTGATATCCATACCAATCAAATCCATCAATCGGAAAGGGCCCATTTTAAAACCCGCAGATTCCATTGCAATGTCCACCGTTTCAATTGTAGCGAGTCCGGCTTCAACCAATCGCATCGCTTCCAGGTAATAGGATCTGGCAACTCGATTAACAATAAAGCCTGGTGAATCATTACAAACTACCGGTATCTTACCCATCTTTTCTGAAAGAGTAACCAGGGTCTGAATAATTTCCTCCTCTGTATTTTCTGTTCTCACAATTTCTACCAGTTTCATGATCGGTGCCGGGTTAAAAAAATGCATCCCGATAACACGGGAAGGCGAAGTAACCGTTTTTGCAATCTCAGTAATAGAGATTGAGGAGGTATTGCTGGCTAAAATAGTTTTGGGATGGTTGATTAAGGCCAATTGGTTAAAAAGATTTTGTTTGGCTTCTTTTTTTTCAATAATGGCTTCTATAACAAGGTCGGCCACACAATCATTGATTTGGGAACTAAATTTGATGCGGCTGATAATCTCTTCCTTTTCTAATGGCGTTATCCTGTCTTTATTTACCAGGGTATTCAGATTTGCCTCTATGCCCTTTCTGCTTTTTTCAAGCATCTCTGCACTGATATCAAATTGAATAGTGGATATGCCCTTCATGGCTGATAATTGAGCAATCCCAGTTCCCATGGTTCCGGCTCCGCAAACACAAATGGTTTTTATCTGGTACATATCCCGTTTTGTACAAAAGTAATTACCCAAAAGGATACCTCGCCATATATATCCGCTTATTCTAAAACGGATTTCCAGAGGATACCTACATCTTTTCCACTAAACTGCTAAGGGCCAATTTACTGTAACAGAGTTTAGTACTTTTAAGTATGGAAAAAAGATTTGAGCAGTTAGACCTTTTTGGTTTTCCAATTGAGCAATCGCCCGCTCCAAAAAAGAAAGCTTCGGCTCCAAAACCTGCCAGTCAGGTAATAACTGTTATCCAACCACCAAAGGCTGACCCTATTCCTGAGCCTGCCATCGCAGAACTTGGGCCTATAGAAGAAATCGCAGAGAAGGAACCCATCATTTCTGTAAAAAAGGCGCAAACGAAAACAATCAGTAAATCAGGCAGTAAAAGAGGAAGAAAATCTTTTAAAGAAATGGATTCAGAAGCCGATCTGATTGATGTACCTGAAGATGCGGTGCTTCAACAAAAACTCTATTATTCCATCAGCGAAGTGGCTGGCTGGTTTAAAGTAAATACTTCGCTTCTCCGGTTCTGGGAAAACGAATTTGATATTTTGCAACCCCGCAAAACCAGAAAAGGCGACCGTCTTTTTCGGGTAGAAGATGTAAAAAATCTGCAATTAATTTATTTTCTTTTACGCCAGCGTAAATTCTCTATCGATGGCGCAAAAAAATACCTAAAGAATAATAAACGCGAAGCTGATACCCAGGCACAGGTAGTGCAGTCTTTAACTAAATTCAAATCGTTTTTATTAGAATTGAAAAGCACCCTGAGTAATTAGAGCCTGTCTTCTTTCGAACCATTGCCTGCAAATCAAAGATTATCATGATGAATCGCTTTTTGTTTATTGCTTCCCTGTTGATGGTTTTGTTTTCCTGTTCTTCTGCTAAAAAAATGGGCACGCCTGATTTTGTAGTGGTACAGGATACGGAAACAAAAGTATTAAAGGGTATTCTATCCCGTTCCCTTATTGAAAATGATACCAGCTTTGCCTGGTTTAAAGAAAATATGCAATATGGGCGGGTAGATGAAACTGCGGCAGCTATCTTCCGACAAAAAAGCGGTCAGTTCAGCATACTTGTATTTGGCGGTACCTGGTGTCATGATACAGAAAATCTCTTGCCAAAATTTTATCGTTTAGTTGACAGAAGCGGTATTCCCGCCAATCTGGTTACACTGATTGGGGTTGACAGGCAAAAGAAAACATTACATAACCTGCAAATAAAATGGAATGTTACCCATACACCTACTTTTATCATTGTAAAAAATGGTAAAGAATTTGGCAGGGTAGTGGAATATGGAACAACAGGTGATATTGAAAAAGAGCTGGGAGAGATCGTAGCCAGACTATAACATAATTTTTTCTAGCTATTCTGTTTTACAACAATATCCGTGCTGGCTGCAGCCAGTTCTATTTGTAAGGACTCCAATAATTCAATAATCTCCAGGTTAATCGTTTCTCTGAAAAGATTGAAAGCTTCTATACTTTGACTGATAGTAGTAAAATAATCAACCGCAACTATATGTGCATTCTTCCCGGTATCCATTAGGTACACAAAAGATTTTTCTATTTCGGGCTTTTGTAAAAGATTTCTGATGGCTGGCGACAATTGTTTTAACTGACCGGCACTTGCGCCCAAACCTATTTCTAATCTGATTTCTACTTTACGCTGGGTTCTTAAAGAAATATTATCGATGATGGTATCTACCATTTGCTTATTGGGTACAGAGATATAGGTTTTATCCAATGTCCGTATGCGGGTACTCCTGAGTCCTATCTTTTCAATCGTTCCGGTAAAGCCATTCACTTTTACCTGGTCGCCGGTGATAAAAGGTTTATCAAAAAATATGATAAATGACGCAATCAGGTTTTCCATGCTTTCTCTGGTGGCCAATGCAATGGCTGCACCCACAATGCTTAAGCCGGTAAGCAGGTTCCCGATATTTTTATTGAAAGAAAAGCGAAGTACCAGTAACACACCAATAATCACGAGTATTACTTTGAAAAAATCTTTAAAGAAAATGATCAGCTGGTTATCAGTCTGGTCTTTGGTCAGATTGGCTTTTTCTTCCAATATCATCGCAATAAAATCGATTACACGAACACATAGCCAAATGAAAACCACAATCAGTGTTCCTGCCGCGAGAGAATCAATCAGTTGCCGGATGGTGAGATGATAAATAGCGATATCCAGTAGTTTCGGAAACTTAAGTCTATCCAAAGCAATGATGGAAATCTGTACTACCAGAAACGTATCCAGTGGTTGTAGTACCAGGTCCAGAAAGGATTGCCTCGCCACTTTCTTACCCGCCTTCCCCACCATATTATATAAAATCTTGGCCAGGTATTTTGAAACCAATCTTTTGATCACGATTACCAAAAGAATCGTTCCTAATACAATCAGGTAGCTTTCCAGCGTATTATCCAAGATTTCCTGTTGCAAAAACTGATACATCTCACAAATTTAATACATCATTTGGCGTTGACATTTCAGTCAACCACCATTTTTGATTTCTAATTATTTCGATTCCTCTTCCCATTTTAGTAAGGACATTTCTGTTCCGTCAAAAACAGCATAAGAGAAATTCCGGATCCAATCGCCCACATTAATATAGCGACTGGTAGCGCTTAGCGGAAAATCGATAGGGTAATGTCGATGACCAAAAAGAAAATAATCGTAATGCGTCGTTGTCAACAATTCTTTACAATAGATAATCAGCCATTCTTTGTCTTCACCCAAAAAATGTTCATCACTATCTCCGGTTTTCTCCCTGCTTTTACGGCTAAAATAATTGGCCAATCCGATACCCCAATCAGGATGTAATATTCCGAATAACCATTTACAAACCGGGTTACGGAAAATCTTCTTCAGAAATTTATATCCATGATCTCCTGGCCCCAGCCCATCTCCATGTCCGATAAAAAATCGCTTTTCATTCCACTCAAAAACTTTGGGGTGATGATAGACGGGGATATTTAATTCTTTTTCAAAATAACCACTCATCCACATATCATGATTGCCTACAAATACATGTATCTGTATACCACTATCACTCAGCTCGGCCAGTTTGCCTAATAATCGAACAAAGCCTTTCGGAACCACCGTTGCATACTCATACCAAAAATCAAATATATCACCCAGTATAAAAATCTGAGCGGCATCTTTTCGGATAGATTCCAGAAAAGAAACAATTTTTTTCTCCCGTAACAGGCTGTTTGCATGATCCGGTGCACCCAAATGAAAATCTGTTAGAAAATATATTTTTTTGTCGGGAGCAATCGTCATCAGGGTTTATTTTTCTGCTGTATATATTGTAATAGATCGCCGCTGTCAATTACGGGTTTTTGAGAAACATCGCCAGTAAACCAATAGGCCCATGCCAGGGTTACCTGATCTGAATAATATACATGGGTAACCAGTCGTTGGTATAAAGCAGTTTCTCCGGGTTCTATATTGATACCTTCATAATCATCCAACTGGGCCATTGCCCAGGGTAATTCATCAGGATGATTGATTTTGTATAATTCTCCAATAATAAAATAATCTTCTTCTACAGGTACTGCCGCAGGATAGTCGCCCAAATCATATAAACGACCCTTTACCTTAGCTTCTCCTATTAATGTAAAATACCGGCTGATATAGCTATACGCCGGACTCTGAAAACCACTCCTCAGTGTTCCATATACAAACAATTGTCCATTGGTTTGATTAATCATAACTTAAATTTATGGTTGCCTGTCAACCAAAAAACAAAACACTTCTTTCGGTCCATGTACCCCAACTACCAGTGTTTTTTCTATATCTGCTGTTCGGCTGGGCCCCGTTGCCAAAGTTACCAAAGAAGGAAATTGCTGCCCATAATTCATTCGCAATTGTTCAAGACTGTTGGCTATATCATATACCAGTTGATCAGTATACGCAATACAAATATGTACCGGGGCATACACGCTAACCGTTCTACCGCTTTTCTGTGCGCTACTCATCACAATACTTCCTGTTCGGGCAATTAAATGCTCGCATCCTGTGATAGATGCGTCGCAGGATGCCAAATCTGTAACATATTCGCTTTCAAAACCAGCTTCACCCAAACTATTAGCAAGTTCGTTTTCCCTGCAATAGATTTTGGTCCATTTTCTTTGCGAAATCAGTATCCGCAGTTGGGCCACCAGTTCTGTATGATCTAAACAAAATGAAAAACGACCCTGTAAATGACTGAATTTTTCAGCAAATTCAATTTCCAGTTCTTTTAGAGAAGGTTCGAATACAGATTCATTGTTCTCACTGGCAGGAAAGGGAACAGGCACTGGTTTTGCCAGTGCCTGCTTTATCTTTTTTAAAATATTTTCTCTTGCTGTGTTTGCCATTATCCTATGATGAGTTTTTCGTCGTTGGGTGCACTGGCATCGCGGGTTTCTTCGCCTACAACATGTCCATTGCTTTGTTCCGGTTCAATTTCAACCAGTTTCTTTTCCTCAAAGGGGCGTTTGCCTATCAGTATTTCCACATCGCTTTTATGCAATACTTCTTTATCTAATAATTCCTTAGCCAATATTTCTACCTGGCTTTTTTTCTCGGTAAGCAAGGCAATTGTTTTTTGGTAGGCCTCATCTATTATGCCACGCACTTCTTCATCTATAATCTTACCGGTTTCTTCGCTGAATGGTTTAGTAAAGGTATTTTCCTGTGTAGGATCATAGAAACTTACGTTCCCCACTTTATCGTTCATTCCATAGGCGGTAACCATGCTATAGGCGATCTTGGTGATCTGTTGCAGATCGTTGGCTGCCCCGGTTGATATTTTTCCGAAAAAAATCTGTTCTGCTGCTCTTCCGCCCAATGTCATACAGATCTGGTCCATTAACTGATCGGTATTGTATAAATACTGTTCTGTAGGTGTGTATTGTGCATAGCCAAGGGCTGCTGTTCCACGGGGAACGATGGTTACTTTTAATAAAGGATACGCATGCTCCAGGAACCAACCACAAACGGCATGTCCCGCTTCATGATATGCAATAATTGATTTTTCATGAGGTGCAATGATCTTGTTCTTTTTTTCCAACCCGCCAATTACCCTGTCAATCGCATCCTGGAAATCGATCATTTCTACCGATTCTTTTCCTTTTCTGGCTGCTATCAGGGCGGCTTCATTGCATACATTGGCAATATCTGCTCCTGCAAAACCGGGTGTTTGTTCTGCCAGTTTATGCAGATCCAGGTTTTCGGAAATTTTAATAGGAATCAGGTGTACTTTAAAGATGGTTTCCCTTCCTTTAACATCGGGTTTATCAATAGAGATCTGTCTGTCGAATCTTCCGGGTCTCAGCAAAGCTGTATCCAATACATCGGGTCTGTTGGTTGCTGCGAGAATGATGATACCGGTATCTCCGCCAAATCCATCCATTTCAACCAGTAACTGGTTTAAAGTATTTTCTCTTTCATCATTACTCATGATCGCATTACGGCCACGGGCGCGACCAATAGCATCAATCTCATCAATAAAAATGATACAAGGTGCTTTTTCGCGGGCCTGTTTAAACAAATCACGAACGCGACTGGCACCAACGCCTACAAACATCTCAACAAAATCACTTCCGCTCAAACTAAAGAAAGGAACCTGGGCTTCACCCGCCATAGCTTTTGCCAGCAGGGTTTTACCAGTACCGGGAGGACCAATTAACAAAGCCCCTTTTGGAATTTTACCACCCAGTGCTGTATATTTTTTGGGATTCTTTAAAAAATCTACAATCTCCATTACTTCCACTTTTGCCTCATCCAATCCGGCAACGTCTGCGAATGTGATATTTACTTTGGCCCCTTTATCAAATAAAGTAGCTTTTGATTTACCAATGCTGAAAATACCGCCCGGACCTCCGGCGCCACCCTGGCCACCCATTTTACGCATGAGTAATACCCAGATTCCCACAATCAATAAAATGGATAATACTGCATTCATCACCGGACCAAACCATTCTGCTTCTTCTACAACAGACTCAGGCACTTCAGGTATTTTATACGTTTCATATACCTGTTTGATATCATCCTTAAAGCTTTTGAAATCTGTTACCTGGAACTCGAAAAGAGGAACTCCTTTTGCTTTGTCCTTAGGCAAGGTGATTTTATACTTATTTACATAGATATCTTTTGAAAGCTCTTCGGGTTTGATATAAACCCTTACTTTTTCTTTCACTTTAACCAGGTCTAGTTTTTCCACATCGCCTTTTGCCAGCATATTCTGGGTAAATTCCTGCTCAGTGATTTTGATCAGGTCGGGGGAAAGTTTCATGAACTGTGTTCCGAGTAACACTACCAGTATGATTGCGTAGATCCAATAGATATTGAACTTAGGCCCTTTGCGTGAACCATCACCTTTATCCTGACCACTTAACTTTATATTTTTATTTTCCTGTGACATATACTAATACCTCTGTAATAAATAGGGTTTCTAATAATAACGATTAACCAGACCTTATATTTTAAATTGTTTACATGTCGTGCAATTGCGAGCCTGCATCACTCCACATTTCTTCAAGTTTATAAAACTTTCTTGCTTCCGGGTGCATCACATGTACAACCACACTCACATAATCTATCAAAACCCATTGTAAGGCTTGTCTGCCCTCATGTTTATAGGGTGCTTCATTACAATCGATTCGCACCTGGTCTTCTATGCCATCACAAATCGCCCTTACCTGTGTAGTACTGGAAGCCTGACAAACGATAAAAAAATCGGCAGACGCTTCCGGTATCTTTCGCAGATCCAGACTAACAATATGTTCGCCTTTCTTATCCTGTATAGCTTTAATGATCGATTTGAAGATCTTTGAATTACGTGTAAGCCTCGTGATCGTACTTTTTTCGCGGGTTTTTAAAACAGAAAGAGGTTCCAATAATCGATGAAATTTTAAATGAGTAATGGTTTATTATGCCAGAACTCCGAATCTGTCCTTAATTTTTAATGATTAATTCTGAACCACCGGAGCCCGCTTTATTAACTTTGTCAAAAATAGTAATTCTTTGTCACCCTTTACAGCTAAAAGTACCATTGGTACGCCATTCATTGAATTAACCGAGGTTGGAAGTACCAACATCTATGCCATGGACATGATTCAGGCTAATATGGCTGCACACGGAACCTGCTTTTTCGCAGGTTCTCAAACAGCCGGTAAGGGGCAACAAGGTAAAATATGGGTAACCGAGCCAGGTTCAAACATTATATTATCGGTGGTTTTAGATAGTAGTGCAATCTCTCTTGCCCGCCTATTTGAATTAAGTTTAACAGTTTCTTTGGCCTGTCACGATTTTTTTTCAGCTTATGCAACCGGAGAAACCCGCATTAAATGGCCAAACGATATTTACTGGCGTGACAGAAAGGCAGGGGGTATTTTGATTGAAAATATCATCCGGGGCGATAAATGGCTATGGTCGGTAGTAGGAATCGGCATTAACCTGAACCAGGTTTTGTTTCCCGACACAGCAAAAAACCCGGTATCGCTCAGGCAGATTACCGGAAAAGAATTCAATACCGTAAGTATGGCCAAAGAACTTTGTGTATGTCTTGAAAATCGTTACCAATACTGGTTGAAATGGGGTGGGAAGCAATTATTAAAAGAATATAATGACCGCTTATATAAGAAGGACGAATGGGTGAAGCTGAAAAAAGATAATCGGGTATTTTCCTGCCGGGTGAAAAATGTATCAGAAACCGGTGAGTTATTGGTAGAAGGGGGGGTAGAGGATCGTTTTCGGTTTGGGGAAGTGGAATGGGTGATATGAGGGTTGGAGGTTGTGCATTACAAGTTGCGGGTTATTGGGTGATCTTTTCGAGAAGGCTGTTTTTTTTGTCCTGGGACAGATAGACTTCTGCATCATTGTTCATGATGAGTAGAAAGTCTTTTTTATCTACTTTTTTGATATAATTCAGGTTCACGATATAACTGCGATGGGTTCTGAAAAAAGGGCCGCTTGCTTCCAGGTATTCAAAATCAATTAATTTTTTAGTAATTGTAAGTACACCATGGGTAGTGGTATAAAACCGGGTATAACTTCCTTCTGCCTGTAAATAAATGATATCATCCATTTTTACTACAAAAATGGTTTCGGCAGTTTGCAGTACAATTTTTTTATCAAGTTGGTTGTTGAAATTATCTCTAAGGATTTTGTATTGAATGCCTTCCTGGACCATGGGCTCAACGCTAATTTTTTTGAGTGCTCTTTCTAAATGCTCCGCTCTTACGGGTTTTAAAATATAATCTACCGCAGAAATTTCGAAGGCCCGTAAAGAATATTCACTGTAAGCAGTAACAAAAACTATTTTGAAACAAAGATTTTGGTCATCAAAAAAATCCAGTAATTCAAACCCATTGTATCCGGGCATCTCTATATCCAGAAAAACCAGGTCAGGTTTTATTTTGTTAATCGCTTTTACAGCATCCGGAACACTTTTACATTCAGCCAATACGGTTACCTGGCTGAAATTCTCTTCCAGCAGGCCGCGCAATGCTATCCGGGCATTGGGTTCATCATCTACGATAATGGCTCTTATCTGTTGCATTCGGTTTCCAAGTTACTCTTACCATAGATATATTAAAAAATAATTTTCTTAGAATATACATTCTCATCGCAATCCACTTACAAAGCATGGGCATCCATTCCATAATCCGGGATATAGAGTATGACCTTTGTTCCGGCTGCGTTTTGTCTCTCATCTTTTTTATCAATAATTTCACAGGTAATCTGTTGTTTGTATAAACGGTTAAACAAATCCATCCTTTCATTTAATGCAGCAGTAGCAAAACTGGATGGCTTGTTTTTGCTACGCTGGTTGATTTCCATAGATTGCTGCCGGCCTATCCCATTATCATCAATCGTTACTTGTAATACGGTTCCTGTTTGTTCAAAACGAATATCTACCTTTTTCATGCCCGCTTTATGCATCAGGCCATGTTTTACCGCATTCTCAATAAAGGGTTGTAACATCAGAGAAGGTATCCGAATTTCTGAAAGATCCGTTATATTCAGCGCATCAATATGGTATTCAAAACCTTCATCAAACCTGGCTTTTTCCAATTCCAGGTATAACCGTATGTTTTCAATTTCTTCTTTCAAAGGCAATAATTGTTTATCACTTGAATTCAGTGTTTTGCGCATCAGGTCGCTGAAATTACCCAATAGCGCCCCGGCTTCAGTTTTCCGGTTACCATATACCAGTACCTGTACAGTGTTCAACACATTATATATAAAATGTGGATTCATTTGCGCGCGCATAGCCACTAACTGACTTTTCAATAATTCCTCTTTTATGGTTTGTCGCTTAAGCAGGTTGTATTCCCATTGCCTGAGTATTAACCAGATAAGTAAAGAAATGCCAATGATAGCGACCGCTAAAAAGCTGGTTGTTTGCCAAATGGGCTTGGGCACCGTAAACAGAAAATGATGTGTTTTACTCTTATAATTTGCCCCGGAAATTGCCTGTATTTCAAATTCATATTTTCCGGGGGAAAGTCGGTTAAAAATCAGCTGGTTATTGAAACTGTTTACATGATGCCAGGCAGAATCCACCCCTTTTAACCGATACAAATAGATAACCGATTCGGGAGAAATATAGTGTAGTGCTTCAAAATAAAAGCTGATATCACTTCGGTCATCGGGCAGACTTTCCTTATTCCCAATCTCCTTTCCATTACTCGTTGCCTTTAACAGAGGGAACCGGATTTCAAAATTTGAATATCTGGGTACATTATATCTTTGCAGGATACCGGTAGGCGTGGCAAATACCAGTTTATTATTCACAATAATAAAATCATTGATAATAATATTGCTTAACCCATACTCCTCAAGATAACTGGTAATATTTCCATTGGCATCATTGATCCTGTCAAGTCCAGCGTCTGTTAATACCCATATATAATTATCCTGTTTAATAATTTTCCGAACATTATTACTGCTGAGCCCGTTTTTCTCATTATAGCTTCTTACAATTTTGTCGTTTTTAAATATCATTACCCCTTTTGTTGATTCCCCTACTGCCAAACTACCATCAGCAAGTTGTATCAGGGATCTTCCAATTACCGGTTGACCTTCTGCATCTTTAAGTATGATGATGTTTCCATCATAATGATAATCATATAGGTCGTCTGAATAAGAAATCCAGAACCCATCTTTTGTTTGAGAGCTTAAACAGGTAAGGCTTCTCTTTTTCCTTAATACATATTCACTGCCCACACCCACTCGAATATCGCTTTTTGCGCTGTCGTTTTTATAGAGTGCACATTTCAAGAGTGGGCTCCTGTTATAATAATTATAATGATCGTTCATGATATAGGCACCATTAAACAGAGAAACGATGAGGTTACCATAAATATCTCTTTGCAGCCCCTTGCTGTAATCATGCAATTCTATTGGTGTTTTTTTATCTTTTTGAAATACGCCCCGATTAGAAAAAATATACCCGCTTATCGAATCATAATAAATAAACTCAGTTTCACGTAGTTTGGTCAGATCATAATGAAATACCTCCCTGTTGTTAAGGTTTAACTTTGACATCAATGCCTGGCTATTCCCTGCCACTATTTCATCATTAGAAAGTGACTGAAGCCTGCTAAAATTATCCAATAAGGGATCATCGTATATTTTAATAAGTGTATTTGCGAGGGAAGAGCAAACAAATACTCCATTATCCAGCGTGCTGAACCAATAGTTTCCCTGATAATCTGTGGTTACATCTGATACCCGTTCATTAGGTAAGTAGCATTTTGTTTCTCCCGTTTCCGGGTTCCATTGATACGCACCGCTTTGGGTGCAAAACCAGCAGTCATTTTTATTCGCAAAAACCATTTTTAGAATATATACATCCGGAGAAATGTCCAGCTGTTTGAGTAATCTTCTTTTATGGTTTTTTATCTCAAAGGGTAGGGTTCGCTCTAATCCCATACTTACTCCTAATAGTTTTTCATTGTTTGAAACTAATCTAACATCCAAATAGGTTTGATGTACAGTATCCCAGTGGTTCTCTTTCTGGTCTCCAAAAAACAAGTACCCTCCACTTGAGAAAGCATATAATTCATTTTTGTTTCCTTCTAATGAAATGATTCGATTATTTTTAGAGGGATCAAAAATAACTTTCTCAAGGGCGTGTGTTTTTTTATTAAATTGAAAAATATTGGCAAAAGAATTGAACCAGATTTTTTCTGAGCCAACAACTACATTATTAAAAGTCGAGGCATTGTTAATGAGCTTTGTATCTAACACATAATTACGCAAAGTGTCACGATTGAAATAAAACAACTGGTTATAAAAATTCATACACCAGATTACCCCATCTGCGTCCTCCTGTAAATAACCAATTCCCCGCATAGAAGCTTTGTCAATAGGAATAAAAACAAAAGCCCTTCCATTAAAGCGGTACAACCCCTTATCCGTTCCCAGCCAGATATAGCCTTTTGAGTCCGTAAGCATATCATATACCACTTGCGTAGGTAGTTGTTCCGGATAATTGAGTTTTTTCACATAAGGATATTGCCCCTTTGCGAAAACACAGAACAAAAACAAGATGAAGCAAAAGCGGATACGCATGGTAATCATTAATAACACAAATCAGTTTTAAAGTTAATGGGTGTTGGTGATATAAATGAGTATACAAGAGCGAATCGGCCTTCCTATCTTCATTTTACAGCGAATTATATACCAGGAAGCAGGCTGCTTACACAATTTACGCTGCTGAAAAATCGAATTTTTTCTACTATTTTTTCGGTTTTATCGAAAGGCTAGGCTTGCTTTATGAAAAAAAAGGGGGGATTGGTAGAAAACGGTGTTTTACTACCAACCCGTTCATAGAAATTACGCTCATTACTAAACAAGTAATAATTGGGGGTAAGAGAGCTGTACTATGTGCAGCTCTCTTCGTTTTATATAATCCTAGCTAAATTCCCGATTCCGGCCCTGATTGATTTTCCGCTTTTCTATAGATGAGTTGTACTTTGCAGGTATCAACCTGATGTAACTCGTTTATTATGACAGCAACCAGACTTACCCAATTTTCGCATGGGGGCGGATGTGGATGTAAAATTGCACCGGCAGTACTCGATAAAATCCTGCAAAGCCATACCGGGGTAGTAGAAAACAAAAAACTACTGGTAGGCAATCTCAGCAAAGATGATGCAGCTGTATACGATCTCGATAATGGAACCGCACTGATCAGTACTACCGATTTTTTTACCCCAATTGTAGATGATGCGTTTGTTTTTGGAAAAATTGCCGGCGCCAACGCCATCAGTGATGTATATGCCATGGGCGGAAAACCCATTCTGGCAATTGCTATCCTGGGATGGCCGATCAACAAATTACCCCCCGAACTGGCCCAACAGGTATTGGACGGTGCCCGTGAAATTTGCAAAGAAGCGGGTATCCCTCTTGCGGGCGGACATAGTATTGATACCCCCGAACCCATTTTTGGGCTCTCTGTAAATGGTATCGTTTCTATTCAAAACCTCAAACAGAATAATACGGCCCGCGAAGGAGACCTTCTTTTTTTAACCAAACCCCTGGGTGTTGGGATATTGTCTACGGCTCAAAAAAGGGAGGCACTTAAAGAAGAACATCTGGATTTACTCTACGCACAACTTAGTCGATTAAACAAGATCGGCGAATTATTGGGTTCTGTTGAAGGGGTTCATGCCATGACAGATGTAACCGGATTCGGGTTGCTCGGGCATTTAATTGAAATGGCCGAAGGCAGTCAATTATCGGCTCAATTAAATTATACTAATGTGCCTATACTGGACGCTGTGAAAGAATACATGGCACAAAAAATTGGGCCGGATGCCACTTATCGCAACTGGAATGGGTATGGTAGTAAAGTGTCTTTTGCGCCCGGCATCAATGTAATGGAAGCTTTTACCATATTACCTGATCCGCAAACCAATGGCGGCTTATTAGTGGCGGTAGCACCGGATGCAATATTAGAAGTACAAAAATTATTTACTGATAATGGACTTTCCGATTTTATAGAACCTATCGGTGTTATGAAAATAAAAGGAGAAAAAGTGGTGGAAGTTATTTAGGGGAAATGATTTCATCAATATGCTGCGCCAGTTGATGGTCTTTTTCTGTAATGATATCTCCGGCACTATGGGTGTTTAACCAGATCTCTACCGTATTCCAGGTATTGGTCCACCTGGGGTGATGATCCATTTTCTCTGCCTCCAATGCCACACGGGTCATAAAAGCAAATGCCTCAGAAAAATTTTTGAATACAAATTTCCTGTAGAGAAAATGATCCTGTTCTATCCAATTAGTGTTTGTCATAGTATTGGTTATTTTGCTGTACGTTAACAGTTGTTCTCTGTTGCATTAAAATACCATATTCCCTTTATTCCTGATCTGCTCATTGGTGAGTTCCGCTACCAATTGTACACCGGGTATATTTTTCACTGCCTGTTTAATCCAGTTACATTTATCATCCGCTACCATATCGCCTTTCATCAGCCATAAAAAATCCATGTGTTTGAATTCGGGTAACAGGTATTCTCCATCAAATTGATTATGGTATAAATAATGAACCAGAAAACTATTGGGTTCCTGAGATTGATAAACAGAAAAGTAATAACTACGGTCTTTTTTTCTGAGATGAATTTCTATATCCGGGTTAAGCCGGAACTGATATCCGAGTTGGTTATTTAAATGAAGACAGAACTGGTAATTTTTCAAGGGCGCAGTAATACCTAACAGACGGGTTTCTTCAAAGAAATCGTCGTTCAGTTCTTCTATATTCAGGCGCAGTTGTTTCATGAGGAGTTTTTTCTTATTCTTATTTTCAAAGACTTACCCTATTCCCAAAAGCATGCGCTAAAACTGAATTTCAAATACTTTTTCTTCTGACCCGCGTTTGATTTTTAACTGGGTTTTATCTCCTTTCTTAAACTTACTAAGCGATTGCATATAGCTCATCACATCCACAAATTTATATTCGCCCAATTGCAGTAAAACATCGCCAGTCTGCAGTCCGGTTCTTTCGGCGAGTTTACCCGGACTAACCCCATCTATCCGCATACCGGTGCCGGTAAAACCATAATCGGGTATTACACCCAGGCTAACCGTATATCCGGCGCTTCTACCCATTTGCGGTTCGGTGGTTTTGGCAAAAACCAATTTGCCTTTGGTATCTGTTGTTTCAATCAGGCGGTAAAGCCAGTTCAGGATATCCTTTTCGCCTACAAAATTGATTTTTTGCCAATCGTCTGTGGCTTTATGGTAATCGCTGTGGCTACCAGTAAACAGGAAGAGAACAGGCATATCCTTGCGGTAAAAACTGGCATGATCGCTGGGGCCACTGCCGGTGCTGTCTAATTTGAGTACCAGATCTGTTTTTGTAGCCGTCAATACATCATTCCACACCGGAGAAGTACCAAAACCACCGATGGTTAATTTATGAGATGTATCATAACGCCCCACCATATCCATATTGATCATATAGTTAGGTGTGATATTAACAGTGGGATGTTCGAGCCAGTATTTACTGCCAAACAATCCCAGTTCTTCCCCTGAAAAATTCAGTATCAGGTAATTATTATTACCCGGGGCTGATTTTTTCAGCATCCGGGCCAGTTCAATCAATGCGGCGGTTCCACTGGCATTATCATCAGCGCCATTATGGATGACGTGTCCGGTATCTAATGCGGTTTTATCTTCTCCATATCCTAAATGATCATAGTGCGCACCCAGTATCACTGTATTGGCTGCGTGATTATTAATGAACCCCGCAACATTCCTGCATTTACGGGTTTTATCAGAAAAATGAATATTCGCTTCTATTTCAAGCGTGGCTGAATTATCTGAAAAATATTTTCGATAGCCTTCCTTGGTAAGATAAATGACAGGCATGCTCACAGCATCCGATTTGTCATTTTTATTGAACTGTATATTATCTGTGATACCCGAAGTATTGTACACAAATAATGCAGTGGCCCCCTTGGTAGAAATGGATTTGACAATTTTTTTAATGGCATCTTCCACATCAAAATGCGGATTATCCTTGTTTTCTTCCAGCATGTCTTTCAGGTCCCTGAACCAGGGTTGCTGGGTTTCGCTTAAGGATACAGCAGGTGCTCCTTTTACTGATTTGGGGGCACTGAAAGCAAGGGGTAAATATTCAGTATTTAATGCAAGTGGCTTGCCATCCACTTTTAATAGGGTGGTTTCATCTATCTGCCGCCCTTCATTGATCTCAAATTCCTGCACATACCCATCGGTTCCTTTGGGTTCCAATCCCATTTGTGTATACTGGTCAACTATATACTGCATAGCCAATAGCTCACCGCGGGTGCCTGTTCTTCTTCCTTCCAGTTTATCATCTGCCAGGTATTGCACATGGGCGGTTAGCCGGGCAACCAGTTCCGTATTGGCTTTTTCTTCCGCCAGCTTTTTTTTCTTTTTGCTTTGGGAAAAAACAAGGGTTGGAACAAGCAATAATACCAGCAGGTATTTTTTCATACAGGAAAGTTTGTTAGGACAAAAGTAAGGCCCAACCCGGCAATTGTACAAGTATTATTGAAAATAGTGAGGTCGCAATTCGAGGTTTTTGTACAAGGAAAAGTAAATCCATCTTACTAATTAATGCGTTATCGATCAATTTCATAAACCTATCTATTTCTAAATTTTTGAATTAGGGGTAAGGTTTGTATTTTTAAATGCAGTAGGTTACAGTAAAACAATATCTGGAATACGTACTGTATCATTTATCTAAAAGAGATATCAATTAAGCTGTCACAAAAAAGGTTGCCTGATTCGGCAGATTTCTTGATCTATTAAAATGAGCCAACAAAATCATACCCTCTTTCACCAGCGCATATCAGCAGCAGGGCTGCTCATTGCGATGGGCATTGTGTTTGGAGATATTGGCACTTCACCCTTATATACTTATACGTCTATTTTTCATGAAGGTGAAATCATTAATGCCACCAAAGCATTGGGTGTATTAAGTGCCGTGTTCTGGACCTTGGTATTATTGACTTCCGTAAAATATATTTTTATTGTACTAAAGGCAGATAATAATGGAGAAGGTGGCATATTTTCCTTATTTGCACTGGTGCGCAGGTATTTTGGTAAATGGCTTGTACTCCCAGCCATCATTGGTGCAGCCTTTTTAATGGCAGATGGCGTTATCACACCGCCCATATCCGTGGCATCGGCCATTGAGGGATTAGAAATGTTTTCACCCCAACTAAACACCGTTCCCTGGGTAATTGGCATATTGGTTTTACTCTTTCTTTTTCAACAAATTGGTGCCGGCAAAATAGGTAAAGTATTTGGCCCGGTAATGCTGGTCTGGTTTTCCTTCATTGGCTTTATTGGCATATTGGGCATTGATGGGCATTGGGCCATTTTAAAAGCGCTAAATCCTTCGTATGCATTTTATTTAATCAAAGATTATCCGGGTGGCTTCTGGCTATTGGGTGGCATCTTTTTATGCAGCACTGGAGCAGAAGCATTGTACAGCGATATGGGACATGTAGGTCGCAATAATATTCGCTGGAGTTGGATGTATATTAAAATTTGTTTAGTGCTGAGTTACGCCGGACAAACCGCCTGGATGGTTGCCCATGAAGGTCAGCCTATGAGCAATATCAGTCCTTTTTACAGTACCATTCCGGCTAGCATCTATCTCTTTTCTGTTGCCATTGCTACTTTGGCAACCATTATTGCAAGCCAGGCTTTAATCAGTGGCTGCTTTACGCTGGTAAATGAAGGGATCCGGTTGAATATCTGGCCAAGACATAAGGTGTTTTTCCCTTCCCAGGTAAAAGGGCAGATTTATATTCCATTTGTCAATTGGTTTTTAATGATTGCCTGTGTGGCAATGGTTTTGTATTTTAAAAAATCGACGAATATGGAGGCAGCATTTGGACTGAGTGTTACACTCACTATGCTGGTTACCAGTTTCCTGGTGGTTATTTACCTGCTTACCAAAAGGGTGGCGTTGGTATGGGTTATATTATTTGGACTTGTATTTTTTTCAATAGAAGGGATGTTTCTGATTGCGAACCTCAAAAAATTAATGCACGGAGGGTGGATTACTTTATTGATTGGCACGGTGCTTTCCGTTATGATGTATATCTGGTACAAAGGTAAGCTGGAGCAAAGCAGACTAATGACGTATACGCCCTTGTTGCAACAGGTTCCCATATTGCAACAGTTAAGTAATGATACAGAGATTAACAAATATGCTACCCATCTGGTTTTCCTCAGCAGCTCCAATAATGAAAAGTATATCGAGCAAAAATCAATCAGTTCTATTCTTACTGCACCAATTAAAAAAGCGGAAGTGTATTGGTTTGTACATATCAATGTTACGGATGAACCTTTTACCCAGGAGTATAAAGTAACTATTCTTTCCCCCAATGATGTGTATCACCTCACGTTTAACCTTGGCTTTAGAATCGAGCCCAAATTAGATTTATTTTTCAGGTATGTACTCTATGAATTAATCGATACCAAAGAGTTGGTGCTCGATAATTCGGCAGACATGAAATATTGTCTCACTAAAACAGGCGATTATAAATTTTTGATCGGCGATTCCTTTCTTTCCTATGAAAACAGTCTGCCTAAATGGAAGGGTCTGTTACTGATCTTTTACTACAAACTAAAAAAGATTGCTGTGAGAGAAGAAGAAAATTTTGGATTGGAGGAAAACAATGTTTGGGTAGAAAAATATCCCTTGATTTTGTCGCCGGCCAAAAATGTATTTTTAAAGCGCTTAATTGAATAAGGAAATTCACGCATAGGGCACTTGCGGTTTGAAAGGAACGTTTGATGGTAAACAAATTATTGAGAGAAAAAGTGATTTTAAAACGAAAACTCTTTTACTGTTTTTGCATAATACATAAATAAATTGTTCTATTCCTCGAGCCCTCAATCGGGAGAATCTGTGGGACTAAAAAAAATCATCCGTATGAAAAAATTTTTAGCATCAATAATTTTATCATTAATGATAACTGCTTCTTTCAGTCAAACAGAGAAAGCAATAAACAAATCGGTTGCAGAAAGTTTTGAAGCGAATTACAACGCAGATAATTTTGATGCAATATTCTCAAGCTTTTCTACAGAAATGCAAAACGCCTTGCCGCTTGATAAAACAAAAGAGTTTTTAACAGGACTAAAAAAACAAGCAGGGAATATTACAAAAAGGCAATTCGTTAAATATGAACAAACCTATGCCAGTTATAAAACAAATTTTGATCGGGCTTTATTTGCAGTCAATATTTCGGTTGATAAAAACGCAAAAATAAATGGGCTTTTTGTAAAACCTATCAAAGAAAGTAACCTGCCTAAATTAGATCGTAATAGCACAAAACTGATATTGCCATGTAATAATGAGTGGACAGTCCTTTGGGGTGGTGATACAAAAGAATTAAACTATCATGTAGTAAGTGAAGCGCAAAAAAATGCATTTGATATACTAATAACCAACGAAAAGGGGATTTCCTATAAAACGGATGGAAAAACAAATGAGGACTATTATGCTTTTGGTAAAGACTTAATTGCACCATGTGCTGGAGAAGTTGTTTTGGTAGTTGATGATGAACCTAAAATAGGATTTTAGTTGGCAATGCCTTTCTTCTGAAGTTTTTCCAATTGATCTTTTTGAATCAGATAATCAAAATATTGAAATTTAAATAAAAAGGTGTTCTGCCCCTTGTCTTCCCCTTTTACGGATCCTTGTTTCAACTTATCAAAATTGCTTTTTAATTCTGTTAATCTTGCCGGTTCACAAACTGGATTGTTATGGGCCGGGAAAACAGTTTTTACTCTAGGGGCCATCGCCGCCAATTTAGCAATGCTCTTCTCGTAAGCTTCTATATCTGTTTCTTCCGCAAATAAATAGATCGGACCTTCATAAAAAGTATCGCCTGTAAACAGATAGCCATTCGTTTTATCCAGCAGGGCAATTGCATCCGGTGTATGTCCGGGTACTGAAATGATCTGCACTTTTCTTCCTCCCAAATCAATTTCATCACCATCTTTTACAAACCTGCTAATATGGAAGGGCTTGATAGCATACCGTGCTGTATCCATTCCGGGAAGTTTTTGCATACAAAACGCATCCTTTGTCACTTCCCATTTTATGGCATCATGGCTCCACCCTTCTTTGGCATGTAAAAGGGTGTAGTTGGTTTTCATAGCCAGGATATTCCTAAACTCATAATTACCCCCAATATGATCCGGGTGTGTATGAGAATTCAGCACTGTCACCGGAAGTTTCGTTAATTGTTTAATGACAGAAGAAATCGAATCAAGTCCCATACCGGTATCAAAAAGTAAAGCTTTGTTTTTTCCAATGATCAAATAAGAGATAACCTCCTCGAAATTATATGGCTCAGTAATGGCTATTAGATTTTCTCCCACGCTATACACTTTAAACCAATGGCTAACGCCCTTAATTTCTTTCAATTTGCTGAATGCTTCTCTTGGGGGGTGGTTGCACCAATCTGTAACAGCAGTATTATTTGTTTGAGAAAAGGATTTACTGAAAAGAATGGTCAATGCAAAAAAGAAGGAAATAGATTTCATGGTTTAAAAATACTAAAAAAACAGGTTCTCCGCAGGCGTCTTCCCGCTGAAGCGGGAGACCCTGGGGTTTAGAATGGTAATACACCTATGTTACGGTACTCATGCAGATAAATACAGAATTTACTTCTTTGTTCAGTGTTCTTTTTTAAATCACTAAAAAAACAGGTTCTCCGCAGGCGTCTCTCGAAGAGGACCCTGCGGTTTAGAACGTAAATACATGTATGCTAAACCGATCTCTGCGAAAAATGCAATGATTCTATCAGGTATAAACCGCAATAAATAGGTTACAATAAGATATTAATTTACACTCTTTCAAATATGAGTGTAAGAAACAAAATAATCGAACCCAATGGTGTGTTTTTCATCAGCTTTACCTGCACACGCTGGCTGCCATTATTTGAACTTACGGATGGATATGATGCAGTATACAATTGGTTTAACCACCTAAAACAACAGAATCATCATATAGTCGCTTATGTAATTATGCCCAGTCATATTCATGTAATGATCGCCTTTAGAACATCCCCAAAAAAGATTCATACGATCGTAGGTAACGGAAAACGATTTATGGCATACGATCTGGTTAAGAAACTGTCAGCAAAGGGTCATCAAAACCTATTGAAAGAGATGGCATCCTGGGTAAATGCAACTGACCGACTTGAAAACAAATTGCACCAGGTATTCGAGCCATCTTTTGATAGGAAAGATTGTTATAGCATCCGCTTTATGGAACAAAAAGCCAACTATATACACCTTAACCCATGTAAAGCAGGGTTAGCAAAAATACCTGAAGAGTATATACATAGTTCCGCCAGGTATTATTATACAGGTGAGCAGGGAGTATATCCCGTTATTACCTATATGGAAATACAGGATATAGATTTATCTTTATAATCGTTGTTTTTGTTTTCATTAATTGAGTAGTGCTACTAAACCGCAGGGTCCTCTTCGAGAGACGCCTGCGGAGAACTTGCTTTTAGTAGTGAATTTGGAAGACTCTGCGGAGAAAAAATCATACTATACATAATTACCTTAAATATATTCTCACATAAATGTTTCTTATACATCTATATAATAACAAAATCGATGTTGCTACAGCTGGGATTAAAGTTACATAATTCACCCAATTCCCATACAAATAGTAGGTTTCTTTATCCAAATAAAGCATACTTAAAAAGCCCAATTGAATAATAGATAATATTACGTTGTCTGTTACAGATTTAAATTTATAAGCAGAAGACAATATAGGATATAAGAAAAAAGAGAGGAAAATGAGTGCGGCCACCAAGAACTGAGTAAAAGTTTTTAAATAATACACATCAACTGCTATAAAACAAAGTGGCATATTTAAACTTTCTGACGGCATTATCATACACAAAGGTAAAATCACAGAAAGCGCCTTCAATTTAGTTATATTAATCTTCATTGCCTATTTACTTTAACTTGGCAAACATCTTTTTTGCCTTACTGAACCTTGTAATCAAATTTAAATATTTCTGAGAAATACTTTAGAAAATAGCTGGTTTATAAAAGACATTATTTTAGCAAATTGGCTTTTTTATACTTGAAGACCAAAGAATATAGCTCATCAAAATTCCCATAAAGAACGCCGACAAAATATATACAATTATTATTTTTTCTGTTATTGTTCCAAGCAAAAAGAGAAAAATGCCGGTTAAACCAGTAATTAAATTTAGAAAAGAGATAAAATTGTATAAAAATGAATTTACAATTTTCTTATTAACAAATAGTCTTAAAAAAAGCATAAATAAGCCAAACAAAATTGCTATCCAAACTCCGAAGACATAAAATATCGATGTTGTGAAGTAATGGCTCTTTTCATTATCTGGGTTATCTGTTTTTTTTAAAACTATTAAATAAATAGTTGTTATTAAAACTACTGATAACGCAGAATAATATATTTTCTTTTTCATATAATATACTAATTACAAGCTTTTGGCTCTAATTTTAAACTGTCTGCTTTTTAGGGACACTTACAAAGAGAGCAGAACATATCTTTTACATCAATTAAAAAATACTCTACAGAGAAATAAAAATATGATGAATAAAAAAACGGGCCTGAAGGCGGCGGCAGCAATATTTTTTCTTACATCGATCGGGCTCTTAGATCTTGATCTTACTAAGCCAAAATTTGCCAGTAAGGCAGATTTAACCTTCATTGACGGACCTTTTTATAAATATAATATTTTAAACTCTGGTAAAACCCATTCTTTTACGTTTACATTAAATAATTATAGTACTATTTTTCAAATAAATACCGACTATTTACATCTATTAAAATTTGACCAGTTTAGTAAATTAAAAAGTGGAACAATCGTTAGAGTAGGATTTCTTACTTCTTCACTTGAAGATTTAAACAGCGAAGGCCCAGTGATTTTTGTATACTCAATTTCAAATAATGTCAATGATTACTTGGATTGGACAGAAACCATTAAACAGTATAATAGTATTTTTTTGAAATTATTTTCACTGACACTTTTTCTCTGTGCTGTGCTTTCGTATATATACGCAGATAAAATCGAAAAAAATAGATTCTCGGATAGTCGATAACACTGATTTTTCTCTTTTTTGCATCACCCTCGTTACTATTTCGTTACTTTTCTTTCCCGCTATTTACACGAAACCCTTGTAAATACAGCATTCAACCCCAACCAGTATTATTACCAATCTCGTAACAAACCCCCTTATATTGCGGGTACTTTTGCAACCATTTATATTCATTGTCAAAAACAGACCTACATATTGCATTGGTTGGTAACCCCAACAGCGGAAAAACTTCGTTGTTCAATGCGCTTACGGGCCTGAATCAGAAAGTAGGTAACTTTCCCGGAGTTACGGTTGATAAAAAAACCGGGCATATTCTTTTAGAAAATTCCCTGCCCGCAGAACTCATAGATTTACCCGGTACCTATAGCTTATATCCCCGCAGGGCAGATGAATGGGTGGCTTATAAAGTATTGATGGGTGCCGACCCAGAAATCAAACCGGATATCATACTACTGGTAGCCGATGCCAGTAACCTGAAACGTAACCTGTTGTTCTGCAGCCAGATCATCGATTTGAAAATTCCGGTGGTAATGGCACTTACCATGAACGACCTGGCAGCGAAAAAAGATATTCTCATAGATATCAATGGTCTTCAAACAGAATTGGGTATACCCATTGTAGCCGTTAACCCCAGAAAAAACAAAGGACTGGCCGAGTTGAAGAAAGCTTTGTGGCAGGTAGCCCGTATGAACCCGTTGAAACCCTCGCGGGACTTTATGAATACCAAAAAACTGGCCGCTTCTTCTGTTGATGCGGTTCAAATACTATTTCCCCGTTTAAGTGAGTATGCTGCCATTCATTACCTGATTAACCATGAACAGTTTCCGCTTTCACCTGATAAACAGGAGGCGATTGAGCAGATAGAGATCGAAAACGGTTTTAATCCCACCAAAACACAGGCCGAAGAAGTGGTACAGCGTTATACCCTGATTCGCCAGGTAATGAAAGACCATGTGGTAGAGCCTGGTCCATTAGAGAAAAAATTATTTTCCGAAAAACTCGATAATCTTTTGCTTCACCAAACCTGGGGTTATCTGATCCTGCTTTCGGTGTTGTTCCTGTTATTTCAAAGCATTTTCTGGCTGGCACGTTTTCCGATGGATTGGATAGAAGCCGCGTTCAAAGCAGCGGGTTCCTGGCTTAACCATACCCTGCCCGTAGCCTGGTGGAGCGATTTGCTGATCAATGGATTTGTGGCGGGTTTGAGTGGGATCCTGGTTTTTGTTCCGCAGATCATGATTCTTTTCGGGCTGATTACCATGCTGGAAGATACCGGCTATATGGCCCGTATCAGTTTTCTAAGTGATAAGCTCATGCGCAAAGTGGGTTTGAACGGAAAAAGCGTGATGCCCATGATCAGTGGGTTTGCCTGCGCCGTTCCAGCCATTATGAGTGCGCGGAATATTGAAAATAAAAAAGAAAGATTGCTTACCATACTGGTAACTCCTTTAATGAGCTGTAGTGCCCGGCTTCCGGTGTATACGATTTTAATATCCCTGGTGATTGATGATAAATATTATTTCGGGTTTTTAAGTCTGCAGGGACTGGTGATGATGGGTCTCTATTTTCTCGGCACTTTTATGGCCCTGGTAGTAAGTTATGTGCTGAAAGGATTTATCAAACTCAAAGAAAAAAGTTTCTTTATTCTGGAGCTACCCGTTTATCGCGCCCCGCGCTGGAAAAATGTAGGTACTACCATGATTCAGAAAGCGAGAATCTTTGTTACTGATGCGGGTAAAGTAATTATGCTGATCAGTTTACTTCTTTGGTTTTTGAGTTCGTATGGACCGGGAAACCGTATGCAGAAAGTAACTGAAAAATATGCCGTGTTAATACAGCAGAATCCTGCTGAGAAAACAGTTTTACAAAAACAACTCTCTTCCGAAAAATTGCAAAATTCTTATGCCGGCATTTTAGGAAAAACGATTGAGCCGGTAATTGCGCCTTTGGGTTATGACTGGAAAATTGGTATTGCACTGATCACTTCTTTTGCAGCCAGAGAAGTGTTTGTGGGCACCATGGCCACTTTATATAGTGTAGAAGAATCTGATGATTCATCACTACGTCAAAAAATGCAGGCTGCTACGCATGCGGATGGTAGCAAAGTGTATACTTTGCCTGCAGCTGTATCGTTGATGATATTTTATGTGTTAGCCATGCAATGTATGAGCACACTGGCCGTAGTAAAAAGGGAAACCCATTCCTGGAAATGGCCGATGTTTCAACTTATTTATATGACGGGATTGGCTTACTTAAGTAGTTTGCTGGTTTTTCAGTTATTCAAATAGTTGCTTAGCGTTCTTCGCGGTTCATTGTGTCCTTTGCGTTACAGCTTTTAAGGGCTTCACCTGTAAGATTAGTATTCATTAAAATACTTTTAAAAGCTGTAACGCAAAGGGCGCAATGTGATATTGAATTTAGAAGTTCAAACCGTTTAATTAAAATACTCCTATAAAAGCCTGCTTAATTTCCGGGTTAATTGCCATGCTTCGTTTTTCGATTCCCAGGAAGTATCTTGATTGTTTTTGGTACAGATGCAAAAAATATAGCTGCATTTTTTGCCATTCACAAATAATATTTCATTCCGGCTCGCATCTACCGCTCCGCTTTTGCTGGCAATAAATACATCTGACGGAATCTGAGAAATGGCTTCCTCATCCCAATAATTTCTTCCCAATAATCGTAGCATTTTTTCACTGGCCTTTTTACTGATCACCTGTTTGGTAACGATCTTTTCCATCAAGACTGCCATTTCGCGGGGAGTGGTTTGTCCCCAGCCATATAATTTTCGATTCTCCTCTCTTCCGGGTGTCCGGCTGTTTACCCTTGTATAAGCAAAACCCAGACTATCCATGATCGTATTGATTCTGGTACCGGTTCCGGCCATAGATTGTAACCAGAGACTGGCGGTATTATCGCTCATGGTAAGCATTAGCATCATGAGTTTGCTCAGTTCGATTTTCTCATTATTGCGAAAAGAGCCTAAAATATCTTCTCCTTCATACAAAAGCGAGTCTTTATACACGAATGACTGGTGGTAGGCCAATGAACCTTCTTCGATCTTTTGCATGATTCCAACCAGGATCGGCATTTTTACCATACTGGCTGTGGGAAAAATCGTATCTGCCTGAATAGCAACCGTTTTATTCTTTTTCAGGTCATGGATATATACCCCAATATCGCCATGAAAGCCCGCCAATAAAGAGGCTACACGTTGCTCAAGGTGTTTATCAGTTTTTTGGGCATTAGCAACAAATCCCAATAAAAAAAAACAGAGGACAACCAACCCATATTTCATACAATGGCTTTGTTCCAAGATAATTTTTTTATGCATGTAAACAAGTAGTTTTTAGTAAATTGCCTACACAGATGAAAACCGTAGTCTATAATCCAATGGAATACCGCAAAACTTTTGTGCGATACTTTCTGCCTTCACCTTTCTTCCAACTATCTATTGTTTTCTTTTTTCTGTTTTCCTGTTTTCAGGCAAATGCTTTTGATCAAAGCCCTGCTCCAACCTTTCAAAGAGGCGTTCTGGATCTACGGCAGGTTGATCTTTCCAAAAACACCATTGATCTGGATGGGGAATGGGGCTTATATTGGCATAGCCTGATCAATCCAAAAGACTCCTCTACACCACCGGTGTATACTGAGTTTCCAAGACTTTGGAGCAGAACCGTCATTAATGGCAAATCATTGCCTTCTGAAGGCTATGCATCCTATACAGCCCTGATCATCTTACCCCATAACCATCCGAAACTGGCTTTGGAGTTACCAGATACGTATACCAGCTACCGGCTTTTCATTAATGGAGAAGAGTTTTCTGCTATGGGCAACCCCGACTCAATAAAAGAAAAAGCCGTGCCCAGGTGGCAATCAAAAACAATAGAACTCACCACTCCCAGTGATACTTTGCGCCTTGTATTACATATTGCCAATTTCTGGCATTCACGTGGTGGGCCTTATAAGAAAATGCGTCTGGGAGATAAAGATATCCTTTTCCAAAACCGGGATGATCGATCTGCATTAGACCTGATTTTAACCGGTTGCCTGTTAATGGGGGGATTATTCTTTTTCGGCTTATTCCTTTTTGGGAAACATGATAAAGTATTGCTTTACTTTTCTTTATTCTGCATCACCTATAGCTACCGTATTATTGGAACAGATTATTATGTTTTACATACACTCCTACCTAATATTCCCTGGACGATTACGATACACTTTGAATATTTAACCCTGTTTATCAGTGTCATTTTTTTCAGCTTTTATACGCTGGAATTGTATCCGGAAGACACCAACAAAAAAATTGTCTGGCTAGGGGTTTGGATCAGTTTCGCACTGGCGTTGATTGTTATCGTGTTTCCTCCTTCTGTTTTCACCCAACTGATCAATCCTTTCTTATTATATATGTTCGGGTTTATTCTGTATACTTTTTATGTATACGTAAAAGCCTGGCGTAATAAAAGGGTTGGTGCCAATTATGCAGTAGCCAGTACGGGGGTGATTTGCCTTGTATTTCTGCTGATCAATTTGCAATACTTCCGTTTGATTGCGCCGCAGAAAGCCTATCTCTTTGCCGGTTATATCAGCTTCTTTTTTCTGCAGTCGCTGATTCTTTCTTACCGCTTTGCTTATACACTTACGCTGGCAAAAAAACAGGCGGAAGAAGGACTGAAAGCAAAAATCGATTTTCTTTCCACCATGTCGCATGAAATCCGGACACCACTGAACTCTGTGTTGGGCATGACGCATATCATTCTTCGCAATAACCCTCGTGAAGAACAAAAAGAGCAGCTTGATTTGCTTTTATTCTCGGCCAATAATCTCTTAGCCATTGTTAATGATATTCTCGATTATAATAAAATTGAAGCGGGAAAAATTCAATTTGAATCTATTGAAATGGATCTCGCCAAGCTGGCCAGAAATATTGTTTCGGGTTTAAGAAACCAGGCAGAAGACAAAGGCATTACTTTATCCTTAAAAATTGATCCGGCTTTACAGGATGATATATTTGGAGATCCCACACGAACAGGACAGGTAATTACCAACCTGGTAAATAATGCCATTAAGTTTACCATGCATGGTGGTGTTGTTTTACATATCATCGTAAAGGACCAAACAGACAATACGGTTACCATTACAGTGCGTATTGAAGACAGTGGCATTGGTATTGCGCCAGATAAACAAAAAATGATTTTTGAAGAGTTTACCCAGGCAGATACGTCTACTTCCCGGAATTTTGGCGGAACCGGTCTCGGGTTAGCCATTTGTAAAAAAATTCTTCGCTTACAAGGCTCTTCCTTACAATTAGTGAGTGAACCGGGTAAAGGCTCTGCTTTTTATTTTACCCAGACTTTCCATAAAGTAAAAGCAGATAACCTGGTGCTTGAAACCTCCACCAACAGACTTCCTGCGGAAGAAACAAAACCCCTTACCGGCATTTCTATTTTATTGGTAGAGGATAATGAAATTAATATTCTGGTAGCAAAAACCTTTCTTGAAAAATGGGGTGCTACTATTGATGTGGCGATGAATGGACAGGAAGCTGTAGATATGCTGGATACAGAAAAACACAAACTGGTATTCATGGACCTGCATATGCCTGTAATGGATGGATATGAAGCAACCCGGCTTATTCGTGAAAAAGGAATCCGCTTACCAATTATTGCTTTAACGGCCAGTCTGCCTAAAGAAATTGAAAATAAAATAAAAGGAAATGGGATTACCGATATTGTGGTGAAACCATTTGTACCCGACGAACTTTACCGGATTGTTTTGCATTATACCGGCGTACATGAATCAACGGCCTCATAATCAGGATTGGGTATCCTGTATCATTTTGGAATGAGATATATAATATTTATCAGGACTATAAATAAATAAACAAGTTCCATTCTTTATTCTCTCAATAATATTCCTGCTTTGCTTTTTAGGTAATGCAGGGCAACCCTGACTTCTTCCGATAAATCCCTGGGCAGATGCCAGTTGTTCGTTTACATATGCGGCACCATGCATAACAATACCACGGGCAAAAGCATTATTGTTGATATTTTCTTCTTCCCCTTCTAATCGAAGTGAGTAACCGTTTTTTCCTTGATAAATATCCCCGGTGATATAAAAACCCAGGCTGGTTTTATTACTATTGTTTTGATTCGAAAAATCAGTGGGTATTATTTTACCTGAATTTTTTCCGTGGGAAGCATAGGTATTAAATACCAGGCGCTCTTCGGAAAGGTCTATTACGAATAATCGTTTTTTTCCGGAGGGCAGACTAAAATCTAAAATGGAAAGTATATTCTCTTTGATGATTTTCCCGTCATTTATTAAATGAGAAAATCCTGCGAGTGCATAGGTAAAAGCCTGTTTTGAAAGACCAAGGGATGCCAGATCTAATTTATCATATAAGAAAATCTTTTCGCCGAAAGAGGATATAACCGGCTGAGTTACGGATGCTTTTTCGGAAAAACCCGGGTTTGGAACGCTAAACCCAAAATTGAGCAAAGCGAATACTCCTAATACAATGGTTATCCTTGAAAACAGTCTCTTATTCGTTTTTGTATGCATATGGTTATTTTTCTAACGGTTTCCTATAAAACTAACTACTGTATACAAACCACGCTGGTATTAGAAAGCAGCAAAATTACGTGTATACTGCCGGATAAGCAGCATTCAATCTACGCTTTAACATATATACAAAAAGGGGCTGGTATAAAAATACCGCCCCGTTACGATTGCTTGCCATATGAAAAAAGATTGCTATTTGAGGCCAGGGGCGGATTCGAACCGCCGTAAAAGGTTTTGCAGACCCATACCTAACCACTCGGCCACTTGGCCCTATTATAGGAATAATGCTGTTCCTGTAAACTGCATTTTTTAAAATTTGCTACAACAACATCGAAAAATAGACAAGTAGTCTTCAGCGGGTAAATGTGCTTCCATGGAACAAAAATAAGTGGTTTACTATAGTCTACCAAATTTATAGACTTAATATTTTACCATTCTGCTAATTCGGTTTTCGGGCTTAGTAATTTCCGCAGAAGATATTATCTTGTGTTGACCAAAAGCTTCCCCATGAAAAGAAAAACCATCTACCTGTTTCTATTACTGGCAACAGGTTTTCTGCAAAACTGCACCGAACCCATACAAAAAGAAAATACAGGTGGTGACCTCGAATGGTCTAAAGAATCGCCGGCTGGAATGAAGGAGCTTCAGTTTTCCTCTGCGGGCAGCTTATTGCAGGGCTTTATGTATAAGGCCAATGAAAGCAAACCCCATCCCTTATTAATTTTATTACATGGCTATCCGGGCAATGAAAGAAACCTGGATATAGCCCAGTCCGTGCGGGCACATGGATGGAACGTGATTTATTTTAACTACCGTGGCAGTTGGGGTAGCCAGGGAGAATTTTCGTTCAGGCATTGTGTGGAAGATGTAAAGAATGTAGTTGCGTATTGCAAAAAAAATGCGGCGGCCCTGGAAATAGATACCGCCAAAATGGTACTTTTTGGTCATAGCATGGGCGGTTTTGTTTGTCTCAAAGCTTTACAGGAAATACCCGAAATTAAAAAAGGTTTTGCACTTTCTGCCTGGGATATTTATAGTGAAGTGGTTGATTCGATTGCAACCAATGCACTTTCCAGCCTTGAAAAAGAAGCAGATAATAATTTTGTGCTAAACAAAAAATCAGGGAAAGAGCTGTTTGCACCTATTCCACACGAAGGCGCTTATTACGATCTGGCACTTGGTGCCGGGGCTTTATCCAATAAACAAGTGGTGATGCTGGACGAGCATCGTAAAAATGAGGCAATCGCCAAAGCCATTCAGCAATCAAACCATAGTTATTTTTCTTATGATGTTTGGCTGGATACTGATCATAGTTTTACCAACAAACGCGCATCTCTCACCAAAAAACTGATTGATTTTCTGAATCGGTAAGAGAGTCTTCGTATTCGCTTATTCGTAAAACATACCCAGGGAGCGGAAATAACTATCGGTCCACCCTTCGGTGATATCCTCATATGCTTCATCGGGAATATTGCTATGTCTTAATTCAACCGAAGTTCCCTGTTTATTCGCATGCAGAATAATCGTAACGATAGAGGGCTCTTCCTGTCCTTCGAAATACCATTGTTGCACAATTTTTTTATCCGCAACAAACTCCAGGTTTTTGCCTGTGATACTTCCATCCCATAAAGAAAATTCAGAACCGGGCTCCGTATTCATTTCTGCAGGCTCTCCCGTCCATAACTGAATCGTGGCGGCATTAGTCAATGCCTGGTAAACAATAGCTGGCTCTTCGGGAATAATATAATATTTCTTAAAATCTTTCATGGCGTATAGTCCTCCCGCAAAAATACGTATAAACCCAGGCGTAGTTTATACTTAAGTTTTCAAGGTTTTATTTTTCAAACCAACAAGATAGTAACTTGCGCCTATGCAAGAATACCTGAAGGGATTGAATGAACCACAACGCGAAGCGGTTACGCATTTGAATGGCCCATTAATGATCATTGCCGGAGCGGGCAGCGGAAAAACAAAAGTGCTCACTACCCGTATTGCTCACCTGATGGCCCATGGTGTGGATGCGTTTAATATACTCGCCCTCACATTTACCAATAAGGCAGCAGCCGAAATGAAAGAGCGGGTAGAAAAGATTTTAGGAAATACCGAAGCCCGAAACCTATACATTGGCACTTTCCACAGCGTATTTGCCCGGATTCTCAGGGCCGAAGCCCATCGCCTGGGTTATCCGAATAATTTTACTATTTATGATACGGATGATAGTCGCTCGGTTATCAAAACCGTCATCAACGAACTGAACCTCGACGATAAACATTATAAACCCAGCGTAGTAGGTAACCGTATCTCTTCTGCTAAAAATGCCTTGGTGAGTCCGGCAGAATATGCCCTCGACCATTATATACAACAGGAAGATATGCAATCCAAACGCCCCGCCATTGCGCAGATATATGCTTCCTATGCGGCCCGTTGTTTTAAAAACGGGGCGATGGATTTTGATGATCTTTTATTGAAAATGTATGAGCTGTTGAAAAATTATCCGGAAGCCCTGCATAAATACCAGCATAAATTCAAGTATGTATTAATTGACGAGTACCAGGATACCAACCCGGTGCAATACCAGATCAGTAAACTGCTGGCAGCCGTTCATGAAAATATTTGTGTGGTGGGTGATGATGCCCAAAGCATCTACAGCTTCCGCGGCGCCACCATCGAAAATATTTTACAGTTTCAGAAAGATTACGATGATGTAAAAGTGGTAAAACTGGAACAGAATTACCGAAGTAGTCAGCATATTCTCAATGTGGCGAATGAAGTGATCAAAAATAACAAAGGACAAATTCCGAAAAACCTATGGACCGAAAACAGTGATGGAGAAAAGATCAGTCTGGTTAGAACCATGACCGATAATGATGAGGGTAAATTTGTGGCAGATACCATTCAGGAACAGAAATTACGCAATCATTATTATAACAGTGATTTTGCCATTCTGTATCGAACCAATGCACAGAGCCGTTCATTCGAAGAAAGTCTCAGACGCATGGGTATTCCCTGCCGTATTTATGGCGGAACCAGTTTTTACCAAAGAAAGGAGATCAAAGACCTACTCGCTTATTTACGAATAACCGTGAATACCAAAGATGAAGAAGCATTAAAAAGGATTATCAATTATCCGGCACGGGGTATTGGCAAAACCACCATAGAAAAATGTGTGATTGCCGCCAATGAGCAGAATATCCCCATGTTTGAAGTGATCTCCCGCGCAGCGGAATTTGGTTTTAAAGCCGGCACCTTACAGGCTCTGCAGGATTTTGTAACCATGGTTCGCTATTTTCAAAGTATCCTCACCGATAAGAATGCCTATGATGTGGCTGTACAGGTTGGCAAGCATACCAATATGGTAAAAGAGTTGTTTAATGATAAAACAACCGAAGGGCTTGATCGCTATAATAATATCCAGGAATTATTAAACTCCATTAAAGAATGGACGGAAAGTCCCAGTAACGATGATGGAGAACTGGGAGATAAATCATTAGGTTCTTACCTGCAACAAATTACCCTGCATACCGATGCGGATGATGATAAAGAGAATACGGATGTGGTGAGGCTGATGACAATTCACGCGGCAAAAGGACTTGAATTTAGTTGTGTGTTTGTTGGCGGCATAGAAGAAACCCTTTTCCCAAGTGCCATGAGTATTAATACAAGGGAAGAGCTGGAAGAGGAGCGGAGATTATTTTATGTAGCCGTAACCCGGGCGAAACACCGGTTATGGTTGTCATATGCCAATGCCCGATATCGTTACGGACAATTGGTACAAAACGATCCCAGTCGTTTTATTGAAGAAATACCAGAGCAGTATCTGGATAAAAGTTATGCAGGTGGTGGTTCTCGTAATAATTCCGGGGCCGATTGGGGCACCGGGTTTGAACGAATGCAAAGAGGTTTTGGTTTTGGTAATAATGCGGCAGCCAATGCAGAAAAAAGATATGGGGCCAGTCCTAATCAAAAACCCAAATCACCGAATGCAAAACCGGAGTACCTGCCTATTACGCCGCCTTCTAATAAAGTAGTAGAACATATACCCAGTGCTGATTTTGTGGCGAGTAATTCAGCCGATTTGCAGGAGGGTCAAAAAGTAGAGCACCAGAAATTTGGTTATGGAAATATCGTAAAAATAGAAGGCTCGGCACATAACCCCGTTGCCACAATTCATTTTACATTGAACGGAGAAAAAAAGATTATGTTGAATTATGCGAAGTTGCGGATAGTGGAATAATTACCATTTCAAGACCTGTAAAACCACCTGCCATTTTTTTTCACGATAGGCCCAGATTCTGAGGTAATTGCCGATTTTATGCTTGTCTTCAATCGTGCCATAGATATATACAAATTCGCCGGAAGAAGACACGTTGCCTCCTCGTGAGACGAGTAAAAGCGCTACGGGTATATGACGCAAAGCGGCATCCACCTGTTCAAAACCCACTGCTGGTAATTCTCCTTCTATATTCAGCCAGCTATCGGGTGCCAGCCCGTTCTGCCATCCTCTGATACTTTTATCTTCCAGTGTATTGTTGAACTTTTCATCCAGCACCAATACATGCTCATAACTATTGCTGAGTTCTTTGGCTTTGGGAAGACTGATCTCTTTTACTTCTTTGGGAAGGGGATATTTTGCTGTATAAGAAACCCCCAGGTCAACCAGGTTTTTCCAATTACCCTGTTGGTCAATATGCCATACAGAAGTAAAGCTTCCTTTTTCGGCTACTGTATCTGAAGCGCTTTTTAATCGGTATTCATAAGGCCCGGTAGTTACCCCCAGATCACCGGATGCACTGATCAGGGCAAATGCGGGTGTCCAGCTTAACACACCGGCTGAGGGTTTCTGTTTTTGGTAGATTTCCTGTGCATTGAGAATTTGGCCGCTACTGTTAAAAATCACCCCGGCACTATCCATATATTTCAAAAAGCCTTCGCGTATAGAATGAGAAGCCGTGAAAGCAGCAAACTCTTTCTCGGCATTGATCATGCCCTTGATGCCTTTCTGAGAAAATACAGGGGAAATGGCCACAAGCAATATACCGGCCAATAGTGCTAATTTATTTGCGCGCATCATTTTGAATTATACCCTAATAATACCTAAGTTCTGACTAAAACAAAGCCTTTATCCGCTAAAAACTTCATAAAATAGCTTCAATAGAGAACTCTTCTAATTCTTTACCGTCGGATAAAGCGATCAGAAGGGTAAAAAAATAATCCATCATATTATAAAATCCCTCTGCCATATACTGATTGATTGCTGCTTTTTATAAACACAAGATTCATGCCGTTCGTTCAGTTTTCGTTTGATTTTTATCATACAATCTCTGAAAGCAATCGCTTGTTTATCATATAGAAGACAGGATTAGAGTAGTCATTTAGTTTCGATATCCGAAAAATATGCCTGTTAATGTGGCTCCCGGGGCTAATTTGCCTGATCCCTAACGGGTTTTGTTTAATTTTGTATTTGCGGAGAAAGATCCGCTTTATTAAAAGGATGTGTTATGATCAAGACAGGTAATCCCATCATCAGTATTTATACTGAAATGACTCCGAATCCGGAAACCATGAAATTTGTGGCCAATAAACTATTATATCCCGGCAAAAGCATTGATTTTGCCGACGAAACGCTTTCTGCCCCTTCGCCATTGGCAAAAGAGCTTTTTGGGTTTCCTTTTATCAAAAGTGTGTTTATTGCCAGCAATTTTGTAACCCTTACCAAAACATCGGATACGGAAGACTGGCAGGATGTAATACCTGCTATCAAAGAGTTTTTGAAAGATTATCTTGAAAACGGGGGCGTGGTAGTAAATGAAGAAGAGCTGGCCAAAGTAAAACAGGAAGCGGGTAATACGGTAAGCGCAGATGATGATGATATTGTGAAAAGAGTAAAAGAATTATTGGAAAACTATGTAAAGCCCGCCGTTGAAATGGATGGTGGCGCGATACAGTTTAAAAGTTATAATGAAGGGGTCGTAAACCTGATGTTACAGGGAAGCTGCAGTGGTTGCCCCTCTTCTATGATCACATTAAAAGCCGGCATTGAAGGAATGATGAAACGAATGATTCCTGAAGTAAAAGAAGTGGTAGCAGAAGCCGAATAATTTGTTTGGGTGATGATTTTTTACAAAATGTTCCGGGAAGTCGGGACATTTTTGTTGATGGAACTGGCAGAATATTGCTTTATTTTTAAGCAAGCATTTCCATTGCCATGAAAACACAATACAGCTTCTTTCTATTTGTTGTCTGCCTGCTTTCTTTCTCTTCCTGCAAACAGACAACGCTAACCAATACAGAGTTGGTAACCCTCCGGTTTGATGCGTTAAACAAACACGACCTGACAGCACTCGAAAATTTGTATAGCGATAGCGCCCTGATAGAATCTCCTAATTTATCGGCACCCGAAAAAGGAAAGAATGGAATTCATTCTGTGTATCGCCGATATTTTAAGGCGAGCCCCGATCTGGTATATACCATCACAAAAATATTACCCGGTGATTCATCTGTTTCAGTTGAATTTACGTCAACGGGCACAATGAAATTTCTGGAGGACGGTGGACCGGCTTATATGCTTGACAAAAAATATAGTTTGCATAACTGTACGATTCTTGAAATCAGAAACCATAAAATTGTACGTGACGCAAGTTATTTTGACCAGGTTTCTTTTTTGAGACAGGTAGGATTTTTTGAGCAACATTAATATCTATTTAACCATGAATAAACAAGAGATCATTCAGTTGATGACAAAAAATCATCATGATTTTATAGAAATGATTCGCAAGCTAAGCGATGATGAAGCTTCTTATGCTCCGCCTGAAAAATGGAATGCAGTACAACAGCTGGATCATATTATTAAAAGCGTTTCGCCAGTAAATATGGCTTTTGGATTGCCCAAATTTTTGGTCAAATGGAAGTTTGGTATAGCCAACAGGCCCTCAAAATCCTATTCAGAATTGGTAGACAAATACAATCTAAAATTATCTGCTGGTGGCAAAGCCTCCAGTCCCTTTGTTCCCGCTGATAGTAATCCATTCAATAAAGAAACACAGTTCAATCGTCTAAATGGGTTGGTTATCCAATTGAATCAGAAAACTGCAAAACATACTGAGGAGTCCTTGGATAAATACATATTACCGCATCCTCTTTTAGGGAAATTGACTTTTCGGGAAATGCTGTATTTTACTGCCTGCCATGTAGCACATCACCAGAAGCTGATTGAAAAAGCGCTGCTTGCCCGATAAGTATTCTGAATGCTTGCTTATTGGGTTATGCAACTTATTTTGCATCATTATTCCTTATCCCATTTATCATCATGAACAGTAGCATTGCAATATTTATCAAGAAACATTGGGATGCTTTGCTGGCTACGGTAACGGTTGGTGTTATTCTATTGCTTTATACCCGGCATAGTGGTATCGGCATTTCTCCCGATTCGGTAACTTATTTAACGGTAGGTGAAAATGTACGCAACCATTTTTCTTTGGTTGATTTCAACCAATATCCGCTGGTTGATTTTCCTGCCGGTTATCCTTCTTTTCTCAGTCTAGTAATGTTAGTAACCGGATTATCTCCATTACAATTTGCGCCAGTTCTGAATATTCTTCTGTTTGGGGGTATCCTGTTTATGACTGGTTTTATCATCAGTCGCCATCAAAATACTTCCCCGATTTATAAACTGTTGCTGCTGGCATTACTTTCGTTTTGTCCGGTATTACTCGAAATCTATTCCATGCTCTGGTCTGAGACCCTGTTTATATTTTTATCGATTAGTTTTTTCATAGCGGCCTATGCTTATGGCAAAAATCACAGCTCACGCACGCTTATTCTTTTTTCCATCATTACCGGCTTATGTTTTCTAACCCGGTATGCCGGAATTAGTTTGGTGATTACCGGTGGGGCTTTTATTTTATTTGATGGAGACCTGGGTGCTATTAAAAAAATTAAACACTTGCTGGTATTTGGCATAATCGCTGTTTCGGGGATTGTTACTAATCTGATACATAATCATTTGGTAAGTGGAAGTACTACGGGCGTAAGAGAAAAAGCATTGCGCACTTTAGGAGATACTCTTTTACAGGTAGGCAATACGGTAAGTGATTGGCTTCCTTTTCTGCATGGGCATGCGCTGATTACGATCATTCTGTTTTTGCTGATTTTTTCGTTGGCTTTGTATACAATAATTTTTCGCATTCTACAGCAACAATTTTATCATTCATTTGAAACCATTATCAGCCTGTTTTTTGTGGTGTATCTTCTTTTCATGATCACCATTGCATCGGTTTCTCGTTTCGAGGATTTGAGTAGTCGATTATTATCTCCTATTTATATTCCACTATTGATTATTGGGAGCAGCTGGATACCTGTGTCTCTGCATAAAATGGTTTCTAGAAAAAAATGGTTATTGATATTACCTATATTGATTATTTATTCTGGCTTTGCTTATCATCAATACAAACAGAATGGGGAAGCTTGGGAAGGCATTAAAGACGCTGGAATTCCAGGATATACAGAAGATTCCTGGAAAGAGTCGGCTACCATTCAATACATTAGGAATCATAAAAACCAACTTTCCCCCATCCTTTATTCAGATGCATACGATGCAGTATATTTTTTAGCAGGCATTCATTCCTTTCCATTACCCCATAAAGAAATTTTGGAAGAGAGAGCCGCGCTATTACAAAACAAACATTTTTCAGTCATCTGGTTAAACGATGGATTTAATCCAGACCTCGTAGATATTAACTTTATAAAACAACATAAAATAGTCGTTTTCGAAAAAGAATTGGCAGACGGTGCTGTATATACTTTCGCCGATAGCAGCCTTGTTCTTCCAAAATAAATACGTATGAGTATAGCAGAATTTTATCACCAATTACTATCAGGGCTTCAGCAGACCGGACCGCTTGAGTTTATTGCAGTTGTTGCGGGAATAGCCAGTGTTTGGTTTAGCAGAAAAGAGAATATCCTTGTATACCCTGTGGGTCTTATCAATACCATCTTTTATATATACCTCAGTGTAAAAGGGCATTTATATGGTGAAGCAAGTGTGAATTTCTATTATACAATTATGAGTATTTATGGATGGATACTCTGGTCAAAAAAAGACAGGCAGAAAAATGAATCGGTTCTGCACATCACCTATAGCAATCGAAAAGAGTGGATACAGCAATTACTCTTTTTTTCCGGGTTTTATCTGGCTATCTTTTTTTCCCTCTCCTGGGCTAAACAGGCTTTTGCGCCCGAAGCCATTCCCTGGGCTGATGCTTTTGCTTCGGCCACTGCCTACACAGGCATGTGGCTAATGGCCAAAAAGAAAATTGAAAGCTGGATCTGGTGGATTGCCACCAATCTTGCCTCTATTCCCTTATACTTTATCAAAGGATATGTATTTACAAGTGTACAGTTTGTTGTGCTGTTGATTCTTGCGGTGGCAGGGTTGGTGGAATGGAGGAAGAAGAGGGAAATATTGAATATTGAATGTTGAACAAGGAATTTTGAAGGTGAGGCAATGAATATCGAATATTGAACAAGGAATTTCGAAGGTGAGGCAATGAATATCGAATATTGAACAAGGAATTTCGAAGGTGAGGCAATGAATATCGAATATTAAACAAGGAATTTTGAAGGAGGGGCAAAACAGGAGTATGACCGGGGCCGAGCTAATGGACAAAGGCGTTGAAGTAAGAGGGATGACAGGGAATTACGCCTCCGAGATACTATGGATTAATTAAGAAACTGCTTAAATTTCTCCGGTAG
>CAIYKV010000083.1 GCA_903926855.1 uncultured Bacteroidota bacterium | reverse complement strand
TCCGTGCGCTTGCCTTATACTATCTGCTGGATATTTATGGTCAGTTCCCGCTCAGAAATCCAGGTGATAACCTGCTATTGCCTCCAACAGTGTATGCTGGTCAGGCTGGTGCAACCTTTATCATCAGCGAGTTGAATGCGATTTTACCAAATCTACCCGCTTCTAACGGAAGTAATTTGGCTAATCCAGATGCTTGTAAAGTTTTATTGATGAGATGTTTATTACAGCAAGGTACCTGGGCTAACAGGGCTGCTCCAACATTTGCAGCTTCTGATATGGCTACTGTCATCTCTTTAGGTAATGGGATTATTAGCGGCGGTAAATACAAATACGCTACTAACTATTTCGACAACTTTAACCCAACTAACGATCAGTCTCCTGAAATGATCTTCCGTTATGTAAACACTTCCGGAGTATCTGCCAATAACTCAGGTATTACCGGCCGTTGGAACATGACACTCCATTACAATTCTTATACTCCATATAACCCTAATGCAGGATGGAATGGTTTCTCTACAATTAGTGATTTCTATTCATCATTCAATACAGCTGGAGCACCCGTTACTTTCGGCCCTGCAGATACTGCATGGGATCCAAGGTTAGGTGGACGTAACTACCTGGGTTCAAAAACAATCTCCGGTATTCAGCCAGGGTTTCTGGTGGGTCAGCAATACAATGAAAAAGGAGTTGCTGAAGTAGATAGAAAAAATAACCCATTGGCATTTACCCCAGTAATTGCAGCGAATATGCTGGAAACAGGAAGCAATCTTGAATTAACCGGTATCCGTGTTGTAAAGTATGCTCCTGACTATCCTCAGTATCAGGGAAATGGCGGTAATGACCTCGTTTTCTTCCGTTATCCTGATGTAGTGTTGATGGTTGCAGAAGCTAATTTAAGATCTGGTAATGCTGCTGCTGCTTTAACCCTAGTAAATCAACTGAGAACTGCCAGAGGCGCTGCTCCATTGGCAACTTTAAACCTGGTAGATCCAAATCCAGGTGCTCAGGGAAGTGTACCAGATGGTCCTAACTCTTTATTATCTGAATTAGGCCGTGAATTCTATTGGGAAAGTCACAGAAGAACCGATCTTCAACGTTTTGGACAATTCTTAAAAGTATGGCAGTACAAACCTACTGATGATCCAAAATACTTGCTGTTCCCAATTCCTAATCAGGCTTTGGCTGCCAATCCAAACCTGAACCAGAACCCTGGTTACTAATTTTGATTTCTGATTATATTGTTGTGATAAAAGAAAAGGCCCCAAAAGGGCCTTTTTCTTTTATGCAATAGCCAATGCTAATATTTCTTTTTTACCTGTAGCCAGATGGTAATCAAACTTGCCGGCCTGTTTCATTATAACTGACCGTTAAGATATTATACGGTAACTTCCCATAGTTTTCTTTATTTTGACTGTTATTTTGCCATTTATTCCATCCATTGTTTATGACCCGGTATTACAAGCATATAGCTGTTATTCTTCTACTATTGCAGTTTTCCTGCAAACCAAAAAAAGAGCAAACCTTATTCGAGTTAATGGACAATACCGGTATCAATTTCCGGAATGATGTATCCGATGGAAGAAAAGAAAACAGTTTCCTGTTTCGGAACTTCTACAATGGTGGCGGGGTAGCCATTGGAGATATCAATAACGACGGATTACCCGATGTTTTCTTTACTTCTAATATGGGAGAAAATAAATTATACCTCAATAAAGGTGACTTCAAATTTGATGATATTACAACCAAAGCCGGATTCAAGCAGGATAGCATGTGGAGCACGGGTGTGGTATTTGTAGATATCAATAATGATGGCTGGCTCGATATATATGTTTGCAATTCCGGGCATATGTCGAATGGTAATCGCCGCAATAAATTATACATCAATAACCATGACCTGACGTTTACAGAATCCGCAGCAAAATATGGATTGGATCATAAAGCCTATTCAACCCAGGTATCTTTCTTTGATTATGATATGGATGGAGACCTGGATTGTTTTATGATAGACAATAGCCCAATTCCTGTTAACCAATTGGGATATAATAATAAACGTGACCTGCCTGAAAATGAATGGGCCGTTGGTGAGTTTTTAAAAGGGGGTGGAAACCACTTATTCCGAAATGACAACGGGCATTTTACCGAAGTAACCAAAGAAGCCGGTATCCATAGCAGCCTGATCAGTTTTGGATTGGGGGTTTCAGTAGGGGATATCAATGGAGATGGGTACCCTGATATCTATGTTTCCAATGACTCTTATGAAAGAGATTATCTCTATGTAAACCAGAAAGACGGAACATTCAAAGACGAGTTTGAAGACCGTATCAAACATACCAGTTTCTCTTCAATGGGATCTGACCTGGCGGATATCAATAACGATGGACTGCCGGATATATTCAATACAGATATGCTTCCTGATGATGACTATCGGTTAAAAACCACCGGAGCTTTTGATAATATTGATCTCTTTAATACCAAGCTAAAAACCGGTTTCTATTACCAATATGTAAAAAATTGTTTGCAGATCAATAACCGGTCGGGTAAATTTATTGAATCAGGTAATTACAGTGGTGTATCTGCTTCTGACTGGAGTTGGGGCGCTTTGCTTTTCGACATGGATAATGATGGGTACAATGATATCTATGTTTGCAACGGCGTGAACAGAGATGTTACTGATCTGGATTTTATTGAGTTTTTCGCTAATGATGTAATACAAAAAATGGTATTAACCGGAGAAAAACAAGATGTGGATCAGGTATTAAAACATATACCACAAACCCCCTTACTCAATAAAGCGTATCACAACCAACATGATCTTCGCTTTATAGATATGGCCAAAGCCTGGGGATTTAAACAACCCAGTTTTTCCAACGGTGCAGCCTATGGAGATTTAGATAATGATGGTGACCTGGATTTGATAGTGAATAATGAAAATCAGCCCGCATTTGTTTATCGCAATAACAGTCGTGAGATCAATAAGAACCATTATATCGGATTAAAATTACAAGGAACCGATAAGAACACTTTTGCCATTGGAAGTAAAATCAATATCTATCGGGGCAATGAAATCATTATGCGTGAACTGATTCCCAGTCGCGGGTTTCAGTCTTCTATGGATTATAAACTCATTATCGGTCTG
>CAIYKV010000082.1 GCA_903926855.1 uncultured Bacteroidota bacterium | reverse complement strand
TGGCGGAATAGATAATAATTTCTATCCTCGTCCAAGAACATTTGTTTTCGGCTTAAACCTAACTTTTTAAACCATTGCAAATAACTACAATAAAAAAATTATTATGAAAAGAAATATTTTTAAAATAATGATAGCCTCCGGGCTCTTTGCCGGCAGCTTCTCATCTTGTTCTAAGAAGTTAGACCTTCTTCCAACAAATGATATTACTGCTTCGCAGGTTTACAGCACTTCAGCAGGCTATACCGAAGCTTTTGCAAAAGTTTACGGAAGCTTCGCTTTAACAGGTAATCAAGGCCCTGCCGGAAACGGAGATATTCAGGGTATTGATGAAGGAACATCCGATTTTGTTCGTTTGTACTGGAATGCCCAAGAGTTACCTACAGATGAAGCGGTATGTGCATGGGGAGATCCGGGCGTTCCTGATTTTCATGCTATGAACTGGTCTGCAAGTAATACAATTCTGTTAGGGCTTTACTATCGATCTTTTTATCAGATCACTTTGTGTAATGATTTTATCAATCAGTCATCTGACGGAAATCTGTCATCACGTGGTATTACAGGTGCCAGTGCAGATAGTATCAGAAAATGCCGTGCAGAAGCAAGATTTTTAAGAGCATACCAATATTCAGTTTTAATAGATTTGTTTGGCAGTGTTCCTTATGTAGATGAAACTATGCCTTTGGGTTCTGTATTGCCGAAACAAATGAGTCGTGCCAATTTGTTTAATTATGTTGTTGGAGAATTAAAAGCCATTGATGGTTTATTATATCCTCCAACTCAAACTCCGGGTACTGTTACTTATGGCAGAGCAACTCAGGGTGCTGAGTGGGCTTTGTTAGCTCGTTTGTATTTGAACGCAGCAGTTTATACCGGCACGCCACATTATGACAGTGCTATTATTTATTCTTCAAAAGTAATTGGTGCAGGATATTCTTTGATTCCAAATTATTCTCAGCTCATGCTTGCTGATAATAATTTAAACACCAGTGAATTTATTTTAACCGTAAACTACGATGGTGTAAAAACACAGAATTACGGCGGTACTACATTTTTAACCCATTCTCCTGTTGGCGGTTCAATGAAGGCAAGTGATTTTGGTATTGATGGCGGATGGTCCGGTAATCGTGTAACCAGTGCATTAGTAGGTCTTTTCCCAGATCCTAACGGAACAGGCGATAAACGTGCAGAGTTTTATACTAATGGACAAAGTTTGGTGATCAATAGTATCCCCACTTTTACAGATGGCTATGGTGTGACAAAATTCAAAAACTTGACACGTACAGGGGTAGCAGGACAGAGTTTATCTTTTGCAGATATAGATTTTCCTTTGTTTCGTTTAGCTGAACAATATCTTATTTATGCAGAAGCAACTTTACAAGGTGGAGCAGGCGGAAGTGCAACACAAGCATTGGCTTATGTTAATTTGTTGCGTGCAAGAGCACAGGCAACACCTTTGACAAGTATAGCTTTACAGGATATTTTAAATGAAAGAGGTCGCGAATTATATTGGGAAGGATTCCGTCGTACAGATTTGATCCGTTTCAATCAATTTGTAGAAGGAACTTATTTGTGGCCTTGGAAAGGTGGTATTCAATCAGGTACTTCAGTAGCATCATTCAGAAAATTATATCCGATACCTTCT
>CAIYKV010000081.1 GCA_903926855.1 uncultured Bacteroidota bacterium | reverse complement strand
GGTATTGGGCCCATAAGGGTGACCCAGAACAGCAACAAAAACGCGGTTTTCGTTTTTTGGGTCGATAACAATATCACCAATCTGCTGGCCATCTTTCCGTCCCATATTTTGCCAGGTTTTACCGGCATCGGTTGTTTTATATACGCCATCGCCGATTGACAAATCGTGTCTTTGAATCACTTCGCCACATCCTACGTATACCACAATGGGATTGGATTCAGCAACAGCCACATCACCTACAGAGCCGGTAGATTGCTGGTCGAAAATAGGGTTCCAGGTTCTGCCATAATCATTGGTTTTCCAAACACCACCATTATTTACACCAATGTAAAATACACCGGGCTGTTGCACTACACCAACCGCACCTACTGTTCGACCACCACGATGTGGCCCAATCATTCTCCATTGCATACTATTAAAAAGCGAGGGGGAATACACTTGTGCATTCGTGATAAATATTGTTGCCAATAAGCAAAAACTTAGCAGGGCTGATTTTTTCATAAATAGCTGGTTGGGGTGGTAAAAAACTGAGTAGTAAATTACTGGATTAATGAATACGAGTAAAGAAATACCGATACTTTACTGGTAATAAATAGCGGGAGAGGAAATCTGATTCCTTTTTACAAGGGTAGTAGGCGATTGAATTCATTCCGTTTATATAGCTTAAGGAATAAAAAAACGCAGCCTGAGGGCTGCGTTACTAAAGAAATTATAATTTTTCGTACAGCGCACGAAGCTTATCTCTTGTCATAATAGATTCCCAATTCTTACCCAAAGCATTTTCCCATAAAGGTTTCATACCCAGGGAAACATTGATCATCGTATCAAACTGCTCATCAGTTAATCCCTTACAAATACCTGCAGGAATTTCAATATTATTTTTAGCAACCATGTGTTTGAATTCTTTTACTCCGGCAGGATAAAATTCTTCGATATGGTTCATTACAATACAGTTTCCAATACCATGCTTGGTACCCAGCAGATAACTTAATCCATAACTTACGGCATGCGCTACCCCAACCTGCGAATAGGCAATACTCATTCCGCCTGCATATGATGCCATCATTAGCTGTTCATCAGACTCCTCATCCCAATGATTTTTTTCAACAAATACTTTCTGGCATAGCTGTAATGCTTTCTCACCATAGCTTTTGCTGAATTCATTGAGAAAAGTACCCTCCAGACTTTCAATACAATGGATATAACAATCCATCCCGGTATAGAAACGCTGGTTAACCGGCGCATCTTTGGTCAAATCCGGATCCAGTACAATCTGATCAAAGGGAGTGAAATCGCTGTTCATACCCAGTTTACGGGTTGGGCCGGTTAACACGGTGGTTCGGCTAACTTCCGCACCCGTACCACTTAATGTTGGGATGCCGGCTTTGTATACGCCTGGATGTTTTACGAGGTCCCAACCCTGATAATCTGCAGAAGAGCCGGGATTGGTCATCATGAGCGAAACCGCTTTCGCCAAATCCATAGCCGATCCGCCGCCAATACCAATTACACCACTGATGGTTCCGAATTCTTCTTTCAGCTGGCTGGCTAAAGCATCTACCTGTTTGGTTTTGGGCTCATAGGTTACATCTACCAGAACAATCTTGTCTTTTCCACGGAGGGGAATTCTATTGAGTAATGGTTTTCCATCAAAAAAATGATCAACCAAAAAAACCATGGGAGCATCCCCTTTTCTTTGAGGAGCCAATATTTCATCGAGTTGGTTAAAGCTACCGCGTCCGTAAACAACATAACTAACCATTTTAAAATTGCGAAAACTCATGATAATCTTTTTTAAACGATAATAAACGCATCAATTATTATGCAAACCTAGTTGAGAAAGGGCTAATTACAAATTAGTTTTATTCCGGCAAACCCGAATAAAGGGATTGTTTTCTTAACTTTAATGGAGTTCGTTTTTTAAATGACGGAAAGACAATTCTATAAATACCCGGAGAAACCGTTTTTGTTGGATGCCAATGATTAGAATCAGTCATACTAGTGTAAAAACCTGCCTGTTAGATAACTTCTTTACCAATACGGTAATGAAATACATTAGTCCGGAATACCTGCTCTTCGGTATAAAAATACTGGGCCTTGCCATTCTGCTGATTGTGGTAGTGATCTATGCCTATCTGTATTATAAAAAACGGGTGTTTTTGTATAATGGCGGAGTTTCAAAAAACTTGCAGGTTTGGATTAGCGCAATTATTATGGAAGACTCATTCGAATCGGTTGAATTGCCCTCAAAATTTTACCGAATGATGAAAAATCCATGGGCCCGAAAATTGGTAATGGAGGAGCTGATTGCCTGCAAACGTAATTTTTCAGGCGCTGCCGCGAATAATATTGTGGCGCTTTATGAACATCTGGGATTGAAGGCGGACTCTATTAAAAAGATGCATTCGAAAAGAAGCTGGCATATACGGGCAAAGGGTATTCAGGAAATATATATGATGGACCAGCGAGATATGTTGCACGAATTATATAAGAGCACCAATAGTGATAACGATTATGTTCGAATGGAAGCCCAAACAGGAGTGATTAACCTAACGGGTTTTGCCGGCTTACGTTTTCTGGACATCATTACTTATCCTCTAACCGGATGGCAGCAGATAAAACTATTGGAACAGCTGAAGCACTCTTCCAAAAAAGAAGACCTTTCTGAAAGGATACCCTACTGGTTATTATCTGAAAATGATACAGTAGTGGTATTTGCTTTAAAACTTGCTGGAGAATACCAACAATTTGGTTTACGGGAAAATGTGATTAATTGTCTCAATCACTCTTCCGTATCAGTAAGAAACCAGGCATTTAAAACACTAGAAAGATTAACGGATGAAACGATTCCTGCATTATTAATGGCCCATCTGCCCAATGAATCGCTGGCGAATCAATTGGGAATATTAGACTCATTGAAAGACCAGGTATCAGAAAATGAAAAGCCCCAACTAATTCAATTGCTGGGACATAGTAATGATCAGATAAAATTGAAAACCGCCATCATTATAGCAAATAATTATGCCGACGGCTGGGAAATACTTGAACAAAAAGCAAGTGAAATACCGGCACCCTACCAACCCATCTTATTTCATGTTCAATCTGTATTGAAGAGATGATTGTACAAATTGCGGCGAAAATATTATTTGATATTTTAACCTATGGGATATTTATTTATTCTGTGGTATTGCTGCTTTCCTATGTACTTATCGGATTATACTCAATAGGTGAAACGCAAAAGCATTTACGAAAAAATGCATTTACCGATTTTAGGGTTTTGGCGGCATCGGTTCATGCCCCAACGGTAAGTATACTGGCGCCGGCATATAATGAGGGGCTGAATATTGTTGAAAATGTTCGCTCGCTATTGTCTATTTATTATACCAATCTGGAAGTAATTATTATTAATGATGGAAGTAAAGATGATAGTCTTGATAAACTGATTGAAGCCTATGATCTTGAAAAAATCGATTTTTTTATTCATCAACAAATCGAAACAAAAGAAGTAAGAGGGATTTATAAGAGCAGGAATAGTATTTATCATAAGCTGATAGTAGTAGATAAAGTAAACGGCGGAAAAGCAGATGCGTTGAATGTGGGGATTAATATTTCTTCAAACGATTACCTGGTTTGCATAGACGTGGATTGTATACTGGAACAGGATGCGCTTTTAAAAATGATCAAGCCATTTCTTGAGCAGACAGATAAAAGAGTAATTGCGAGTGGAGGGGTGGTGAGAATTGCTAATTCCTGCACAATTGAAGAAGGCAGATTGGTGAAAATAAAACTAGCAGATGATTATCTGCCACAGATACAGATACTAGAATATATACGGGCATTTATTTTGGGAAGAATGGCCTGGACGCGCTTAAATGGACTGATGCTGATATCCGGTGCTTTTGGAGCATTTGATAAGGAGGTAGCAATAGAGTGTGGGGGATATAATACCAATACGGTAGGAGAAGATATGGAGCTGGTGGTAAGGATGCGGAGATTAATGGAGGAACGAGGCGAAGAATATGTTGTGACCTATATACCGGATCCATTATGCTGGACAGAAGCGCCTGCCTCATTCCAAATATTGGGAAGGCAGCGTAACCGGTGGATAAGAGGGACTTTTGAAATTTTATATTTTCACCGGATCATGTTCTTCAATCCCAGGTATCATCTATTGGGAATGTTGAGTTATCCCTATTGGTTCTTTTTTGAGCTGTGTGCCCCGGCCATCGAATTTTTTGGGTTTCTCTGTTTTCTAATTTTTGCATTACTTGGAATGATGGATTGGAGTTTTTTCTTAACCTATTTTTTCTTCATCATTTTTTTCAGCTATCTCTATTCCTGTTTTGCTATTTTAATGGAAGTAGTCACGTTTAATCAATACAGACGAAGGATTGATATTTTGCGACTAATGCTTACAGGACTTACTGAACCATTCTATTATCATCCATTTGTGGTTTGGAGTGCGATTAAGGGGCTGTTCGATCTTTTCAAAAAGGAGAAAAGCTGGGGTGAGATGACCAGACAAGGGTTTGCTAAAAAAACAGAAGCTGAGCAAGTACCTATATCCCCGATTGCGCAAAGCACCCCAACCCCCCAAATAAAAACGGTTTCTGAAAAACCTAAAAAGAATCACGCGGCCTCACTATTGGAAAGAAGAATTGTACCGGCTATTTCAAAAACCGTATTGTTTATTTCCAGATCTTTTACGGAGTATAGCAGTCTTGTTTTTGTTTTACTGGGTTTATTGTTATTTACCAGAATAATTGAGTTAGCGCTTGATTATTCTCAACATGGCGCTCCTGTTTTTTTGGGGAAAGTGGTTTTGTATGGTTTTGCAAAAGACATTTCATTTTTCCTGAAAATAATTGCGCCAATATTCCTTGTGTTTAGTTTTTTATTTCTGGTAAAGGAAAAAATCGCGAAAACGCTATTTATTGTTGGCGCCATTGTCTTGGTATTGATTCAGCTATCGCTTTCTCAGTATTTTATTAAAACACTGGTGCCCCTTGGAGCCGATCTTTGGGTATATTCGATAGCAGATATCCGGCAAACGGTTGGTGCCTCTGGTGGTGTTCCCGTTTCTTTGATCCTGTTGCTGATGGTATTGATAGGATTGTCGGTCTGGGCGTTTATCTATTTTCCCGCAAGGATAAAAATAAGAGGACTTGCCTCTTTTGTGTTATTTATCTTTTTTGTTTTTGTAAGCGGATCAGGAATTGGAGACATAACTGATTCATGGTTGCCCGGACAGGAGTACAGTAATAATTTATCGATTAATAAAGCAGATTATTTTTTCTCAAAGAGCTATCAATATTTTTTCCCGCCTGCTGTTGAAACAGATATTTATTCAGATGCTTATTCGGGTGATTATGCTGTTGGCATTATAAAGAACGATTCTTCCTTATTTCGCTATATAGATGAAAAAAATTACCCGTTTCTTCATTCTGTCGATACTTCTATTGATGTGCTATCGCCATTTTTTAATCATAAACAGACCCCCCCCAATATTGTGATTCTGCTGGTGGAGGGATTGGGCAGGGCATTTACAAATGATGGGGCTTATCTGGGAAATTTCACACCGTTTATAGATTCCCTGGCCGGGAAAAGTCTTTACTGGCAAAATTTTCTTAGTGAAGGTGGTAGAACTTTTGCGGTGCTACCTTCTTTATTGGGCTCTTTGCCATTCACAAAAAATGGGTTTAATGAATTAGGTGATCGCATGCCGCCTCACCTCTCTCTTTTAAATGTGCTTGAGCATAACGGATATAACAGTTCATTTTATTATGGCGGCGAATCTCGATTTGATAATATGGATATGTTCCTTAAAAAGAATGCTATTGGGTTTATTAATGATGAGAAAAGCTTTTCAGCGGGTTATACCAAAATGCCTTCTCAAAATGGATTTACCTGGGGATATGGTGATAAGGAGTTGTTTCGGCATTATATGGAGTTAACACAAAAAAGCCAGGCTTCGGGAAAACCTTCGGTAAATATTATCCTGACGGTTTCAACACATGATCCGTTTAAGATTAATGAACAGGGAAAATACCTTCAAAAGTTTGAAGACAGGATGACTGCATTGGGATTATCAGAGGATGTTAAAAAACAAAGAAGAAACTATCAATATCAATTTGCCAGCATCTTGTACATGGATGATGCAATCAATAATTTTATACATGAATACAGTAAAAGACCGGATTTTGCCAACACGGTTTTTCTGATCACAGGAGATCACCGGATGCCGGAAATTCCCATGATTAATAAAATCGACAGGTACCATGTACCCCTGATCATCTATTCGCCTTTACTAAAACGAACAGCACGATTTACGTCTATCTCAACACATTTTGATATCACCCCAAGCCTGCTTGCCTGGTTGAAGAAATCCTATAAAATAAAAACCCCGTCTGTGGCCAGTTGGATGGGTACAGGTCTGGATACTACCAGAGGTTTTAGAAATATCCATGCTTATCCAATAATGCAAACCAAAAATGATCTGGTTGATTTTATAAAAGGAGGATTTATGTTAAGTAATAATAATCTGTTTCGGATAGGACCCAATATGGATCTTACACCGGAACAGGATCCCGGAAAGCAAAATGAATTAACATCGGCATTTAATTCCTTTCTTGCTAAGAACAGACAGATACAGGAGAGCCTGAAAATTATACCCGATAGTATTTTAATAAAATTCCGGCCTCGCTAGTCAGTTAAGAGGTGTTACGGTTTCTGTTCATAATAATCATTCAGAATTCTGCTCACGAGCGGTCGATAGAATGTCCAGAAAAAGCTTTTTCGCTCCTGTGGGTCCAGTTTATTGTACATAAACCACCTGAAAAAATGTACGCCTGTAAAATAAGAGCTGCCTAATTCGATGGGATTATCACAAAAATCGCCCGAAAAATAAAAGAATCGATAATCCTTCTTACTATGAAGGGTAATGGCCGGAAACTGCGCGGGTATTCCATTTTCTGCAAGAACCGCCAGCCCTGTTTTGTTTGCATCAATTTCATAGTGTGCAATCACCTTGTTGATATTTGTATCTACCGAAATCACATCAAACCAGAAAGCATAATGGATTTTTTTTGGAACACCATATTCGGTAATAGCTTCTGTTGAAGCATAGATATGCGGAAGTTCGTTAACCAAGTGTGTATCGTTTTCAAGGATTACCACCCGGTCATCGGAATGAATAAATGCAATCCCGCTTTTTTTGAAAGGCCATTCACCGCGGTGCCTTATTTTATAATTATAGATCAGCCAACGGGGAAGCTCTTTATTCTTTGTTGTATCAAAGGAATCAAAATAGCGACCTATCCAACCCGACCAATGAATACCAAATGCATTTTCAAAACCCTTTCGTACAGAAGAATCGGTTGGTGACCCGAGACAATTGAATTCGGTAATCACCAACTTATGTCTTTCTTTCATTTTTTGTAATAAAAACAAATCCTGTTTACTCATCCCGCCATATACTATTCCTGATCTTTCTTTCGCATCGCCTTGTTTGTACCATTCGTTTTTATAGATACCATAGGAATCGGTGATATAGGCAAGATCTGCGTCATTACTTAGCTGGGTAAGTTTATCATTTGAAAAACGTTCTAATCCTTTTAATCTGAATTGCTCTTTTTCTTCCGGGAAAAAACCAAAATAGTCACGTTTGTTATTATAAAGTGTACGATCGTTTTTTGCAAATTTTTCGTGGTTCAAAACCCAGGTAAGAGAAATATGTTCCTGACCATTTTGAGTAAGTACCGTTTTATCAATTACAGCAGCAACCAATATTCTTCTTTTTGTGAAGAACCAGGATAACGACATCCATAAGGGTAGTAATAGCACCAGAACAATCAATGCTTGCAGCCAGGAGATCTTAGGTTTGTTTAAAAGCGATGTAGCCATCCAATGCTTAATTGATATTGGTTTCCATAAGATCCGGGAAGGTATTCCTGATTATACAAGGTAATATCGGCGCTCAATATATTTAAGCGGGATATTTTTTTTCTATAAGACGCTCCGGCTTTATAAGTAAGTAAGCGAATTTTGCTATCGAGTAATATAGAATTTAATCTGTCATCCGGAGAAATACCATACCCCGCAGTAAAACCCAACCACTCATCCGCACCGCCATAATAATATCTTGCCATGGCTGTATAAGATGCGGAGGGTGAGCTGGTATAGGTACTTGGGGTAAGATAGGCCCTGGCACCCAATAGCCAGCTTTTATAATATTTACCCAGATAGCCGGTGTAAATCCAGGTAGGAGAACCTGAAAATTGCAGATAGCGAACCCCCAATTCTCCTTCATAACTTTTGGGCAGATTGGCATATAGGGAAAACCCGCCACGCCATCCCGGAAAAACACCATCATTAGCAGAGTATCCTGCATTCAGGTAGGCATAGAATGTTTTGGATATATGCGGGTAAGCTTCTATTTCGTACTGAACGCCATTTTCGGTAAATCGATTCGCATAATTGATTCTGCCTGTAACAGAACCTATACCGGTTACACGTGTATAATCAAAACTTGCCTGGTGCCATGGGTTAGCAAATTGCTTATCGAAATAAACATAATCATAATCAAAACTGATCTTGTTTTTTAAAGAAGATTCTTTGATTCTGCCTGACCAGGATCTGGCTTCAGTATTATTTTTATTAATCTTCAAAGCTTTTTCTATCGTTAATTCTGCATCCGGATACTGACGCAATTCATATAAAACACGGGCTTTTTTTACCAACAGCGTTTGAGAAGCCGGATGATATTTTAGTCCCGTTTCACAAACCGCCAGGGATGCTTTATTATTATCTGTCCAGTATTCCAGATCAGCCAATGCAGCAGAAGCATCTTCATAGGAAGGGTCTTTATCTAAGACAGATGAAAAATAATATCGGGCACTATCGTAATTTTTTGTCCAGGTATGAATTCGCCCGAGAAATATGCGGATATCGGCATAGTTGGGACTGATTAGCAAAGCTTTGTATAAATATTCTTTAGCTTTTGGGTAATCGTTTTTTTCAAATGCCCTGTGTCGGGCAGCCAGTAATAATCCATCCGAGCTTAGGGTATCCTGCTCCTGTGCTGCAACGCCAAGCGCAAGGGTCAGCAGGAAGCAAAGGCATAAATATCTTTTTTGAAAAGAAGCATTCATACCAGGGAAGGGTTATATTTTGGAAATAAAGAATCAGTGTTGGCCATTTCTTTCAGATTGAATCATTAATTTTTTTACTCGAATCGTTAGTTCGTTCAGGCTAAAAGGTTTTGTGATATAATCGTCGGCCCCCAGCTCAAAAGCCTCCAGCACCACTTTTTCCTGCTCAATGGCAGAAAGAATAATGATGGGGATCTTCTTTTTTATTTTTTGTCGTACCAGAGAAATGATCTCAAGTCCGGAAGAGAAAGGCATCATAATATCGGTAATAACCATATCAGGACTGGACGCTTCTATTTTCTCAATTGCTTCGCGACCATCGGCGGTGGCAATTACCTCATACCCTTCTTTCTTTAATTTTAACTCAATGGTTTTGAGTAACATAGGTTCATCTTCAGCGACAAGTATTGTCATACGCGGATTCTGACAGTTTAAATGAATGATAAACGGCTCAATTATGGGTTGACTGTTCTTTTTTCAATCTTTCCCACTCCTGGTGTAATTGTTTTTCCAATTCTGCAAAAAGAGAAACCACTTCAGTAACCTCATTTGCCACAGAGGCAACTTCCCCCGTTTCTTTGGTACGGGTTTCAATTGTTTTCAAGAGATCGATTAAACGGAAAGACTGTAAAAGTGAAACAACAGTTTTTATTTTATGGGCTAACTGACTAAGCGGAATGGCTTTTTTCTCAATAAACAGCTTTTCCAGCTCTTGAATATCATGGGGCGCGCTGTCAAAAAACATGGATAGCACTTCCAGAATGGCCGAGGGATCTCCCAGCTCTTCCAGGATAACCAGGTTATATAATCTAGGATATTCAGACATAGTGAAATTCGTAATCTGAAGACAAAAATCAGACCACATACAAATTTACTGTAATATCCAGTCTAAAACTATTACATAAACCTGTGCATCTACCTGATATTGTGACTACTAACTTAGAACGAATAATGACTAAGCGCTAGTATGTAGGTTAGTATTAGTTATTGGATATTATGTGCCCATTTAACAGCATTACAAGAAACTTGTTTGCACACCGGCGAAGAAAAACCAGTTTATGCGCTTAACTTTTTTTCCAGTGCCTCCAACGAAACGCCTTTGGTTTCAGGAACACTGGTAAGTACCCAAACCAATTGTAATACCATCATACCGGCAAAAAAAGCAAAAATTGGCCAGGGGTTTTCTTTGAAAATACCATTGTCTTTATCTAAAAATACCGGGGTGATCAGGGTGATCAGGGCAGCAAATACCCAGTGAATACTGGCGCCGAAAGATTGTCCGGCACTTCGAATTTTATTAGGAAAGATCTCTGAAATAAATACCCAGATAACGGCGCCTTGTCCAATAGCATGGGCCGCAATAAATAGCAATAAAAAGCTCATTAAGAACAAGGAGCCGGCATGCGAATAGAAGGCAAAGGATACCATGGACAGACTTAGGATATAGCCAAATGAACCAATGACCAATAAGGTTTTTCTTCCCAAGCGGTCAATCAGGTATAAACCTACAAAAGTGAATATGAGGTTAATTCCACCAATGGCAATAGAATTAAACAGCGATTCTTTGGCAGCCAAACCGGCTTTTTCCAGGATCTCAGGAGCATAGTATAGGATAAAATTGATACCGGATAGCTGGTTAAAGAAGGCAATCATAAATGCCAAGCCAATAATTTTTTTATGCTTAGCACTGAAAAAACGAATGGTTTTTCCGGTCCCCGACTCGTGTTCATTGCTTTGTAAAATAGCGGCAGTTTCTGCTTCTACATCAGTAACACCAATTTGTAACATGATTTTTTTAGCAGAAACCAAATCATTCTTTTTGGATATCAGCCATCTTGGGCTTTCAGAGATTCCGAAAACCAGGGCAGTATAAACAAAAGAAGGGATAGCCAATACCCCCAACATCCAGCGCCAGTCATTACTGCCGCCTACGCCCTGTAAGAAATAATTTGAGAGAAATGCGATTAAAATACCAAATACGATATTGAATTGATAGAGCGCACCGAGTCTGCCCCTGGTAACCGGTGTTGAGATTTCTGAAATATAAATGGGTGCCACCACAGAAGATACACCAATACCCACACCACCAATAAACCGGAAGAAAGAGAAGATATAAGGATTTCCGGCAAAAGCAGAGCCCAATGCAGAAATCGCAAATAAGATGCCCACCCAAAGCAAAACAGTTTTCCGCCCATATTTTTCAGTTGGAATACCGCCAAAAATCGCCCCTAAAACAGTGCCCCATAAAGCCATTGACATGATAAAGAACCCGTGAAACAAAGGAGAAGTATGCCATAATTCTTTGATAGGCTGGTTGGCACCAGAAATTACCACCGTATCAAAACCAAAAATAAAACCGGCAAGAGCCACAACAATAGACCAGCGAAGGAGTTTGCTTTTGTTCATGTGCAATCGTTTAGATACAGTAAGATAAGCAAAGCCCTTGAAATACAGATAGTTCAGCAATTTTTTATAAGAGAAAGTAAGAAACCCCGTATCTATAATAATGAAGCCGCTCTTTGTAAATCCTCGGGTGTATCAATCTCAATACCTATATAATCGGTTACGACCATTTTTAAGGGGATACCATTTTCGAGATACCTGAGACATTCAATTTTTTCCGTATGTTCCAAAGGAGTCATTTCCCATTTCGTGAATTGCACAAGCGCCTCTTTCCGAAAAGCATATACACCAATATGTTCGTAATAAACGGTTTCGCTGTTTTTGTTCCTTGGGAAAGGAATTACACTTCTTGAGAACATAAGCGAGAACATATTTTTATCTACGGCAACTTTCACATAGTTAGGGTCATCGATAAATGCCTGCTCTTTCATTACCTGCATAAGAGAAGCCACTTGAATTGTTTCTCCTTCTTTTCCTTCAAATACCTCTAATAATTTTTCCAGCGGCTCACGTTTTACAAAAGGCTCATCACCCTGCACATTTACCACAATATCAATAGTCATATCACTCACTGCTTCTGCAATCCTATCGCTTCCGCTTTCATGCGTTTTTTGACTCATCACAGCTTTACCACCATATTGAGTGATCTCGTTAAAAATGGTTTCGCTGTCAGTAACCACATATACCTCATCAAACAAACCCGTGGCTACAGTATTATCATAAGTATGACGAATAACGGTTTTATTGCCAAGCAACTGCATCAGTTTAGCCGGAAAACGCGTAGCGGCATAACGGGCAGGTATCATGGCTATTCTTTTCATGTAATGAGTTTGTTGCAAAGATGCTGACAAGATCAATAATCTGTCTTAATTTTTTTGTTGAAGGGAACGCCCAGTTGAAAGGAAATATTTTCATCCTTGTTTCCATCCAATACATCCAGTCCATATTGTACATGATCTACGGGCGTATTATTATAGGTGCCAAAGATTCGGTCCCAAAAGGAAAAAATATTTCCATAATTACTATCCGTTTGTGGCCGCATATAATGATGATGCACTTTATGCATATCCGGAGAAACAATCACCCAGCTTAATGCGGTATCCAGCCACAAAGGCAAACGTATATTGGCGTGATTGAATTGGGTAAGTACCACACTCAGGCTTTGGTAGATCATTACCAGCCACATCGGAACCCCACAAACAAAAACACCAATAAGGGTAAAAATGGCCCTGAGCACACTTTCGCCCGGATGGTGTCTGTTGGCGGTAGTGGTATCAACATGTGTATCTGCATGGTGCACCATATGAAACTTCCACATCCATTTTACCTTGTGTTCAATATAATGAATCAACCAGGCCCCCACGAAATCAAGCAATACCAACCCTACAAGCAGAGATAACCCTGTTGGTAAGGAAAGCCACTGCACGATACCGAAATGATGAGCGATGGTCCAGTCGCTGGTTTTCACAATCAATAAAGCAAAAGCAAAATTTACTATGATGGTAGTAAGGGTAAAAAAGAGATTTACCAAAGCGTGTTTCCATTTATGGTAGCGAAAGGAAAATAAAGGGGCGGCGCTTTCTACCAGCCAGAAAAAGCTAATGCCGCCGGCCAGAATCAGGGCACGGTGAAGACTGGGAATATGTTCAAAATAATGAATAATACCGTCTAACATGGCAGTTCGAATTTAGTGAGTCAATTTACTAACAAATACTGTATTCGCTAAAAGAAAACCCCCTTACCTATTGGTAAAGGGGCCATGATTTATACAAACGATCTATTAATTATTCAACATCAATGGCATTACCAGCATAAGTAAATCTTCTCCTTCAGCCTGTTCCGTTGGCTTAATCAAGCCGGCTTTGGTAGGTGTAGATAACTCCATCTTCACATCATCCGTATCTGCCGCATTCAGCATTTCAATCAAAAATTTGGCATTAAATGCAATCTGCAGATCTTCTCCATCATATTGACAATTCATCCGCTCATTACCTTCAAAACTAAAATCAACATCCTGTGCAGCCATCTGTAATTCACTGCCAGTGATGCTTAATGCTACCTGGTTCGTGCTTTTATTACTGAATACATTTACACGACGCAATGCATTTTGAAAATCAGCTTTGTTAACGATCAATTTATAAGGATTGTCGGCAGGAATCACCACCTTATAATCAGGGAAACGGGCATCGATCAAACGACAGATCATTTGTGTAGAACCGTGGTTTACAAAAAGATGGTTATTGTTATAACTGATGGTCAGCTCGTCCTCATTATCAGGCAGCGCATTTTTCAACAGGTTCAATGGTTTTTTAGGCACAATAAAGGAATCTGTTTTAGACGCTTTTGTATCAACTCTTTTATACCTAACCAAACGGTGTGCATCGGTGGCAACAAACTGAACACTGTCTTTGGTTAATTCAAAGAATACACCCGTCATTGCCGGACGCAAATCATCGTTACTTACTGCAAAAAGCGTTTTATTAATCGCGGTCAATAAGGCACTGCTACTCATATTGAATCCAGTAGTATCATCGGCAGCCGGTTCCTTAGGAAAATTATCCGGATTTTCACCCATTACCTTGTATTTACCGTTATCGCTGGTGATTTCAACGGCAAAATTCTTATCAATATTAAATGTGAGGGGCTGATCTGCAATATTTTTTAGGGAATCAAGCAGTATTTTGGCCGGGATACACACTTTACCATTGGTTTTACTTTCCACATCCATCTGCACACGCATAACGGTTTCGAGGTCAGTAGCAACAACATTCAATTTTTTATCTTCAATCTCAAATAGAAAGTCTTCCAGAATCGGCAAAACCGTATTGGCATTGATTACACCGCTGATCTGCTGCAGGTGTTTTAACAGGGAAGACGAAGAAACAATAAATTTCATTCTCCAGAATTTAGGTTCGCAACAAACCTAACGTAATTTGTTAATATTCCACAACAGAAATCCATGTCCGGACAGTTAAAAAACAGAATGTGAATCAGATGTGAATTCGATCAGGAATTCTTGTTGAAGCTATTTGCATAGAACGGTGCTACCCGGCGAAAGGATTTTTGGTGAAGATTTACCCTTTTGGCAATATTTACACAGGTAAGTTAGACAGCAAATCAACCCATTCCGGTGTCATTAGAGAACTGTGTAAAATATTGTTTTACTTTATGTTCAATTATTTGGAGCCTTTATGGGTTTTATCAGAAAGGACCAAAAGGGGGGCGAATCCGGAATAGAGAAACAAAAGCGCATCAATTACAACCAGTGAAAAACCGAGTAACTGCCGAACAGGCATTTCCCAAAATAAAATATTTCTGTGCTTACCGGGAAAGATGCCATTTTGAGGTAAGAGAAAAGCTGTTTGGGATGGGTTTATCGAAAGCCGAGGTTGATCAGCTGGTGGTCAGGCTGATTGAAGAGGATTTTCTGAATGAAGAGCGCTACAGCATACAGTTTGCCGGCAGCCATTTTCGGGTTAAAAAATGGGGGAAAAAGAAGATCGAGTACGCATTAAGACAAAAACGGATAAGCGAACCCAATATTAAACGGGCAATTAAGGAAATAGTATCAGCGGATTATGAGCAAACTCTTCAAAAACTGGCGATCAAAAAATGGGAGATTCTTGTAAAAGAACCCCCGGTAAGCCGACAGGCAAAAACAACCGCTTTTTTGCTTCAAAAAGGCTACGAGGCACAAAAAGTACAACAAGCGATTGCCTGGATCAGGGTGAGCGAGAAAAATAAGCCGGATAAGTAGGCTGTATCATGAAAAAACAAGGGTTGATCATATTGGTGTGTTGCTTGCTTTTGACCATGGTAAGTTATGCCCAGTCGGTAAACCGTGATCCATTCAACAAGGAGATTTCTTTTACTACGGAAAACGATGCCTATCTGCTTAAAAAAGCAGATGCTTATTATACCAATGGTTTTTTTGTTAAGGAAACCCGCGCAATAGAGCGGAGGGGCATGAAATTGATCCGGTCTTTTGAATTCGGACAAATGATCTATACTCCGTTAAAAGAGGCATATACTAGTGTAAAAGATATTGACAGGCCTTATTGCGGGTATCTTTTTGCGAAGCTTGACCAGACTTCTTTTCCTGAAGTAGGCAGTGTTCTTCAATACGGAGCTTCATTGGGTATTGTGGGGCCGGCTTCTTTTGGTGAGGATGTACAGAACGGGTATCATAAACTTTTGGGCTATAGCCGTTTTGCGGGATGGAACACACAGGTAAGAGACGCTGCCGGAATAGACCTGAACCTGCTCTATAGTAGAACGGCGCTGGCCTATTCCGATTGGCTTAAGTTTATGCCCGTTGGAGAGGCAAAACTGGGTAGCACATTTACCAATGCAAGTCTTGGAGCCTATACCTGTTTGGGTGAATTCAGCGAAAACGCCAATAGCGCATTATGGAACGCCAGGGTAGATAGTAAACAGGGAGAAGAGAAAACAGAATTGTTTTTTTACTGGTATCCACAAGTGATTCTCCAGGCCTATAATGCAACGGTAGAAGGCGGACTTTTTAATAAAGGCGATTCTGCCGTATTAGGAAAGACTAAAAGATGGATGTTTCAGCAAGCATGGGGACTGTGTTTTGCAAAGGGGCGCTGGACAACCCGGCTGGCCATAGTTTATCAAAGCCGGGAGGCCGAAGCCCAAAAAAACCCACAGCGATATGGTTCTATACAATTGGGTTATCGGATGCATTAACTTAGCAGCAAGAATTTATGTCCTCACTTACCATTACCCTCATACAAACCCCATTATTCTGGGAAGACAAGGCAGCCAATCTGGCAATGCTGGAGAAGAAAATCTTTGCCATCACCAAAAAAACAGAATTGGTGGTGCTTCCCGAAATGTTCAGTACCGGGTTTAGTATGCAGCCGGAATCTCTGGCGGAAGAAATGGATGGTGAAACGGTTGCCTGGATGAAGAAAGTGGCGGCTACTAAAAAAATAATTTTAACAGGCAGCCTGATTATTACAGAAGCCGGTCATTATTTTAACCGACTGATGTGGGTATTGCCCGATGGCAGCTTGGGATATTATGATAAGCGACACCGGTTTGCATTTGCCGGGGAAGATGAAAAATATACACCCGGTAATAAACGATTAATTGCCCGCGTTAAAGGCTGGAAAATCAACCTACAGGTTTGTTATGATCTTCGCTTTCCTGTTTGGGCAAGACAACAAACAGAAGAAACACCCGAGTATGATATCTTATTGTATGTGGCCAATTGGCCGGAAAGAAGGAGCTATGCCTGGAAAACCCTGTTAACAGCAAGGGCAATCGAAAATCAATGTTATGTGATAGGCGTAAACAGGGTTGGCAATGATGGAAATGGAATTTATCATAGCGGGGATAGTATGGCGATTGATGCCCTGGGTACCATTGTATATCATAAAACCGGAGAAGAAGACATACACACTATTGTGCTGGAAAAAGAACCACTGGATAATATAAGAAACAAATTTCCTTTTTGGAAAGATGCAGATAGCTTTCAAATTTTGCAAGACAGAGATATAGATGAGTGATCGTATACAATACAGTGCCAGAAAAATATTTACCGGGCATAGCTGGTTATTAGATCATACGCTGATGATACAGGATGGCATGATTGACGAGATCATACCCACCAGCTCAGAGGAAAAAAATATAACAGAAATAATCGCCCCTTCATTTATCGATATACAGATATATGGAGCATTTGGAAAGCTTTTATCTGTTTACCCCGATGCAGATGCTTTACATAAATTATATGCATACTGTATAGCCGGAGGCGCTTCCCATTTTCAACCCACGGTGGCAACGAATGATGTTGCTATATTTTATAAAGCAATTGACGCTGTCAGAGAGTATTGGAAAGAAGGAGGAAGAGGCTGTATAGGGTTACATATAGAAGGTCCCTGGATACATCCTGCCAAAAAAGGAGCCCACCAGGAATCCTATATTCATACCCCGACACTTACAGAAGTAAGGGAATTGCTGGAATATGGAAAAGGCGCGATTTCTATGATTACCCTTGCGCCGGAAGTTTGTTCCGTTGCCGTATTGGAGCTGATTCGTTCCTATGATGTGATTATTTCCGCAGGACATAGCAATGCCAGTTTTGAAGAATCTACTGTAGCTTTTAATGGAGGAATACAAACGGTAACTCATTTATATAATGCCATGAGCGCATTACAACATCGTGCACCGGGAATGGTGGGAGCAGTTTTTTTACATCCCATAGTTTTATCCAGTATTGTTCCGGATGGATATCATGTGGATTTTGCGGCTATAAAAATTGCCAAACAAATGATGGGCGAAAGGTTATTTGCCATTACTGATGCTGTAACCGAAACCAGCGAAGGGGCATATCCGCATCATTTGGTAGGCGATAAATATGAATCGAATGGTATTCTGAGCGGCTCAGCGTTGGATATGGGTTTATGTTTACGCAATCTTGTAAACAAAGTGAAGATTCCTTTAGAGGAGGCATTGCGTATGGTTAGCCTATATCCCGCCCGGGCAATCAATCTTTCGAATAAGTTAGGTTGTATTGAAAAAGGAAAAGAAGTTAATCTGGTTTTCCTGAACAAGGAATTACAGGTTACTCAGGTGGTATCTATTGAATAAAGCCCGGCCCGATTATTTACCGTTAGTTGTATGCTGTAACAATTCTTTGATTGTAACCATTTTTAGATCAATCCCTTTTTTAATTGCTTCTGATGAAGGCGGGATCGGAATATCCGGCATCACACCATGGCCCTTGGGATGTTGGGCTTTGATGACTAATTTATACATGGGCAGACTTATCTGTAAACCGCTATTGGGTAAAATAATGGTTGGGATATGCATGGCTGAATTACCATAATATCCGCCGCCGGATTCCTCTCCCAGTATTTTTACATTTGACTGCCCCTTCATTTGAGAGAGAAACATAGTAGTAGCAGAAAAGCTATAACCACCTTCTACCAAATAAATATTTCCGTTGAAATGGAGTTTTTCTTTTGGTTGAAAATATTTTCTCTCGAAATAGCGAAAATGAATGAGTCCGTCGTCCATTTTATGCGCCCCGAAATTCATGGCAAGCCAATAAATAAGAGAAGGATGAATATATCGTCCGTAGGAAAACTTTCTGCTAATGGCCACTACACTATCGCCCACTTTAAAGGGATGATCAGCCAGGTATTTAGTTAATAAAATACTATTGCTTACATTACCACCACCGTTCGTTCTAAGATCAATTACCAGGTTGGGGATATTTTGTTCCCGAATTATTTTGAATGATCGGCGAAAAAAAGAACGCAGACCCGAACCACTAAATGTACTTAGGCTCATGAATGCTGTATGCAATATAGTATCGATGGTTAAAGACCGTTTTGCCAATAAAGCCGCTTTTCTGGTTTCTTTGCGGGTAGGTTTTTTAGCAGCCATCATTGGAATACGAATTTGTTTTTTTCCGGTATCCTTTAGTGGATTTATATTTTTTACCAAGGCAACAGATTCAGCACCTGAAGCGTTGATATAATTTATTCGATAACTGCTATCTAATCCAAAAATGGTTTTATACCAGGCAGGAAAATTGCCACTGATTACCTGGTTTTTATAATTATCTGAATACCCGTCTGTGCTGATGAATCCAAATAGCGTATCCAAAATCTGTCGGTTTGTTCTACCATTGATACCTGTTATGATAGTACCTCTTTTAAATACGCTATCTCTTGGAATCGAACTATTCAAAACCACCAGACTATCGCCCCAGGCTTTTAGTAAAAGAGGAAATTGAGGATAACGATAGAGTGCCGCCTTTTTTGTATAGGCTTTTGAAAAACGGACCGTTGTATGCCCGCAGCGAATTTGACTAATCACTGCAGCCACCCGGTTTTTAAATTGCCACTCATCAAGAGAATCGGTGATACGATTGATACTGGTTTGAAAACTGCTATCCAATTCTTGTTTGGATACATACCAATACAAACTGGGGTGGTTGGCTTCCAATATTTTTTGCAGTAGAGAGAAATCCTCCCTGAGAAGATTGGGAGCAATTTTAGGAAGCGGCGGCGGGATTTTTTGTGCAATAGAAATGAATGGAACAGAAATAAATATTGCTATGCCATAAATGAAATGCCTGACAGTTTTCATGCCTGCTATTTATTGCTGAAATGCGTTCCAACCCTGTGCGGTAACCGGAAAGCGATTGCCACCCTTCGTTAATAAATGGCAGCTCTCCGAAACATCGGTCATGTAACCAATCACGCTGATATCTTCATTTAAAACAATTTTATCATGATCTTCCTGTTTTAGGGTAAAGATCAATTCATAATCTTCTCCCCCGTTTAATGCGCAAACAGTTGGGTCGAGACCGAATTTGTAAGCAGCTTTTCTGCTTTCATCCGCAATCGGAATTTTCTCTTCATATAAAACACAACCCAGGTTACTTTGTTTGCAAAGATGTAAAACCTCGCTGCTGATTCCATCACTTACATCCATCATAGAAGTAGGTACAATATTTTCTTTTTCAAAAAAGTCGATGATCTCTTTTCTGGCTTCTGGTTTTAATAAACGACTGACGATATAACTTTCATTTTCAAGATCGGGTTGAATCTGCGGGTTTTCTAGATAAATCTTTTTTTCTCTTTCCATAAGCGTCAACGCCAGAAAAGCCCCGCCTAAATCGCCGCTAACACAAATAAGGTCTCCTTTTTGTGCGGTGCTGCGTTTTACAAATTGGTTAGGGGCCACTTCTCCGATAGCCGTAACAGAAATAATAAAGCCTTTGTTGGAAGAGGAAGTATCTCCACCTACCAGATCAACGCCATGCTTTTCACAGGCCAGGTATACACCTTCATAAAATTCGTTCAAGGCCTCCAGACTAAAACGGTTGCTGATACCGATACTCATGGTGAGTTGCGTAGGGTAGGCATTCATCGCATAGATATCACTAAGGTTTACCATTACAGATTTATAGCCCAGGTGTTTTAAGGGCGTATACATCAGGTCAAAATGGATACCCTCAATTAATAAGTCGGTACTTACTACGGTTTGTTTTCCAAAATGATCAATAACGGCCGCATCATCTCCTACACTTAAAACGGTAGAAGCATTTTGTATCTCAAAATTTTTGGTCAGATGTTCAATTAAACCAAACTCACCTAATTCTGCTATTTCTGTTCTGTTTTCCATTTGGCTATTCTAGGGTTTATAAATTATCCTGCTACTTCTCCGCCATTCACAATGGACACCAGCTCATCATGTATTTTTCCATTGGTAGCAATAATATGTGGCTGATATGGCGAATACCGGTTGCCTGAAAAATCAGTTACTTTTCCACCAGCTTCTTCTACAATCAAAAAACCCGCAGCACTATCCCAAGCCTGTAGTTTGTGTTCATAAAAACCATCAAAACGCCCGGCGGCTACCCAGCAAAGATCAATTGCTGCACTGCCTAACCTTCTTACAGGTACACCTTTGCGAATTAATTTTTCAAACACCTGTAAAGGACCATTGGGCGAGTCGAGGTAAGTATAAGGGAACCCGGTTACCAGACAACTACTGAAAACATCTGTTTTCTGGCTTACCTGTATCATTTTATCATTCAGCGTGGCACCAAAACCATGTTGGGCAAAATACAGTTCATTGATAAATGGATTGTATACCGCACCCAATATGATTTGTCCTGCTTCTTCAATCGCAATACTTACACAACAGATCGGAATCCCATTGGCAAAATTAACCGTGCCATCAATCGGATCGATGATCCATTTAAAAGTGGAGTCCTGGATAATCTCACCTGATTCTTCACTTAAAATAAAATGATCCGGGTAATCCTGGCGAATCACTTCAAAAATGGCTTTTTCAGAAGCATGGTCGGCTTCCGTAACCAGGTTGTTCATGCCTTCTTTGTTGCTGATAATGAATTGACCGTTGAAAAACCGGCTCATTTCTGCGGCTCCGGCTTCAACCGCTTTGAGTAGGGTATGTTTTAGCATGTCGCAAAAGTACTAAACACAAGCACCCTTCCGAAATATTTTAGATAGATAAGTTGTATAGAACGGAAAGTATTCGCTCTTTCTGTTACTTTACAATGAAGAATAAGGTTTTAGCCCGCGGTTAGTATATGTTGCTTTCGATTATCATAGTAAATTATAATGTTAAACACTATCTGGAACAATGTCTTTGTTCCATTAACAGAGCCGTTTCAGGAATTGCAGCGGAAATTTTTGTGGTTGACAATGCTTCTACAGATGGAAGTCTGAATTTTTTACAACCGCTTTTCCCGGATATTCAATTTATCAGTAATGATACCAATCTTGGGTTTGCCAAAGCAAATAACCAGGCCCTGAACCTGTGTACGGGTAAATATGTTCTTTTCCTGAATCCGGATACGCTTGTACCTGAAGAGGCAATCAGTACAAGCCTTTCTTATATGCAGGAACATCCCGAAGC
>CAIYKV010000080.1 GCA_903926855.1 uncultured Bacteroidota bacterium | reverse complement strand
TTAAATTATTATATTTATTTTATATATAAATTGCCTGTAATAAACTAATGAACCTATGAAAAGATGGACATTCCTCTTTACTGCCTTAGTACTAACCCTATCCGCAGAAAGCCAGGGAAAATTCATTACTGTTAACAAGCAGCAATACCAGCAGGGAGATACGCTTTACATTACCTGCAATTTGCCTGATTACAAAAAGGATAGTATTCATTTTGCCACTCTATTCTTGTTTATTGAGAATATAGATACAAAGCAATTTTGGCGTTACCGTTATCCAATGATCAATGGTGAGTCAAAAGCTTCGCTGGTGATTGATAGCAGTATCAGTGATGGGAGATACCGCCTGAATTTTTTAGCGAGTAAACAATTTTTCAGTATCCGCGGAAATACAGGTTCTGAAGGAAAATTAGCATTGGATTATTCCATGATTACACAAAGCAAACAATCGCTATCAAATAAACTCACGACTGATGTGAACGGAAACTTTTCAATAAAAGGGCTATTGTTTCAAGACACTAGTTATTTTATTTTCTCCGCACCAACAGCAAAAAATGATATCACTATTCATATCCGTACTCCCCTCGATTCTTTATTTGTTAGCGATAGCTCTATTTCCCAGGTAATTGAAATAGGTAAAGTACCATCTGCTCTCTCGCTTACTGCCATAAATGAAAAGAACTATGAAATAGAGGTTGATAAATTCATCGCTTCCAACACAACACTACCCGATGTAAAAGTTACTGCTAGTAAAAAAAAGAAAGTAGATCTATTCAATGCCCAATTCAGTTCTGGTGTATTCAATAATCCCAATGCACGCATTTTTGATGGCCTCGAAGATGACCATATTGCACAAAGTCCGGGGATTTTTCAATTTTTGCAGGGGCGGGTTGCAGGTTTATTAATCACGCCACGTAACGGAGGATACTCTTTTCAATGGAGGGGCACCAGTAATTTTAGGGGAGGATCTAATGTGGATGTATATGTAGATGAAATAAAAATAAATAATGTGGGAGATTTTATTCTAAACCCTTCTGAAGTTGCCATGATCAAGGTATACCCGCCACCTGCCTATTTAACGGCTGGTGGACAAAACGGCGCAATTGCTATTTATACAAAACGGGGCGAATTTGAAGAGTATGGCCCGGGTAAAAACAGGTTTAAGGTACTTGGCTATACCCCGGCAGAAACTACCTGGAAAGCAAATAAATAAAAACCAGTTTGTATAGCTATTTTGACAAAATAATCATTAGCAACTCAGTTCATTGCATTTGGTATCTCTGACTTCAGTTTCCAAAGTGCTGTGCTGAATATTCAGGTGTTCAAATGAATGTTTAAGCCTGTCTTTTATTTTTTGTGTTTCTGGTAAAGTCGTTGACTCTTCTACGGTAATATGAGCTGTAAGTGCATTTTGCGTGGTACTGATGGCCCAAACATGCAGATGATGTATTTCCAAAACACCTTCTGTAGCCAAAGCTTTTTCCCGGATCTTCTGAATATCGATATTAGGAGGTACTCCATCCAGTGATAAGCGAAGACTTTCTCTTAGCAGGCGCCAGGTTCCCAAAACAATAACTATGGCAATAATGATACTAAAAACAGGATCCAGCCAATACCAACCTGTATAATGAATAATGATACCGGCAATAACCAAACCCAGCGAAACCACTGCATCTGATAATAAATGCAGATAGGCACTTTTCAGATTGATATCTTTCTCTTTATTGCTGGCAAATAAGTAAGCAGTAAATGCATTGATCAATATACCAATACCTGCAACTACCGCAATGGTTCCTCCCTGTAATGGTTCCGGGTTAATCAGGCGGTGAATCGCTTCGTACACAATTGCGCCAATTGAAACCAGTAAAACAACCGCATTAAATAAGGCAGCCAGTATAGAAGTTTTTCGATACCCATACGTGTACTTATCGTTGGGTTTTACTTTTAGCAGACGGAAAGCCAGTAAGGATATGGCCAAAGCACCCACATCTGCCAGATTATGGCCTGCATCACTTAACAAGGATAATGAATGAGTATACAGACCAAACAATACCTCAATCAGCACAAATAAAAAATTCAATACAATACCCACCAGGAATGCTCTGTTGATACTGGTTAGTTCAACAGGATGGTGGTGGTGATGGTGGTGATCATGATCGTGAGAGTGAGCCATAGCAAGTCAAATATCAGCTATTTTTTTTGCTAGGGAATTGAATATACTTGTTTTCGGTAAAAAGCAAATGGAATAAGGTGTATAGCAGGAATTATTAGAAACACCGTTGCAAATTTATCAATATAATTTGTATGTCACTGCAAGTATAATGCAGGAAATCTTTCCTTTTCAAAGCAACATATTAGAGGTGGATACGGGAACTGGATGGCACCTGTCTTTTAACCACGGCCAGCAGATGATTAATATTCACAATATTTTCCGAATCCTCTTTTGTAATGGATATATGCCAGGTTTGCTCAATCGCATTAAACAGGTACAGCATTTCCCATTCAACCATGTTCAGATCTTTTTTCAGATCAGTCTTAGGCGTTAAAGCGGGAGAATAGATATTTAACTTTTGCTTTAGCAATTTCTGAATACTGGTTACGATAGGTTGCATAGTGGCTTTTTTATGTCTTAACATAGAAACATAATAGACCAAAAACGCTGCCAAACGTTTACTAAGGACCTGTTAAATCGAAATATTCCTAGGTTATATATCTGTTTTTAAGTTTTTTTTAATATCCGATTAACACCAAATTGAGTTTTATGAAAAAATAGTACCGTTGGTGGTTAACCGCTATTGTTCAAATGGAAACAAAAAGCAAAAATTATTTTACAACTATCATTTATTCTACAGCTACTAAACCCAACTGGGTATGAATCCTTTTGTTTACATGAGATTTCTTTTACTCATTTTGTATTAGTCAACATCAACTTAAATAGGTATCAAAGCAAGTTATCCTCTGTACTTTTTATTTAACATTTTAGTAATCACTTTCCGGTATTTATCAGCGTCTTATAAGTATAAAATCATAGGTTATGAAAAAATTACTCATCATCATTTTACTAGCCGGAGTATTTTCAACAGTAAATGCCGGCTTACCAGGGCATTTTGCCGGAGGGGGATATTATGGTCCCAGAACAACGGTGGTTATTGGAGGGTATTATTCTCCCTTTTATCCATCGTTTGGATATTATGGTTATCCATATTATGGAGCTTACAGGATACCGTATCAGCCGTCTAAATTAGACCAGCAGATTGCAGACATCACACATGACTATGATCAAAAGATCGCTTCGGTTCGAATGGATGAAAACCTGCTTGGAAAGGAAAGAAGACGAGAGATCAGAGAATTAAAGGCGGCGAGAGACAAAGAAATTGATATTGCAAAAAGAGAGTATTATAAAAAATAATGATTCCTTAATGCAATAGAATCC
>CAIYKV010000079.1 GCA_903926855.1 uncultured Bacteroidota bacterium | reverse complement strand
TGTTATTAATCGAAAAATTCTTAGCACAAGGCACTACCATTATTTTAGCCACCCCTCAACGAATTACTGCCACTGCTTTTGTTGAGAGGATACAGCCTTATATCCAAAGAGCTATTTTGCTACCAGATAATGATTCTCAACAGGAGATTTCTATCAGTATTTTAATTCTTTCTATAGATTAAATTTTCATGAAATCATTGGGTTCTCAGCTCAGTATTTTCTCAATATACTACACTGACTAAAGAATATTTCCCCAACTAAAAACAGTTTAGTATTTTTAAAGCAAATCATTGATTTTCAGCATATTTTATATCAATTCAAATTTTTCTTAATGAAACGTTTTATTTTTTCCTGTTTTCTTACATTTTCTCTATTGGCAACGATGGGTAATGCTGCACCTGCTCCCAAAACGGGCAATAAGCACATGTATGTTTCTCATTTTGAGAATGTATTGGGTACTTCAATGGAAGTAAAAGTGGTGGCGGCATCCCAACAGGCAGCAACAGTAGCTGAAATGGCTGCTAAGCATGAAATCAGCAGACTTTCCAAAATTTTAAGTGCCTATGATGCAGGAAGTGAGTTTAGTCAGTGGATGCATACTTCTCAGAAAGCAGTCGCCATTTCACCAGAATTATTTGAAGTGTTATCTCTTTTTGATGAATGGAGAGTAAAAAGCAATGGTGCTCTCGATGCTTCTGCAGAAGTAATTACCAAACTTTGGAAACTGGCGGCGGGTAAACAGAAATTACCATCCGAAACAGAATTGGCTCAATCAGTTGCCGAAGTACAGAAAACGCATTGGCAACTTGACCCCAATAACCATACGGCCATTCATATGAGTAATGCACCTTTAATGCTGAATTCATTTGTAAAAAGCTATATCATAAAACAGGCTACAGCCGCTGCTTTGGCTTCTCCTAAAACAGAGGCGGTTGTCATTAATATTGGGGGCGACCTGGTGGTATCAGGTAATTTATCTGAAACTATTCAAATCAGCGATCCTAAAGCAGATGCAGAAAATGAACAGCCACTTGATCAATTAATAATACATAATAAAGCAGTTGCCACCAGTGGTAATTACAGAAGAGGAGAATTGATAGAAGGTCATTGGTATTCTCATATAGTGGATCCACGCACAGGTAAACCCGCAGATAATATTCTCAGTGCTACCGTAGTAGCAGATAATGCAACTGATGCAGGTGCGTTGGCCACTGCCTTCAATGTAATGACTCCCACTGAAAGTGAATTGCTGGCTTCAAAAGTTCCAGGTGCGGAATACCTGATCATTACGCGTGATGGTGAACGGATTCAAAGTAAAGGATGGGCTTCCTTAGCATTGCCTTCAGAAAACAAGGCTGTAGCCGCGTTACATAATCAAATGCAATGGACAAATGCCGGATGGGCCAATGAATATGAACTTCTGGTAAACCTGGAAATCAACCTGCAAAAAGAGGGCTTTGCCAAAAGGCCCTATGTAGCAGTTTGGGTAGAAGATGAGAACCATGCTGCTGTCAGAACCATTTCTGTATGGCATGCAACTGACCGGTATATGCCAGAACTAAAATCCTGGTATCTTAAATATAGAGGGCTCTATACTTCTGATAAAAATTTCTATTCCTCTATTACCAGTGCCACCCGCTCTGCCGGAAAATATACGGTTAAATGGGACGGGAAAGATGATAAAGGAGAAGTAGTAAAGCCCGGTAAATACACGCTTAAAATTGAAGCGTCCAGAGAACATGGAACTTACCAATTAATGCGTCAGGAATTTGACTGGAATGAATCACCTAAACAAATCACCCTAACAGGCAATGTTGAGATTGCGACTGCCTCTATCGAGTGTAGAAAAAAATAATCAATAAACTGTTTTATGAATCGGAAGGGTTTGAAAATATTAAATGATCGTAGTATGACACATGCTAAATATTTGTTTCTGCTGACAGTTTCTCTTGTAGGCAGTCAGTTTATCGCAGAACTGGCAAATGCGCAGGAAACGCCAAAATTTGGGGTAGAGCTCACCAAGACGATTCAGCTGAATCCTGAAAAATTAAAGCCTTTGGAAGGTTTTTTTCAAAACCCGAAGAATAAGGATATGTATGTACAGATTACCGTTGCTGCCAGCGGTAATGGGATTATGTGTAAAAGATTATGGAATAATAACCAGATGAATTTTCTGCCGGAAACTGAACTCAATTTTGTGAGCGCAATAGCTCCGGAAGACAGACCCCTTCGTTTGCTCTTTAAGAAAGATTCTACAGGCGCAGTTTCTCAATTGTCATTGGGGAATAATGATCTGTGGACTAGGGTTATGGATTATAAACCGGTTGTAAAAGTAGAAATGAAGCATACTCCTGAGCAATTAAAACCGCTGGAGGGTACTTATTCTTTGCAAAATAACCAGCAACAAAGATTTATTCAGTTTACAGTAAAGCAGAATCAATTGATATTGAAACAACATTGGGATGGAACTGAACAGGCTTTATTACCCGAAACCGAACTGAGTTTTTTTATCAAAGACCAGACTTTATTTTCGCTTGTATTCAGCAAGGATGCAAATGGTGTGATTAACCAGGCCTTGGTGAATAAAAGAGATAACTGGACAAAAATTGTGCCTGTTCATCTTACCAATGATCAATTGAAAGTGTTTGAAGGAAAATATCAGTTTAAAGATGATCCTGATAATTTATTGCAACTCTCAGCCAAAGGCCAGCAACTTGTGGTAAAACAACTATGGGATGGGAAAGAGATCAGTCTTACCCCACAAACCGATACTTACTTTTATAATAATGAGGAATCTTATTCATTGCTTTTTAATAAAGATGCAGATGGGAATTTTACGCAGTTGAGATTACTGGGCATAGATGTTTTCACTAAGGTTAAATAAAGAAGATTTACTTCCAAAGTGCATATTATAACCTATAAAAAAAGCGATACTCAATGGTATCGCTTTTTTTATAGGTTATTTCGTTTTTATTAATTGTTATTTTCTTCCGTTGAAGAATCATCCCCCCTTGGTGAAAGTGGTGGAGGAGGGGTATCATTAGCCGGAGAAACATAAATGGTTTGGTGGTAGAACTTGGTAGACGGTTTTACCTCATTTAGTTTTTCCTGGAAAATCGAGATATAATTATTATCCTTATTATTCTTGGTAAATACATCTTTCAATTGAGTGAACAGATCAGAAGAAGTAGCATCAAATACACCTGTTTCCAGACTCAGCAATTTGATATTAGCATCCACAAACTGGTTCATCTCTGTATTGATAATGGTACAATGTATAGATCCTCTTAAAATAGAATCCTTACAGAGATTTACACGTAGACTGTAAACAGAGCCTTCAAACTCACCTTCTACTTTTATATCATTACAGATGATAACCCCCTTGATAATTCCGGTTGGCGTAATATGAATGGTTTTTTTACTGTAAAGAACCCCATTGAAATTGCCATCCAGAATAATATCATTCTCTGAATCGAGAATACCAGAAATATTGGTAGAACTGGTGATAAATAATTGCTTATCATCAGCGATACTCTGGGTGCTGAAACTGGAATTGGGATCGTGCAAAAGTTGCTCTCT
>CAIYKV010000078.1 GCA_903926855.1 uncultured Bacteroidota bacterium | reverse complement strand
TGATTTTCCATAATAAGCACTTACATCAGGAAATACATAGAATGCACCTTCGGGTGCAAAGCATTTGAAACCGGGGATTTCATTCACAAGTTCCAGTGTGCGCGTTCGACGGCGGGTAAATTCTGCGGTCATTTCCTGAGAAGGATGAAGATCACCTGTTAAAGCTACTACGGCTGCTTTCTGTGTAACGGAAGTAGGGCCGCTGGTAAATTGTCCCTGTATTTTCTCGCATGCTTTTGCAATCGTAGTATTCGCAGCAATATATCCAAGACGCCATCCGGTCATGGCAAACCCTTTACTCAATCCATTGATCAATATAACTCTGTCTTTCAGGTCTTCAAATTGCGCAATACTTTCATGTTTACCTATGAAATTGATGTATTCATAAATTTCATCAGAGAGTATAAAAATATTCGGATGTTTCCTGAATACTACCGCCAAAGCTTCTAATTCTTCTTTACTATACACAGCACCGGAAGGATTACAAGGAGAAGAGAACATAAATAATTTCGTTTTCTCTGTAATCGCCGCTTCTAATTCTGCAGCAGTGGTTTTAAAACCATTCTCAACTGTGGTTCTGATTTCAACCACTTTACCACGGGCAATCTTTACCAACTCTGAATAGGTTACCCAGTAAGGAGTAGGAATCACTACTTCATCCCCCTCATCTACCAAAGCCAGTATTGCATTGGCCAAACTTTGTTTGGCACCAGTGGAAGCAACAATATTTTCGGGTTTATAGGAAAGGTTATTATCTCTTAATAATTTGGTGCAAACGGCTTCACGTAAATCCATATAGCCGGCAACCGGGGAATAATGGCTCCAGTTATCATTAATGGCTTTGATAGCCGCATCTTTAATATGTTGCGGTGTGTCAAAATCCGGTTCACCCAAACTCAGATTGATCACATTAAATCCTTTGGCTGATAATTCACGGCCCAATTTGGCCATTTTCAATGTTTCCGGCTCATTAAACCTGTCCAATAAAGAAGAAAGTTGCATAAACAATTACATTAATTAAAATTAGATACGATAAAATCGGCAGCAAGTTCGGTAAAACTAAGCTAACATTTATTAGTTTATTAGCTAAAGTTTATCGTTTTCGGTTGGCGAATGATGCGTCTTCGAGTAACTTTGATTCTACGCATTATCCGAATTATCCATTTTTAAAACTGTCCATTGGCACACGAGTCTATTTCCGTTTTTGATATGTTTAAGATCGGTGTTGGTCCTTCCAGCTCGCATACGCTTGGCCCATGGAGGGCGGCTTTACGTTGTATTGAATCCATACAAGAAAAAACCAATTTAGAGGAAGTAGTTACAGTGACCGTTTTGCTATATGGGTCATTGGCAAAAACGGGGAAAGGGCATGGAACGGATATTGCGGTAATACTGGGACTTTGCGGGGAAGATCCGGTTACCATTGATGTTAACAGTATTACACCCAAGATAAATGCCATCACCCAGGAAAGCAAATTGCATTTGAATGGAGAAAAATGGATTGATTTTCCGGTTGCTACACAGGTGCAATTTTTATACAATGAAACCCTTGCGTTTCATCCGAATGGACTTTCCTTTCTGGTAAGTCTGAAAAACGGGGAACATTTTTGTGAAACATATTTTTCAGTGGGAGGTGGATTTGTGGTAAAAGAAGGAGAATCGAATGGAGGCAAAGCGGTGATTGATCTTCCTTTCCCGATTAATACAGCTGATGATCTGTTACACTGGTGCATGAAAACCGGGATGGCTATCCATGAGGTAGTGATGGAAAATGAATCGGCCTGGAGAGCAGAACCTGAAACAAAGAATGGAGTATTACAGATTTGGAAATCGATGAGGGATTGTACTTATCGGGGATCTCATGCACAGGGAGAATTACCTGGTGGATTACAGGTGAGGAGAAGGGCATTTGATTTGAATAAGCGATTAATTAATCACCAGAGCTATCCTGATTATGAAGGATGGATCGAATCTATCAGAAAAGGCGGGAATGGTTTTAAATATACGCTAGACTGGGTAAGTTGTTTTGCACTGGCTGTGAATGAAGAAAATGCATCGTTTGGAAGAGTGGTAACAGCACCTACCAATGGAGCGGCTGGTGTTATACCGGCAGTACTGCAATACTATATTGTTTTTTGCGATGGAAACAGTGATGAAAAGATCATTCGCTTTCTATTAACTGCTTCGGAGATAGGCAGTATTTTTAAAAAAGGAGCCACTATTTCGGCTGCCATGGGAGGATGTCAGGCAGAAATAGGGGTTTCTTCTGCAATGGCTGCAGCTGCCTTAACTGAATGTATGGGCGGAACACAAAGACAGGCATTGATGGCGGCAGAAATTGCGATGGAACATCATTTGGGGTTGACCTGTGATCCGATAGGAGGGCTGGTACAGATACCCTGTATAGAGCGAAATACTATGGGCGCCATCAAAGCCATTACGGCTTCTCAACTGGCATTACAAAGTTCACCTGATTATGCAATAGTAAGTTTGGATAAAGTGATCAAAACCATGTGGGATACTGCATTGGACATGAATAGCAAGTACAAAGAAACAGCGGATGGCGGATTGGCGATTCATATTCCGCTTAGTTTGCCTGAATGCTAATCGTTTTTAAAGAAAAAGCCATTTTAATGTATTGCAGATTATTTGCAATCCATCAAAATGGCTTTGTATTATTCCCTTTTGTTTGCTAGAAACTAAAAGTAAGTTTGGTAAACATTCTCAATCCATCAAATCCCATTTGAACTGCATCAAAGGGTCCGCCAGATTCACTATCACCCCATGAACTTTGTCTGGCACCTGCTGTAACCGCCTGATCAGGATGTACGTTGAAAATATTATCAACACCCGCCATTAAACCGATTTTCTTAGTGAATTTGTATGACAGGTAAATATCTGTTGTCATTTTACCATGAAATAAAAAGTTCTCAGGTACCACTGATTTTCCATCGTCAGTAGTTACATAAGGATCCCAACCATTGCCGGAATCGGAAATGCCTGCTCCACCCGGACCATTCGCTGCTGCACCAGGCAAGCTGGAATAGCCAAATCCTTGTGTAGTAAGTTGACCAAAATAAGTAAGGTGAGTACCAACAGCCAATTTATCAACTGCATATTCAAGTGTAAGAGAGAATTTTGCCTTGGGAGCAGACGCTTTTAAGAAAGCAGCTTCTCTGGTACTAAAGAATGCCTGTTGATTAGCATAAGAACCATTTAATGGAGCCGGAATATTTACCTGGTCGATCGTTATGTTCTGGATATTACCAGCGAGTAAAGCAGTAAATCTTTTTTTGCCCCAACGTTTGGTATAATCTGTTACGATATCAACTCCTGTATTGGTCGTATTCACTGCATTGGCAAAAAAGTTAACCGAGCTAACATTGTATTGGGTTAGATAAGGGGCAATGGCAGGAATAGATCCATCAAAATTACCTGTAATTACAATTCGGTTTTTCATTTTAACCCAGTATCCATCAACCGTGAAAGTGAGGTTCCTGACTGGTTTCCAGCTAAAACCCAAACTACCATTGGTGGATTCTTCCTGTGTTAATTTAGGTACACCGGCGGCCTGTGTAATGGGACTATAATTAGGCGCCAGTTTTACATATACTAACTGACCGGCGATGATATTGGTATTGGTATTACTAAAATTGATCTGTTGCAGAGAAGGGGCCCTGAAGCCGGTGCTTAATGAACCACGCAGATTAAAATTATCTGTTACCTTATATCGGGTAGCGAATTTATAGGTGTTAACAAATCCGAAATCAGAATAATTCTCAAATCTTGCAGCGGCGCTTACTAACCATTCCTTGGTAACATCCAATGAAACATCTATATAGCCACCTACATTGGTACGACTGGCATTTACTGCATCACCAGGCTGGTAACCAGGATATCCTTCAGACCCAGAGTTCTTATAAATGGGTCCGCCACCATTGATATAATAGGCACCCCCATTACTGTAAGAAGCCAATTCACCTGCATAAAGCTTATAATTTTCATACCTGAATTCAGTACCCATTGAAAGCGTCAATCCTTCAGCTACATTTTTATATCTCTTAGTTACATCTGCATTCGCTGTATTTTGTAAAAAGGAGAATCCCCCATCATCAAAATCGGTTTTGGTTGCCTGGGTAGCGTAAGGCATTAAGGAAGCATTGAATGTTTTATAACCAAAATAATGAAAATCATTATACCCGGTTACATTGCTGATATCCCAGTCCCAACCATTCCCAAAAGATCCTTTAAAGCCCATGGCAAAAGAGCCATCTGCGATATGTACTTTTTCCTGGGGATTATAAAACACATCGCCGGCAGCGGTTTTGCGCATTATATCCGGTACAAAAATCAGGTTACCATTCAGATCCGTTGGGAATTTCTTGATATTACTTGGAAAATTACGAGTCCATGCATATACACTGGAAAGCTTGTAATTATATCCCCCAAAGAAATAGAATTTGGTATGTGTGCCTGCCAATGGAATTTCAGCATTTACCATTCCGCCACCGGAAATAACAGATCCATCACCAAACGCTCTTCTCCAGGTATTGGGAGAGAGGGCTTTGGAATTGGTTGTCCAGTTGGTATCAGGTTCAGCACGATAAGTTTTACCCTGACTCATGAAATTACCTCCCAGATTCAGGAAACCACCGTTTTTGCCAAGGGGTAAACCATAATCAACACCCAGAGTTACAGTTTTACCATCTATTTGACTTCCTGTATAAAATTGTGATGGATCAACACTATTCAAAGAATTGTATTTATGATCATAGAACCCACTGACACCGGTAGTGATATTCAGGTGTTTAACATCTTTTTTCAAAATGATATTGATCACACCGGCAATGGCATCTGACCCATATTGAGCAGAAGCGCCATCTCTTAGGATTTCTATTCTGTCGATTGCGGCTTCAGGAATTGAATTGAGGTCAGTACCAGAATTACCTCTGCCTCGGGTACCTACCTGGTTAACAAAAGCTGACTGGTGACGTCTTTTTCCATTGATGAGTACCAGGGTTTGGTCAAATCCCAGTCCACGTAAACTGGCAAAGTCCATCGCATCTGAACCGTCACCACCACTTTGTTTATTATAATTGAAGGAAGGAACCAACATATTTAACTGAGACATCAGATCTGGTTTAGCCGTGGTTTGTGCCTGGCTTAGGTTGATAACATCAACGGGAACAGGAGATTCTGCTTTGGAGCGGGCTGCACCCCGACTACCCACCATGATCACTTCACCCAGATCTGATGTGGCAGATTCCAGTTTAATAGAGAATTCTGTTATCGCACCTACTTTAATTGTTAGGGAAGAATACCCTACATAGCTTATTTCCAGCAGGTCTTTGGGCTCGGCCAGAATCTTAAAAACACCCGATTCATTGGTTACCGCGAGTTTTTGAGAAGATTTTACTTTAATAGATACACCTGTTAAAGGCGAACCGGATTTTGCATCGGTTATTTTACCTGAGATGGTTTTTTGGGCGAAAGAAACAAGTACCTGTAAAAGCGAAAAACTTAGAAGCATCAGTCTTCTCATAAACTACATTTTGGTGAATATTTAGCCCGAATGTAGGTTTTTACGCTAAAAATGATATTCTAATTTGAATAAATGTTT
>CAIYKV010000077.1 GCA_903926855.1 uncultured Bacteroidota bacterium | reverse complement strand
CTGCCCTATCTGATTCCTGATAAGGGAGAGCCCCCCGTTATTGACCCCTTATTACAAGCGTTTGTTCAGGATAGGAAAAAGGACTATACTGAAAAGGATAGTAGTGAATTACCCGAATCCAACATAGATCGCAATACAGAAATAGCAAAGAAGGAATTTCCATTTGATCCTAATCTGATTACCTGGGAAGAATGGAGACGTTTGGGACTGAGTTCCCGAACAGCGGCCACCATTCTAAATTATCGAAATAAGGGAGGAAGATTTAAGCACCCCGAAGATCTTCGGAAAATATGGGGACTTTCAGGGAAAGATGCTGACAGGCTAATCCCGTTTGTTCGGATTGCTGATAATAATGATCTACGGGAAGCCAATTTGCCTAAACGATCTTGGGAGAGAACAAGCGGTTTCTATGAGAAAAAAATACCCGTATTTATTGATATCAATACAGCCAGTCCGGAAAATTGGAAATCCCTTCCGGGAATCGGTGATGTTCTCGCAAATCGGATTGTGCATTATCGGGAAAGAATCGGAGGTTTTGGTAAGCCGGAACAGGTGAAAAAAGTGTTTGGGATTACAGATTCCGTGTTTCAGTGCATTCTTCCCTATTTACAAATAAACCCCTCAACCCTCCCCAAATTGGATTTGAACAGGGTAACAGCGAATGAATTGGCAGACAGAACCGGGATTTCGCAGGATGTAGCCAAAGCGATTATAGTATTCAGGCAGCAATATGGAGCGTATCATCAGGTAGCCGACCTCCGAAAGATTGTTTTTATTAACGACTCCCTTTTCAGTAAGATTTTGCCACATGTCGACATTTCATCTCCTCCAGAATAAATTTGAGTGGATTTAGCAAATTACCCTATTTTTGTTTTGAAAGCTAACTAATGGTAGTTTGTTTTTGGAGGTTGCCGATAACGATTGCTTGAGTTTAGGTAACCTCCATTTCTTTTTAAATCAAACCTATGCATTTCCAGGTAACTGAATTAACGGAGCAGGTGGCACAAACTGCCAGGGATTTTGCCGACCAGTATATTAAACCACATGTTATGGAATGGGATGAGCAACAGGTATTTCCCATTACTGTTTTCAAGGAGTTGGGGAAGTTGGGAATGATGGGTGTATTGGTACCGGAAAAATATGGGGGAGCCGGTTTAGGGTATTTTGAATACAATGTAATTATACAGGAGATCGCTAAAGTTTGTGGTTCTATTGGTCTGAGTTTGGCTGCACACAATTCTCTTTGCACCAATCATATTCTCAGTTTTGGTACGGAACAGCAAAAACAGACATGGCTGCCTAAGCTCGCAAATGCGGAATGGATTGGTGCCTGGGGTTTGACTGAACCCAATACCGGCAGTGATGCGGGTAATATGAAAACGACGGCGAGAAAAGAGGGAAATGACTGGATCATTGAGGGTACCAAAAGCTGGATCACACATGGTATCAGTAGCGATCTGGCGGTGGTTATCTGCAGAACCGGAGAACCCAGAACCAAAAATAATTCTACTGCATTTGTGATAGAAAGAGGCAGACCAGGCTTTGCCGCGGGAAAAAAAGAAAATAAACTGGGAATGCGGGCCAGCGAAACCGCAGAAATGATATTTGATGGTTGCAGAATACCGGATAGCAATCGATTAGGAGAAGTGGGTGAGGGATTTTACCAGGCAATGAAGATATTAGACGGCGGAAGGATATCTATTGCGGCACTTTCTATCGGTATAGCAAAAGGAGCATATGAAGCAGCATTGAAGTATTCGCAACAAAGACACCAGTTTGATCAGCCCATTGCCAATTTTCAGGGAATCAGTTTTAAACTGGCCGATATGGCTACGGAGATTATGGCCGCGGATCTTTTGGTCTGGCAGAGTTGTGATCTCAAAAACCGTGGCGAAAAAGTAACCAAGCAAGGGGCTATGGCTAAATATTTTGCCAGCGAAATAGCAGTCAAAACAGCCAACGATGCGGTCCAGATATTTGGCGGATATGGGTATACAAAAGATTTTCCTGTTGAGAAATACTACCGTGACGCAAAATTGTGTACTATTGGTGAGGGAACTTCCGAGATACAGAAACTGGTGATCTCAAGAGAGGTTCTGCATGGTTAAGTTCTTTCGATTGCCTGTTGAATACCGAAGGCCCTCTTTATGAGGGCTTTTCTTATTTAATAACTGTTTATTAAGTAACTTTCTTTTCTTATCCTTGAAACCACGTGAACAAAATCTGTAAAGAACATATCTCTCTGCTGGTATGGTGTTGCTTAGTATTTTGTTGTACAGTTGCTTATGGCACCGAAAATGATTCTCAATCTGCAATTAGCAAGGTGGACTCATTAAATGAAGCTGCATTTACCCGAAAAAGATTTGATGTAGCGGGTTCAATGAGTATTCTTTTTGCTTCTGAAAACCTGGCTTCTTCTATCAATTATCAAAAAGGGCTTGCGGTTGCCTATCTCTATGAAGCAGGAATTTTTCAACAAAATGGGTTTGAAAAAAGAGCGTTGGCTACTTATTATAAATCATTGCGTCTATTCCAAAACCTAAAGGACACTTTCAATATTGCCCGCGCTGGTAAAGAGATTGCCGCTTCTTTACAGGAACAGAAAAAAACAGAAGAGGCTTTGGCGTTATTCAATCAAACGCTTCAGGTATATGCATCCCTGCATAAAAGGAACGAGATAGCCAATATTAAAAATAGTATTGGGTTGATAGAAATGGATCTTGGAAAAATCCCCCTCGCTAAAAAATATTTTGAAGAAGCATTACAGATTAGTGTTGATGAAAAATATGTATACGGCGAAAAAAAATCTTTTTATAACCTGGGTTTACTGGAAGAAAAGGAAGGAAGGCTATCCAACGCAGCGTATTTTTTCCGAAAATCTATGGCTTTAGATAAAGTACTGAATGATAAATATGGGGAAGCCTTAAATCTGCTGGCAATCGCTTCTATTCAATCAAAAAATAATCACCCTGATTCTGCTATTTATTTTTCGAGGCTTGCCTATGATAATGCAGCCATTATACGAGCATCTAATTTGCTGAAAGAAGCTGCCACCAAATTAGTAGAGAGCTATCGCAAAAAGGAAGATAACCGCGAAGCCGGCATATGGCAGGATTCTCTGGTGCATATTTTACAGACACAGATAGACAATGAAAAGGGGTATGCATTTAATTACATTGACATAATTAAAAGCCAGGATTTGCTAAAACTGAATGCGGAGAATGAAGTGCTCATAACCAAACGGGTAGCAAAACAACAATTGACGATTATCATTGTGGGCACTTTTATCCTGATTATTGTTGCCGTATTTGCTGTTTTAGCACTGGTTAATTACCAAAGGCAGCGATTTTTTGGCAAGGAGCTTCGGAAGAAAAATGCAATCATCGAGAAAAATGCGAACTCACTTGATCAATTGAATAAGGAGGTATCTCAGAAGAATTTATTGCTGGAAGAAGAAAATAATACAAAAAACAAACTACTTTCTATCATCTCCCACGACCTGAGAACCCCAATGGTTAATACAAAAGGGATATTAAACCTATTGAACCACGGTATGATTTCTCCGGAAGATACTACCAGTCTTCTTCAACAACTCGAAGCACAATACCAGGGTACTACTTCGCTATTAGATAATCTTTTGTTTTGGATAAAAGGACATATGAGTGGCAAAAGCAATGAGAAAATCCCAATTCAATTGTACGAACTAATCAGCATACTGGAAGAAGAACACCGGGTTCAGTTAGATGGCAAACATATCCGTTTTCAAAATACGATTGACCCTTTACTTACCATGATTGCTGACAAAGAAATGATACGTATCGTTTTCAGAAACCTGATCAGTAATGCCATTAAATTCACTCCTGAAAAGGGACTGATTACACTTTCAGCAAAACGAGCTGATAACTTTATTTTTCTTACCGTTAAGGATTCTGGTATTGGCATGACCAGTGAGGCCATCCAAAAAGTAAATGCAAGACAATATTATTCAACAAAAGGTACCTTACTGGAAAAGGGAACCGGCTTTGGTTTGATGTTATGCAATGATCTTGTCACCAAAAATGGGGGAGAACTGCTTTTGGAAAGCGAACCGGGAATGGGGAGCTCGTTTACGGTTAAGATGCTTTATGATGAAGGGGGGTCAAAATGAACTTGTTCAGCTTTTCATTTCTTGATTATAAACTGTTCAATGGTTAAATTGTCCAATGACTTTTTTGTCCATTTTTTGAAACAGCTGGTTGGATGATTAAATCCCCTGGTCCTCTTTTGCGCCAGAAGTAAATATCTGGTCAACGGCACCGCCCAGCATGGGAAATTTTTCTTTTACAAAACTGGCGATGGTTTCAATCGCTTTCTGTGCCTGTTTGGCATCCAGGTTTGCTTCTTTGATCAGGCGTTCAACTAATTCGTTCATATAATAGATTTTGTTATAGATTTTCTTTTTCCAGTACAATATTACTGGCGGAAAAAACAAAAGCGATAAGAAGTTATTCCCATCGCTTGTAATTTGGTTATAATGATGTTTTTGATACCTATCAGGCAACTTTCAGTATACTCAGTTTACTTTTTCCGAACATCTGTTCTGCGTAATCAACGGTAATATGGAGGTCTTTGGCTCCGGTGCCGGGTAATTCAAACATAGCATCGGTTAAAATACTCTCACAGATACTCCGTAATCCGCGGGCGCCAAGCTTGTATTCAAGGGCTTTAATCACCATAAAATCAAGTACTTCGTCATCTATCTTTAATTCGATGCCCTCTAATTCAAATAAGCGGGTAAACTGCTTAATCAATGAGTTTTTGGGTTCGGTCAGAATATTGCGGAGCGTTTCTTTATCGAGCGGGTTCAGGTAAGTGATTACGGGTAAACGTCCCAGTAATTCCGGAATTAATCCAAAACTCTTTAAATCCTGTGCATTGATAAACTGCAAAAGATTTTTTCTTTGATGCTCCTGTTCTTCTTTGTTTACGCTGAATCCGATGGCATTGGTATTTACCCTGCGGGCAATCACTTTATCAATTCCGTCAAATGCTCCCCCACAGATAAATAATATATTCTTGGTATCAACCTTGATCATTTTTTGTTCGGGATGTTTACGGCCTCCCTGTGGTGGGACCAATACTTCTGTTCCTTCCAGCATTTTCAAAAGACCTTGCTGTACTCCTTCCCCACTTACATCGCGGGTAATAGAAGGGTTATCTCCTTTACGGGCAATCTTATCCAGCTCATCAACATATACAATTCCTCTTTCTGCTGCGGTAACATCGTAATTACAATTCTGTAATAAACGGGTTAACATACTCTCTACATCTTCACCAACATATCCGGCTTCGGTAAAAACAGTGGCATCTACTATTGCGAAAGGCACATTCAACAGGCGGGCAATGGTTTTTGCCAATAAGGTTTTTCCTGTTCCGGTTTCACCCACCATAATGATATTGCTCTTCTCAATCTCAACATCATCATTCTGTTGTGGTTTGATATTAACCCTTTTGTAATGGTTATATACCGCAACAGAAAGTACTTTTTTGGCTTCATCCTGTCCGATCACATATTCATCCAGAAATTTTTTGATCTCTGCAGGGCGTCTTACATTCAGCTTAAAATTCTGGGCACTGTTAACGGCTGTTTCCTGTTTGGTATTCAGTTCCTGTTCAATAATTTCCTGGGCGTGTTCCACACAATTCTCACAGATATGCCCATCCTGTCCGGCAATGAGTATTTTCACCTCATCGCGGCTACGGCCACAGAAAGAACAATGTAATTGAGAAGAAGCTTTTGCCATAATATCTAAATTAGCCTCTGAGATATGCTTCAGGGCTATTACAAATTTAGCACAGAATGTACTTATTAGAGATTTTAATCGATGAAAGGGGCGAAAATGGGTGTTTTTCTGCTAGATTTTGCTCAAAACAGCATCTACAATGCCATATTTCACTGCTTCTTCCGCATCCATCCAATAATCCCGGTCAAAATCTTTCATGATCTGTTCTACTGATTTACCACAATTGTCGGCCAGTATTTTAGCGCCTAATTCTTTTGTTTTGCGTATCTGGGTAGCCTGTATTTCTATATCAGCACTATTTGCCTGAAAATAACCCCCTAAACTGGGTTGGTGTATCATCACTTCTCCATGCGGATAGATATATCTTTTCCCTTTTTCTCCCGCACTTAATAAAATAGATCCCATGCTGGCTGCAAGTCCCATACAGGTAGTACTTACCGGACTTTTGATCAGTTTCATGGTATCATAAATTACCATACCGCTGGTTACAACGCCACCTGGACTGTTAATACAGAACTTAATTTCTGTTCCGGGTTTATCGGCATCCAGTAATAATAATTTGCTGACAACATCTCTGGCAGATTTATCATCCACTACACCCCATAGATAAACGACTCTTTTTTCGAAGAAAAGTTTCTCCATTTTCTTCATCATAAAACTGCCCATAGGCTCCTGCTTTTCTTCTTTGGGCTCATTTTCTTCTTCGTCATCCATTCTGAAAGGACTCTCTATATATTTTGCATTAAACATGTATACAAATTTTTATGTTGTTAATGACAGATACTTCTAATCAACTAGTCTAATGAACTTAGCTGCTGTTTAGCTTTTCTTTTCTTTCCTTGGGTTGGTCAATAATACTTCATCAATCAATCCATATTCTTTGGCTTCCTGCGCGGTCATCCAAAAATCACGATCACTATCCTGCGCAATGGTTTCGGCATCTTTACCAGTATGATGTGCAGTTATTGCATAAAGTTCCAATTTTAATTTTTTGATCTCTCTTGCTGTGATCTCAATATCTGTTGCCTGTCCGCCAATCGCACCACTTGGCTGGTGAATCATGATACGGCTATGTCTTAATGCTGTCCGTTTTCCCTGTACACCCGCACACAATAAAATCTGACCCATACTGGCAGCCATACCGGTACAAATGGTGGCTACATCCGGACTGATAAATTGCATGGTATCATAAATACCCAGTCCAGCATATACACTACCACCCGGACTGTTAATATACATCTGTATATCGCGCGATCTGTCGGTGCTTTCCAGGAACAATAATTGCGCCGTTACAATATTGGCCACATAATCATTGATACCTTCACCCAGAAAAATAATCCTGTCCATCATTAACCGGCTGAATACATCCATGCTGGCTACATTCAATGGTCTTTCTTCAATAATGTAAGGGGTAAGATTGGTAATTCCGTTTTGCTGGTAATTGTGCAGGGTGGCACTACTGATGCCCCTGTGCTTTACCGCATATTGTTCAAATTCTTTTCCGAGGTTCATTTGCTATGATTTTCGCTTTGAAGATAAGTGATTTGCCATTTCAAGAATGATTTCTAATGACAAATACTGTGCAAATAGCGATTTGCGACAAGTAGTCAGGTGCTCTGGTGGTTTGGGGTTTTTAGTTTGGAGTTGGTTTGGGAGTGTTTATGGTTTTCGGTTTAAGGTTGTTTTTGGTTTATAGTTAAGGGTTGTTGATGGTAAATGGGTTTGGCTGGCAGACTCATTCACTTGCCTCTCTCTAAAAACGGTAACTATGAACAACTCCTAACTTTTCACTATACACAACCCTGAACCCTAAACCCCAAACAATAAACTGCTAGTTCGGGGTTGTTGATGGTTTGAGCCTTGGCAGTATAACAGCAACTATCCACAACCTCCAACCTTTAACTATTCACAACCTTAAACCCTAAACAATAAACCATTCTGGTTAATGGTGGTGATGGTGAAGTTTTTCAGCAAAATCCTTAGCGCTGATAGGTTCTTCGGTGGCGGTAACCTGACCTTCCAGCAGGTTAAACATTTTATCGGTACTGATGCGGTGGTAGCTGTCTTCAACAAATTTTCTGTCCTGCATCATGCGGTTGGCATAGTCGTCAACCCATTGCTGATTATCGCCCAGGGCGCCCAGTTGACCGCCCATATAGCTGAATAATTGCTGTTTGGCAAAATCACGGATATCATTGGGCAGCACTTCTATTTTGTTATCCTGGATAATCTTACTGCTTACCAGGGTCCATTTCAGTTGGTTGGCAAAATTGGGATAATCCGTTTCTGCCTCTTCGGCAGTTTTGGGTTGTTCCCCGCCAGTTTGCAGCCAGCGTTTCAGAAAGTTTTCAGGGAATTCCATTGGCGTATGATCCAGCAGGTGATGGTAAACCTGGTCAAAAACCTGGTTACGGGATTGCTGGTCAAAATGGCCTTCTATTTCCGTTTTTACTGCAGCGCGGAAATCCGCTTCTGTTTTGATTTCAGTATTGGGGTAAACGCTCAGGAAAAACTCTTCATTTAGGTCTGCTTTTTCAACGAGACCCAGTTTGGTGATCTGTAATTTGAAATATTTGTCGCCATCTTCTTTGGTAAGACCCAGATCGCCCAATATGGCTTCTTTTTCTTTATCTTCAAAAGCTTTGCTTAGTTGTAATACAACAGCGTCTCCCAGTTTTTTACCCAGGAAATTTTTGCGAAAATTTTCTTCAAAATATTTTACCAATAAGGAATTGTCTTTGCGAACGCCATTTTCTATTTCATTTCCATCCGCATCACATTCAATAAAGGTTACATTCAAAACATTATCATCACCGGTAACGGTTTCAGGCTCGTTCATTTTTCCATTACGGATCTGTAAACGTTCTACTTCTTCCTGCACCATCTCTTCGGTAACGATAATCTTATAACGGGTAACTTTTATGTTTTTCGGATCTATTTCAAAAGCCGGCTTTAACCCGATTTCAAATGAGAATGTATAATCAACCGGGGCATTCATATCCAGTTTGGCAGCATCATTATCCAAAGGCAGGGGCTGGGCAAATATTTCCAATTTTTCCTGATCCAGATAGCTATTCAATTCTGCTTCTACTTTGCGAAGAATTTCGTCGCTAAAAACACCCTGTCCATACATTTTCTTTACCAGGCCTGCAGGTACCATTCCTTTACGGAACCCTGGAATATTAGCCGTTTTTGCATATTTCTTTAGGCTTTGTTCAAAACCTGAATAATAATCTTCTTTGCTTAATTGAACAGTCAGTTTGTCGTTCAATAAACCAATATTCTCTCTCGTAACAGACGCCATGATAATGAATTTATAATTCTTAAAATTTGGGCTGCAAAGGTAAGGGATTGGCCTAAATGGAGAGCGGAGAATTTAGCTAACTTAGAAAAGCTTCTTCAGGGCTACTCTTTGGTAAATGGCCAATCAGGTTACATTCTGTTTAATTCATTTTAAGTGTTTAATTTATATCTATTTATACAGATAAATATATTTAATTTGTTTATTTCTTAGTAAACTATATGATTGCCTAGAAATATGCCAGAAGAAAATACGGGCAACTGGCAAAAGCAATCCAGCTATTTTCCGGTATCCGTAAATCTTGTTTTCAACCGGCTTGGTAACAAGATATGATTTAGGATAGCTGCAATTGAAAGTAGAAAGTAGTTCCTTTCCCTTCTTCGGTATTTACTTTTAATTCTGTTCCATTAAGTGCAGCAAATTCAAAGGATATCTGCAGACCAAGGCCTGTGCCTTTTTCATTATTGGTGCCGTATTGAGATTGAAAATGGGTTTTATTAAAAATTTTTTCTTTGAGATCAGGTGAAATCCCTTTTCCCTCATCAGAAACAAAAATCTCTATTGTGTCTTTTTCATTACTTGCCCGGGTGCCTATTTTAACGGTTCCACCAGCATAGGAAAATTTAATGGCATTCTCCACTAAGTTGCGAATGATGAGTCTTAACTGGTTTTGGTCGGCACTTACAAAAAGTGTTTCATCCGTTTGATTCAACAGGGTAATCTTTTTTCCAATAGCAGTGTCAGTATATAAACCGGTAACCGATACAACCAGATCATTCAGGTTCAGTCTTTCTTTTGTGGTACTGATCATATTCATTTGAGAAAGCGACCAGCTCAGCAAATTATTCAATGAACCGGATAAATTTTTTGCATTTTGGCGGATCTTCTCAAACATTAATTTACTGTCTTCCGGCCTGATCATCTCATTATCCAGCGCAAACAATAAACTTTCCAGCGAACTAAATGGAGTGCGTATATCATGTGCGATAATACTGAGAATTTTATTTTTTACATGGTTACTTTCCTGGAGTGCAATGGTTCGTTCATTCACTTTTTCTTCCAGCAGATTGTTTTGTGATCTAATCAATTCGAGTGTATTTTGCTGCAGTTGGTTTTTTTCTTTTTCCAGTAATACAATCCGGTAACCCAATGCCATGGACAGCATGATCATTTCAATGGATGCTCCGATAGATACAAAATGAAATGTCCAGGGTTTTGCGGGAATCAGGCTTGAAATAGAAGCTGTGTATAATAAAACTCCAGCAAACAAAAAGCCCCAGGCAGAAATAAAGAAAATAGCAGGCTTGTATCCTTTGCGATACACTTTAATGGCAGTAAGTAAAATGATCAGTGGGAGTGTAAAACCAACCAATTGAATCAGCAATACGCTGGTACTGTTCAATACCAAAAGATTGAATACAATGTAAATCGCCAATAAGTTTCCGTACCATTTCAGCAGTTTTACCATTGAGGGCGCATAGATATCTACTTTCAGAAATGAGTAGGCAAAAAGCAAAGCAAAAAGATTGCCACCGGCAGCAAGAGAATAACCATAGCGGTTCATTAGCCGAAAAGCTTCCTCTCCCCAGAAATGTGAAAACCCCCGGATATAAAACAATACATACACACCCAGAAATAAAAGGTATCCTATATAGTATCCATAGTTTTTATCCCGGGTCCATATAAACAGACATAAATTATACAGGAATAATGCAAATACAATACCGGCAAACACTCCTTCCAGCGTAAAGTTTAAAAGAAAATGATTGATCACACCATCTGATGTGCCCAGCGAAGCCGGAAAAATCATGGAGGTATGGGTTACAGACCTAATCCAGATATCTATTGTATCTTTTGAAGCAGGAATGGAAAAGCTAAAGAGGTTGGCGGTAAAAAGACTGGCATCCGGCAAAACCTTACTTCCCAATCGGGAGAGCTGGTAAGTTCCGCTCTGTTTTACATAAATATCAATCGAATCGATATTCGGATTCTCAATGATCAGGTATGTTTTCTCGCCAGTTGAATTTTGAAAGCGGGTATGCATCCATAAGGCTGAATGTATAATGCCATAGGAGGGAATATCTTCCTGAATCGTTTTGAATTGCCCCTTGTCATATTCCTGCCGGACTGCTTCAAGGTTCTTTACTGCACTTGAATCTATCCACCAAGTTGCGACCCTTCCCAGATTTTGATAGCTTGATTTATCAGCAATAGGAATTGTTTCCTGAGCAAACAATCGGATGCAGGAAAAGAAAATATATACTATTATCAGTAAACCCTTTTGCAGAACGGGGGGATTAAAGGTTACTTACCAAAATAGTTTAAAGACCGGTTGATAGCCAGTCTTACAATTGGGGGTACTGAAAAGTAGGATATTTTATGATTAAACAATCAGAAATGCTTAAAAATTTATAAATACACAGGTCTTACTGGCAAAAATGTTTTTTTTAGAATATAACTGCCTGGCATTTACAGTTTACCAGAGGAATGTTTCATGTATTACATTTTATATGAACTGGGCATACATATTGTACTTAGGATTGAATATTTATATAATACTTGTATTATGAGAAGAATCAGAGATAAAATGGGCATTGGGTTTAGAGTGATAATGATTTGTATATTGGTTATCCAAATTACAGAAGTTGTTGCGCAGGAACAGCATAAAGAAAACAGACCACCTGAACAACAAAGACCACAACAGCAGCAAGCCCAGAGAGCACCACAACAAAGACCACAACAGCAGCAAGCTCAAAGAGCACCACAGCAAAGGCCACCACAGCAAAGGCCACAACAGCAACAAGCCCAAAGACCACCGCAGCAAAGGCCGCAACAACAGCAGGCACAGAAGGCTCCACAACAAAAACCCCAGCAACCATCTGTACAAAGATCAACTCAACAAAATTCGAAACCGACAGCTCAAAGACCCTCAGCAATGGTGAATAGGACAGTAGCCAGGCCACAAACGCAAGTGACAGCTGCAAAACACCCTTACCCTGTGCGAAGCGTGAATACAAATCAACACGCAAATGTTTATCACCGCCCGTATACACGACCACCCACTGTTTGGCAGGGGCATAGCTATTATACTTATAACGCTTACGCCTACCATCCTTACCGACCCTATTTTTATAGTGGATTCAGGCCATTTGGTTTTTATAGTACGATTTTAGGTATTGGAGCCCTGTCAATGATGATTAATAGTCAGCCCTATTATTACGACGACGGGGTATATTATCAATCTTATAATAATGGATACCAGGTAGTAGCTCCACCAGTAAGTGCCACTATCAGCAATATGCCGGATGGCTATTCTGTTGTTATGGTAGACGATGAAAGGTATTTTTATTACGCAGGTATTTTTTATACTAAAATCAGCAATGGATATATGGTAGTAGAAGCACCGCCGGGTGCGGTTGTGTATGATCTTCCGGAAGGGGCTACACAGCTAACTGCCAGCAACATCACCTATTTGCAGTATAATAATTCGATTTTTCAACCCATTATGGTTGATGGGAAGCCGGCTTATGAAGTAGTTGATTTAGATCAGTAACGGAATAGTAAATAAATTCATACTTCATTCAAAGAAATACAATAGACCCAGGTGGTCATAAAAAAGAGACAGCTCATTACTATAAACTGTCTCTTTTTACAATCTGTGCGGATGGAGGGGGTCGAACCCACACGCCTCGCGGCGCTAGATCCTAAGTCTAGTGCGTCTGCCAATTTCGCCACATCCGCTTCCTAAGAAAGTGTTTAGGTACTGCAAAAACACCGGGGCGCAAAAATAGGGGGATTTGACAAAACTGCCAGCCTTTTAACAGAGAAGATGCTAAATTCTATATGAAAAGCAATCCCATCGGGTTATTGGTGAAAAGCTTCCAGTATTTTTCGAATGGTTTCATTAATGGATTTTGTATCGGCTATCCACCTGATAACCACCACCAGTTCATGCTCCGGATCAACATAAATGATATTATTCCCATTACCTATATGCATAAAAGCGTTAGCCGGAGCATCCGGAAGCAATTTTTTATCGGTATTCAGAAACCAATTCATATATCCATAATCAGTTTTAGCGGGAGTAGGGGTTAAAGCCTGGTTAACCCATTGTTCGCTTAAAAGCTGTTTCCCATTCCAGTTACCTCTATGCAGGGTTAAAAGCCCAAAACGAGCCATATCAAATGCATTAATAAACATGCCGCCGCCCCAATGTCCACCACCACTTACTGATTGAACCGGTTGGCCATCCAAAACAATCCAGGCATTTCGGTACCCGGTCCATCTCCAGGTATTCGAAGCCCCTATCGGATCCATAATATATTGTTTCAATACCTGCGGAAGCGGCCGACGCCATACGCTGGTGGCTGCCAATGCGAGTGCATTTACACGTACATCATTGTATTCATATACGGTACCAGGGGCATTTCTTTTTCTCCCTATCCATGTTTTAGGATCTGGATCAGGCCTGTCGGCCCATTCGGGCTTTCCCCATAAAGTTCCTTCCCAATCGCTTACCTGTCGCAACATATGATCCCAGGTAAGGGTTCTGTTATGCGGGGTTTCAAAAGGTTGTAATAATTGCGGTTGACCAATCAGATCGGCTGATCGATTTACCTGTGCCGGAGTAAATAATTCAATGGGAGGTACATATTTTGCTACCGTATCCTGAACATTGGCAATCAGTCCCTGATCTACTGCAACACCAATCACACTGGATAAAAAACTTTTGGTAACACTATGGGTCATATCACAACGCAAAGGGTTACCCCAACTGGCGATGATATATCCTTTATATACAATAATTCCCGTTGGGTCTCCCCTTTCTGCAAAGGGGCCGATACCTTCCCCAAAAGGTTCTTTTCCAAAACTCTGGTAATGGCTGATCTCCATATTACGTGGATTTTTGGTTTCAGCCGATTTTGCGAACGCAATTGCCTCATGGATCTTGTTTGAATCGATACTAAAAAAAGAAGGTAGCCGATTCTCCCAATTTTGGGCAGAAGGGAAATAGGAAAGGTTGGTTTGATTAGGTAATTTCTTTTGGCTGAAAATAAATTGGCTTATCAGCAGGAACAGTAGTAAAAAATAATTTCGCTTGATCATACCAACTAAATTAAGCGAAATATCTCAAGTGTTCTACCTTCTAAACAAAATCAACGCAATACGGGAGTATTGCGTTGATTTTTATCAGTATTTCTGAAGTAGATTTATTTAATCGTGCACTGAGCAAGATCAACTTCTTCCATCAAATCGTTATAACCTACTACCAGTCCCTGTACCTTGATTTTTGCACCTGGTTTTACACCTGCCAGTTTTGCAACATCGGCAGAATCAATATTACAGGCAACATTATTAAAGGAAACAATCACTCCGGAAACTGTAGTTACTTCCCCTTCCAGCAGAACAGCCTGGTTGATATATTTTTTGGTTGCTTCGGCAGTATTGTCCTTAAATGCCTTAGCAAAAGCATCTGAACTCATTTCAAATTTTGCTTTTTCCGTTGCGGGATTACGGTGTTTCATAGAAGAGGTTAGTGCCATTCCCAGATCTACAACTGCCTGAGTTGCTTTTTCTTTATTGAATGCTGCCCAAATAGCAAACACTACAACGATGGCAAGAATACTGTACAGGATTTTCTTTTTCATAAAGAGTAAAATATTGTTGTGACATTAATTTTTATTCAATGCAAAAATCCAAATTCCTTTTTTATACCAACATGATTTCATACATAGACAAGTATGATTAGAATCATCGGTACTTATGCGTGCTATCAATGATTGCAGAATTACACGCAGGTAATTTTGTGTCGGAATTGAAAGGTTATTTATCAGCGTATGTATGGATAAGTAGCCATTACAGAAGCTAATATCCGTTTAATAAAAAAATTAGTATATGAAAAGAAAGGTCTACTACCAAAAAGGCATTATCAGCCTGGTTTGTTTGTTAATGCTCACCGTTTTTTTAGTTCAGTGTAAAAAAGATGGTACCAATGCGAGTGGTGTATCCCGCGCATTCGTGAATACACCGGACTCAACTTTGTTTTCTCCATTCTACGATTCTACCAAAGTGCCTAATGCAGATGTTACTCCTGGAATTAATGATATAGTAGTAACAAAAAGCGTTATTAGTATTATTCGAAACAACTGCGTAACTTCTACCTGTCATGGTGGAACGGGCATTCAACCTTACCTGAATACCTATGCAAGTGTTAAAAGCATGGTAGTTCCGGGTAATCCACAGGCCAGTCAGTTATACCAACTGATTACCACCAGTGATCTTACAAAAGCAATGCCGCCAATAAATTATGGTGTTGATTTAACGGTTACAGAAAAAAATATTATTTATAACTGGATAAAGAATGGTGCAAAAGAATTTCCAGGTGTAGAAGATTACAGACCAGCTGCTATTACCTTAATTAATATCGGTTGTTCTTCCGGTAACTGTCATAATGAAGCAACTGCAACTGGGGGCTGGGCTAAAAAAGGTTTATTGGGTGTAAGTGCCACTGATACGGTAACATTTGTTTACACCAATCCCACTTCTGGATCAATAACTTCTTACACACAATTAAAAGACCCGTTGCTTACTTCAGTTTGGAAAGCCTATAAGGATAGTGTAAAAACATTCTACGCTGATACATTGGCCAATGCCAACTTCCGCCCATACAAAACAGTAAGCACTCCGGTTTCTGCTACCAGTACCCGTGGTCCGCTGAATACGTATGATGATGTATTAATGGATATTATGTATCCGAAATCTTTGCGAGCCAATTCCACAGTTTGTTTTACTGCGAATGGGAAAAGCTATTATGTTAAAGGAGATAATCTAAACTCATCCAGTTCAGTTCTTTCAAGGGTAGATTCTACTTTGATTTTGGCTAATCCACGCACCAAAGTATTTGCATCTGCTAATCAGGGTGGTATGGCCTGGAGCGATGGTGGATTAAAACCTTCAGAAGTAGCCCTGATCAAAGGCTGGTATTTCCTGGATCCTAATATTCCTGATGTTTGGAAATATGGAACGGATGGTACAGGGATTTATAAATATTCAAAAAGCGGAAATATTATCCACAAATAATTTCAACTGTTAAAATTAATTTTTATGAATAAACTATTTATATCAATTGCTGTGATTGGGGGTATTCTGCTGTTCTCCGCCTGTTATAACAATAAAAGCGATATCACAAAGCCAACAGCTAGTTCTGTTGCAAGTATCTCATTCAGAGATGATATAGTACCGATAGTAACCTCCGGAGCCTGTGGTTGTCATAATAACAGCTCTACAAATGCTATTCAGTTCTCTCATTTAGACACAGTATATTATGGAACTATATTGGCCCGTTCTGGTGTATTTAATACGATGATTACCGGTGGTGGTCACCCAGGAGAAGGTGGTATTTATTTTACTACTGCTGATGCAGCATTAATTGCACAGTGGATAGCTCAAGGTGCAAAAGACAACTATGTTCCACCAGCTATTACCGGACCAGTTTCTTATGCGGTAAATATTGTACCTATTTATAAAACAGTTTGTAAAGGAAGTTCTTGCCATGGTGGTATCGGGCCAACACTTGATTATTCAAAACTATCTGCAGATAAAACGATTATCTCAAGCATGATGGTAAGTTCAGGTAGCGCAGGTCACCCTGGAGGGAGTATTAGCCTGGATGGAACGACAACAGCCACTTTCTTAGCATGGATTGCACAGGGATTACCACAATAAAATCATAACACTCATTCAATAAAACATAAAACTTATTTCCATGAAAAAAATAACCTTATTATTATCATTTGCTCTGATCTTATTCATGAACATGCTGACTGCACAGACCTATAAAACCAGGGACGGGAATATATTCTTTAACCCCAATAAAGATCAGACCCATACCGATTATGCATCTCTCAGTAAAGAAGCCACTGCTGTTCTAAAAGTAGAAACCAGTGAAGTGGCTTTATTGGTTCCTATGAAAACCTTTCACTTTAACAATGCATTACTGGAAGAGCATTTTAATGAAAACTATCTGCATACTGATAAGTTTCCAAATGCAACCTATAAAGGAAAACTGATTGGATTTACAAAAGATATGCTGACAAAAGATGGAGTGTACAATATCTCCTCTAGCGGACAGGTTACTTTACATGGAGTTACCAAAGATTTTTCATCTCCTGTAAAACTGGAAGTAAAAGGTAAAACAGCCACATTCAATTGTATATTCAAAGTAAAAGCGGAAGACTATAATATCGATATTCCTGGTTTGGTAAAACCAAAATTATCTGAGTATACACCGCTTAACGCTACTATCGTTTTCCAATTAAATTAATCTTACAATATAAAGATTATGAAAAAAATACTATTATATCTTATCGTTGCATGCGGCTTTTTTCTGAAAGCAGCCGGACAGGATGACTTGTTAGGCGGTCTGATGAAAGACGATTCATCGAAAGTAAAAGAGAATGTTACTACTGCAACCTTCAAATCAAATCGCATTATCAATATGCAGAGTGTTGAAATGACGGGTAAGGGTAATCTCGAGTTTATGATCAGTCACCACTTTGGCAATATCTGGAATAATGGAAAGGGGTGGCAGAATGTTGCACAGTTATTCGGGTTTAATGCCGGAGTAGCTACTACTTACCTTTCTTTTGATTACTCAGTAAAAAACTGGCTAAATTTTGGTTTTGCCAGTACAGGAAACTCTAAGTATGAAACATGGACAAAAATTCGTTTGACCAGACAACAGACTGGTAAGAAGAATATGCCGGTAACAATCGACTATCTGGGTCTTGTGAATATTGATGCAACAGACGGACCTAGTCCCAATGATCTTACCTGGAACAGATTTTCATTCCTGCACCAGTTATTAATTGCCCGGAAATTCAGTGAAAAATTTTCATTGCAATTGATCCCATCTTACATCCATTACAACGTGGTTCCTTATGGATATAATAACACAAACAATATGTATTCAATAGGATTTGGTGGAAGATATAAGCTGACAAATAAAACAGCCATCTCTTTCGAATACTCTCGCCAGTTGAATGGATATAAGGATCTGTTGGATGAAACCGCTTCTGCTACCAACTACAAACCTGATCTGTTATCACTTGGATATGATTG
>CAIYKV010000076.1 GCA_903926855.1 uncultured Bacteroidota bacterium | reverse complement strand
CTGGATTTTCCGAAGGAAAATCCAGTCGGGGGGATGAGGGAACTATGCAATAAAAAGCTAACTAATTTAGTTCCGCTAAACTTCATAGAAGCTTGATTTTTTTGAAGAACTTCGTATATCGAAATAGTCAATAAATATTTGAAAATAAGCTATGCAAAACCTTCCCGAAATTTTACTTTGGCTTTACGTAATCAACCTCGGCGTTGCATTCGGCGCAGGGATTTATGAGGCCCGCATTATTCTTCCCCAATGGTTCATTCCATTCGGGTCCGATTTAAAAGTAAACACCCAGGCCATCAACCAAACCGATGTGGGGCGCAGGTTTTGGGCAATGGTAACCACTATACCGCTTACGTTGCTCACTATAGCCAACCTGGCCATTGCGCTTAAATCTACCGGTGCAAGGCACGATTGGCTGCTTGCCTCAACAGTAATTATTCTGATCGAAAGAATAAGCACATTCACCTTCTTCATTCCAACCATTATTAAACTGGCACAACTCGAAAATCTCGCCATCTCCAAACAAGCCACCCTATGGGTCCGCGTAAATTATTTTCGTAATTTACTTACCCTACTTGGTTGGCTGGCGGCTTTAAAGGTGCTTTCGTTGCCGGTGTAATAAATAAAAAGACATAACAGCGCTGCTGAAGGTGAAGATGAAAGGTAGCTAAACAGTAAATGGAATATGTAAAATGAGACAGATCATTATTTCTTTTGATAAACTTAAAAGTGCGCTATGGGCGCTATGGATAATACTATGTAACATCAGCTGCAATGGGCAGGCGTCCATAAACAATGATGCAAATGCTGATACGAATAAATTTACTGCTCATATAAGCTTATATTATACTGATGGTAAAGTTAAAGTTGAAAAAGATACTATAACTGGCTATCGAAAATACTACTATCCGAATGGGCAGATTCAGCAACAAGGAACAATAAAAAATGGTGTCTGGGTTGGTCTTTTACAATTTTATTCTGAAAATGGCTTGCTTACCAAGGAGATAACATCAAATGAAAAAGAAAAACTCACCGAGAAAAGATTTGCATACTACGCCAATAATATAGTGATGAGTTTAAGATACGGATACTTTGAGGGCGATTATACCGATACGGTAAATTATAAATTTCATAAAATCGAGAAAACGTTTTATCCAAACGGGAAAATTTGTTCCGAACAGCACTTTGTAAATCGGAAAATTATTGAATACAAAAAATATAATTCAAAGGGAAAAATGCGGCATGTAAAAAGTTTGAACGAGGAGGAATCGGTTAACCAGCTACGAAAAAAACCAAAAGAAGAGAAAGACTTTATCCAATTATTGAAAAGGAACAAGATTGATGAATGTGTTTTATTCTTTTCGCCGGCTGTGTACAACAAATTTGGAATTGACAGTTTAAAAAGCGAATTGAAGAATCTTCATGAATTACTTTTGAAATATCCGAATCCAGAAAACAGAGAAACAGTGGGTAAATCATTGAATGGAGTGGGTACTTTTGGGCATGATAATGATGGAGACTATGAAAGAGAATCTTTTTACAGATTTTCGGATATTAATGGAAATGTGGTTTACTTCTTCAGCATATACTATAGTGATAAGGAACCCATGGGTATTATAAAATATTATAGTAGTAAGAACATTTCCGCCCTCATGCAAATGAAATGATTCGATCTCTACTTAATCAGTCCTTCACTCGTTCTTGTCCAAATGGGAGGAAGTAGTGGTGTAACGGGCATGCCTTGGCTCAGGCATTTATATTGCCAGGCCAACTTTCCCTCCTTTTTCTAAGGGGTGTCCGAAGGACG
>CAIYKV010000075.1 GCA_903926855.1 uncultured Bacteroidota bacterium | reverse complement strand
TTAATCCTGAATTATACTATTTTTGCAACCCGATAAAACGGAGAGCGTAGCTCAGTTGGTTAGAGCGTCAGTTTGTGGCACTGAAGGCCGGGGGTTCGAGACCCCTCGTTCTCCCTTCATTAAAACCTATAAGTATCCCTTATAGGTTTTTAAATTTTAGCGAGATGCATTATGGATGGATCATCCTTCCCCTTATTTGCGCCTTTATTGGGTGGTTTCCGATTTGGATCGGAATCAGACTGCTCTTCCATCCTGTAAAAGCCTGGAATCTTATGGGTTTTCGTATCCAGGGTATTCTGCCTGCTAAACAAAAACAATTCGCAGAAAGTCTGGGAAAGCTGGCCGCTATGGAATTTTTTTCTTTTGGGAAAATCACTCAAAAATTAACCGATCCCACAAATTTCAGCCGGATCCTGCCAATGGTAGATGAGCATATTGATCATTTTCTAAGGGTAAAACTGGCCGAACAAATGCCCATGATCAGCATGTTTATTGGTGATAAAACCATTGCTGAATTGAAAAAGGTTTTTACGGCTGAACTGGAAACCCTGTTTCCTGTTATTATGAAAAATTATATAGGTGAACTGGAAAAAGAATTGAATCTGGAGAAACTGATCAGCGAGAAAATAGAAGGTATTCCGATAGAAAGTATTGAAAAATTATTCAATATGAAATTGTTTAACCAGCTTAGGAGCTTGTCTTATCTGGCTGGCTGTTTTGGTTTTTTAGTGGGGTTGTTACTGATATTTTTTGGCATTTTAGGGTAATCTACCGATAAAAATGGGCTTTATCCCGTTATCACTTCAACCTTTATCCATTCAGGTTGTCATATTACCGCTGGTGTAATGAAAAGAGGAGAAAAAAGTCAATGCATGAACTTTGCATAATATTAAATAGATAATATAAGTATGATTATGAGAAAATCTTTAGTGCTGTTTGTATTAAATTTCGTGTTTTTGGCTGCTTTTTCACAGTACCCCGGTGGCATGAGCCGCCCAGGTGCAGCAGGTGGTCAGAACCTGAATGTGGGCCATTTTTATGGCAAATTGGTAGATGCCAAAACCAATAAAGGTATTGAAGCAGTAACTGTGTTACTGGTAGGCAACAAGTTTGATACCGCCACTAAAAAGATGAAAGAAGTGGTTTTAGGTACCCTGATAACAAAGGCAAACGGGGATTTCAGCTTTGAAAATTTGTCTATTTTCGGAAACTATAAATTGAAAATCAGTGCAATAGGGTTTAAAGCACAGGAAAAACCCCTGAGTTTTGGGATCAAAATGCCCCAAGGCGGTGCTGCAGGTGCTAATGCCAGCGGGGCTGCAGGCGGACAATCTGCAATGATGCAACAAATGCTGGGTATGGCCGACAAGGACCTGGGTAATATAAAAATGGAGGAAGATGCCACTAACCTGGGAAATGTAACGGTTACTTCTTCAGCTAAGCCTCAGTTTGAAATGGGGATTGACAGAAAAGTATTTAATGTAGACAAAAATCTGACCAGCACCGGGCAAACAGCAACAGAAATCATGAAAAGCATTCCTTCATTGAATGTAGATATTGATGGAAATGTTACCATGCGCAATGCTACCCCTACCATTTTTATAGATGGTCGCCCTACTACCCTTACGCTTGACCAGATACCTTCCGATATCATTGATAAAGTAGAGTTGATCACCAATCCATCTGCCAAATATGATGCCTCCGGTGGTAATGCGGGAATTCTGAATATTGTACTTAAGAAGAATCGCAAAAGCGGCTACAACGGTAATATTAGGGCCGGTGCCGATTCCAGAGGGAAAGTAAATGGCGGGGCAGATGTAAACTATCGCCAGGGTAAATTCAACTTATCACTGAGTGGCAGTTATAACCAACGTAAATCTATTTCTGACGGGGTTATCGATAGAAATAATATCCTGGTTCCACCTAGTCTGGTTCATAATATTACCCACAGTGAGAATGAGGGCTATTTTGGATTTTTCCGTGGCGGATTGGATTATTTTGTTGATAACCGGAACACCTTTTCTATCGCAGGTAATTATAACAGAGGCCAATTCAATAATAACCAGACCCAAACAGTAGATTCTACAATTCAATCCGTTTATACCTCGTATAATACGATTGGAACTATGACCCATATGAATTTTACTAACCTTGGATCACAACTGAGTTATAAACACAATTTTGCGAAAAATGGTCATGATATTTCTGCCGATTTCAATTATAATTCAAGCACGAATAATAGTAATGCAGACATCAATACCCAAAACTATACGCCTTCTAATATTCCGAAGGGATTACCTGTATTACAACAAACCCTCGGAAACGGAACGAATAAATACTATACTTTTCAAACAGATTATGAAAATCCTATTTCAGACGATAGCAAATTTGAAGCCGGAGCAAGATCTGCCATCCGGGATTTTACTAACCTGAGTAGTCAATATATTTTTAATGCCAGCACAGGTTTATATACATTGGTTCCATTGATCAGTAACCAGTATCGTTTTCATGACGAAGTTTGGGCTGCTTACAGTACGTATAGTTTCAAAGTAAACAGATGGAGTTATCTCCTCGGATTACGTGCAGAAAGTTCTAACTATACGGGAACACTGTTAAACCAAAAAGGGATTGATTCGGCTACTTTTAAAATCCAATATCCATTAAGCCTTTTCCCGAGTGCATTCATTACATATAAAATAAATGAAAAAGAGGATTTCCAGTTGAATTATTCTCGCAGGATCAATCGCCCTAATTTCTTCCAACTGATGCCTTTCCCTGATTATTCTGATCCACAGAATATTAATATCGGAAATGCAGGATTAAAACCTGAGTTCACCAACTCATTCGAGGTATCATATAATGATGCATATACCAAGGGTGCTAATTTTCTGGCTACGGTGTATTTTAAACATACCACCGATCTGATTACCCGGTATGTTTACAGGGATAAAAATGCATTGATCCCAGGCGACAGTGCTTATTTCAATACTTACATCAATGCCAATTACAGTTATTCATATGGATTGGAGCTTACCAATAAAATGGCCCTTACCAAATGGTGGGATCTGATGTTGAATGTAAATTTATATGATTCTAAAATCAATGCCACTGTACCCGGTCAGCAACTTGATAACTCTATGTTAAGCTGGTTTGGCAAAATGAATAATAATTTCAAATTACCAAAGGGTATATCCATTCAGTTTAGCGGAGATTACCAGTCGAAAAGCGTAGTGCCACAAAGTTCCGGAAATACTACTGCCGGAGGCAGAGGCGGTGGTATGTTTGGTGGGGCACCACAACCAACCTCTCAGGGATATGTTTTACCAAAATATGGATTTGATATAGCCATCCGCAAAGACTGGACATGGAAAAAAGGACAAAGTGGTTCTTTAACGCTCAGCATGAATGATATATTCCGTACCCAATTATATAAAACCTATTCAGAAAGTGTTTACTTTACTCAAACCAGTGAAAGAAGAAGAGACCCACAGGTATTGCGTCTGAACTTCAGCTATCGCTTTGGTAAATTTGATGTTGCCCTTTTCAAACGCAAAAGCACCAAAACCGATGCTGGCGGAGGAGATATGATGGGACAACAATAAGGCAATTGATAATTAATAATTAATAATTTTTGGCCGCTCAATTTTTTGAGCGGCTTTTTTTTGTATAAGTATCAAGCCCTTTAAAATAATTTCAGACTTAGATACTAAAAAAAACAGGTTGACAATAAAGTCAATAGAATTATACAACTCAACAACTATTAATTTTTAATTGTTAATTGTTAATTATCAATTGCTTTATCTGTTTTTTCCCGTAAGCATGGGCACAAAAGAGAATTGTTCGAAGGCTTCTTCTTTTATGGTGCCATCATCTTGTTTGGTTATGCGGAGCATGCGTTGGGTATCTCCTTCGTCAACGGGAATGACCATGAGGCCGCCGGGTTTTAATTGGGCTATTAATTTGGGGGGGATAAATGGGGCAGCTGCCGTAATGATGATTTTATCAAAAGGACCGAATGTAGGAAGTCCTTCAAATCCATCTCCAAAAAAGAATTTGATATTGGGGTATTTGTTTTTGAAATAATAGTTTTTCTGCTGGTCAAATAATTTTTTTTGTCTTTCGATGGTAAAAACACGGGCGCCCAATTCAGCCAGAACAGTAGCCTGGTAGATACTGCCCGTTCCAATTTCCAGCACCTTATCGTTTTTTTTGATCTGTAATAATTGCGATTGGTAGGCAACAGTATAGGGTTGTGAAATGGTTTGTCCCTCCCCGATAGGGAAAGCACGGTCCTCATATGCGATCTTATCAAAAGCAGAATCCAAAAAATAATGTCTGGGAATTGTATTGATTGCTTCCAGTACATTTTCATCTGTAATACCTTTCTCTTTCAATTGGTTAACCAATTGTCGTCTTAGTCCCTTGTGCTGGTAAGTATCTTCGTAATTTCTCATAACTGAGCGAATATACAAAGAAGAACTAATTACCAGGGCCGGGTAACGACAATGGTTTAGGATTTTAAGACCAAACTTTAGCGCTTCAATTTAATTGTGGCTAATTGAGTTTCATATCTGCGATGATGGTATGAATTTTTGCTTTCAATCCATCATAAACTGTATCAAAATCTTCTTTCCGTGTCAGTTTAGCATTCACACTGAAATAGAACTTGATCTTGGGTTCCGTACCTGATGGACGTGCTGATATCTTCGACCCATCATCTGTGATAAACTGCAATACATTACTCTTGGGTAAGTCTATCGGATAAGTTTCTCCCGTAATCAGGTTGGTACCTTTCTGCAATTGATAATCGAGCAAAGTGGTCACTTTGGCCCCCGCAATCAATGACGGCGGATTAGCGCGATAGCCATCCATCATATCTGCAATTTCTTTTTGCCCATTCATTCCCTTTTTGGTGATACTGATCAGGTTTTCATAATAGAACCCATATTTAATATAGAGTTCTATCATTTTATCAAACAGGGTTTTGCCCTGCTTCTTTTCATAAGCGGCCATTTCACACATTAAGGCTACTGCACTTACGGCATCTTTGTCGCGTATCTGGTTACCAATCATTAACCCAAAACTTTCTTCTCCCCCAATCACATAATTTTTCTTTCCTTCCAGCTCTTTAATCTTTTCAGCAATCCACTTAAAGCCGGTTAATACATTGTAGCAGGCTACCCCGTTCTGCTCTGCTACCTGATTAATCATACCGGTAGTTACAATAGTTGTAATCACCATATCATCCGGCCGGGCTATTCCTTTTGCCTTGCGGGCCTCGATTAAATAACTGAAAGCCAGTACAGCCGTCTGGTTTCCATTCATCAATACCCATTCACCCTTATGATTTTTCACACCAATCCCTACCCTGTCCGCATCTGGATCTGTACCGAGTAAAATATCAGCATTCAGTTCTTTTGCTTTTTTCAACCCAATACTCATGGTTTCGCTTTCTTCCGGATTGGGGTAATTCACCGTTGGGAAATTACCATCTGGTGTAGCCTGCTCGGTAACGATGGTAACATTTGTAAATCCAAAACGCTTCAATACTTCCGGCACCAAGGTGATGCCGGTACCATGAATAGGGGTATAAACGATTTTCAAATCATGTTCACTCGCAATCACATCCGGATAAACGCTGAGACTCTTAACCATATCCATATATGCGTTATCCATATCTTTCCCAAGGATTGTAATATTTGCATCGCCACCGGTAAATTTTATATCATCTACACTTTTGATGGCTTCTACTTCCTTGATTACATTGGTATCATGGGGTGGCACCAGTTGCCCCCCGTCATTCCAATAGGCTTTATACCCGTTATATTCTTTAGGATTATGCGAGGCTGTACATACTACACCTCCTTTACATCCCAGATTCCTGATGGCAAAGCTCAATTCAGGGGTGGGTCTTAACGATTCAAACAAAAATACTTTGATACCATTGGCAGCAAATACCTGGGCCGTGGTTTCTGCAAAAAACCGGCTATTATTCCGGCTATCATGGGCAATGGCCACTTTAACTTCTTCGTTACCGTATGTTTTTTTGAGGTAATTGGCAAATCCCTGTGTAGCCATCCCTATCGTATATTTATTAACCCGGTTGGTACCAACACCCATGATACCTCTTAACCCGCCGGTACCAAATTCCAGGTCACGATAAAAAGCATCTGCCAGTTCCTCCGGCGCTTCTTTTTGCAACCTCGCTATCTCATTTTTTGTTTCCTGATCGTAATTACCATTAATCCAAATATTGATTTTTTCCTGAATGGCCGCTTCCATAATCGAATGTTTTAATAATGAATTCTTTTATATGACAAGTTACACAATATTTGTTTTCATCCCCTCCTCATCCTCCTTTCCCTCATAAAAACCAACTATAAACCCTAAACCATAAACCCTAAACCACATAGGCTCCTATCACCTCCCCCTTTTCAACCTCCACATGAATATGTTCCTGTAAAGTAGTTGCAACGGAGAGTCCCACATAATCGGGTTTAACAGGAAATAATTTGTGCATTCTTTCCACCAAAACCAGGGTCTGAATAGACAAAGGATGAAAAGATAGTAATGGCTTTAATGCATATAATAATGTTCGTCCACTATTGGTTACATCATCTGTGA
>CAIYKV010000074.1 GCA_903926855.1 uncultured Bacteroidota bacterium | reverse complement strand
TTTGCAATAACGAAGGTGTTGATGAGCCGGATATTTTCACCGAGTTTGGCACGTACACTGTTGGAGAAAGCGGCTGTGTTATTTTCAGTGTATTAGGCGTAAAGCGCCAAAACGACCGCGAAACATGGTATATGCTTGATGGCTCGTTGATGAATAACCTGCCCGACATCTGGGGCCTCTCGCAACGCTTTATTATGCTACCGGTTAATAAATGGGATGATGACTATAAACACGTAAACCTGGGCGGCATTACCTGCGATGTTGGCGATTATTATAATAGTGATGCGCACATTAACCAGGTGTACTTACCCAAAATAAAACAGGGCGATAAATTATACATCGGTTTTTTTAACACCGGTGCTTATCAGGATACTTTAAGTGGCTATGGTGGCATTAAACATTGCCTTCTCCCCTCTCCTCCACATATTTTAGTGGACGAAAAAAAGAAAGGCGAATTTGTTTATAAGGTTTTTGCTGAAGAGCAAACTGCGGAAAGTATGATGAAGATTTTGGGGTACTAGAAGCAAGAACCAAGAGCCAAGAATCAAGAAAGAAAAAGTGTTATTAGTGCTGTGCTATTCTTTCATGAACGGCTTTACTTTTGCCCAATTAGGGTCATTTTCTATTGTAAACCCAAAACCTCTTTTTAGCCCTTTTTTATTTACTTGAGTTTGTAAAAATGCATTTACAGCTTTAGGATCATCCAAATACAGATAAACGTCAAGAAATGTATCGTTGAATACATGTCCAATGTAATGGGCTGTGGTTTTTTGCTTTATTATTTTCACTAATTCATCCTCTTCGGAATTTGCAATTTCCGATTCGCTTGGCAGCGGGAGTCCGTTAGAATATAAACTATCAAGATTTAGCCCGATTGAAATAACCAAACACCAGGGGGATTCCTCTTTTTTATTGTAATGAGAATATGCCTGATTTATAGACCCAATTATGGGTTTACCTTTAAACTTAGCTTGAATTACAGCAAATTTCTCCGTCGGAAAAATATCAGCTTTAGTTTCAGGTTCACTTTTTTTATTACCGGTGCAACCAAAAAGATTATTTAAAAACAAAGCCATAGTTAGAACTGATAGTTTTGTATTCATAGAATTAAGTCGGGTTATTTCACATTTATGCTTTCCTAATCACAGCACCTAACTCGCTTTCGTATTTACCCATCAACCGGCTCATTACCTTTTCAATTTCCTGATCAGTCAGGGTTTTTTCAGGATGTTGGAAAACGAAGCTTACTGCATAGCTCTTTTTACCTTTCTCAATCTTGTCGCCTTTGTAAACATCGAAAAGGGAAACTTCCTGCAATAATTTTTTAGACTCTGTCACTGCTATTTTTTCAATCGCTTCAAAGGCCAGGTCTTCATTTACCATCATGGCAAGGTCGCGGCGTACTGCGGGAAATTTTGGGAGTTCGGTGAAAGCAACTTTTGCAAACTGTGATTTATCGAGAAGATAATCCCAATTAATATCAGCAAAAAACACTTCGTTCTTTACATCGAACTTAGAAAGCATATGCTTTGAAACACTGCCGAATCGCCCAACAACTACCTCTTCGTTTTTCAATGTAAGATTGAAAGAAAACGGGGATTGCTCTGAAACTTCTTTTTCAAACTGATGATGGCCCAACCGGTGCAGCACGTTCATCACAAAACTTTTCAGGTGGTAAAAGCTGTAAGTAGTTCCCTTATCCAACCAATTATGCTCTGAAGTTTTACCGGTTAGGAAAAGTGTAAGGTGCCGTCTTTGCTCGTACTTACCTTCTATTTTATGATAGGTGCTTCCAAACTCATATAAACGCAAATCAGTTGCCTTACGGTTTTGGTTGTATGCAATTACTTCAAGGCCAGAGTATAGCATTGAGATTCGCATCGAATCCAAATCTGCAGTTTGGCTATTCAACAACATTACTTGTTCCTCTTTCAGCTTCTGGTCTTCTTCATATTTAGATTGCGAAACGGAGTTAGTCCAAATTTCATTAAAGCCTGCACCACTCAG
>CAIYKV010000073.1 GCA_903926855.1 uncultured Bacteroidota bacterium | reverse complement strand
TAAGGTCTCTATAAGGTCTCTATAAGGTCTCTATAAGGTCTCTATAAGGTCTCTATAAGGTCTCTATAAGGTCTCTATAAGGTCTCTATAAGGTCTCTATAAGGTCTCTATAAGGTCTCTATAAGGTCTCTATAAGATTCTGGTAAAGATAAGAAAATGCAATGGTTTTACAATTTTACACTAGAGGTGATTTTTATTATCACAAGAAATCTTCCTTTTGTTGGCATTCAACTTCTTTTATAAAAGTATAAACTATTTTTATTAATCCAAACCTTTTTAGTAAAAAGCAGACAATAAAATCGGGTATATAGTTTATAGAATGGGAATGTGTACTTATCATCTGCCAGTATTCATTTCTTGCTATCGTAGAAAAAAATGGCACCCTCAAAAGGGTGCCTTATGTATAATAGATGGGTCAACAGCTATTGCTTTATACTACAAGCATTTCCGCTGTTTCAGAAAGAGAAAGCCGGGCTGACTGGATATCATTTTGCAATAATTCACTGATTTTTTCAATAATTGCAGGAACAACAGCTTCAATTTCCGGAGTAAGTTCTATTCCTTGTTGCTGTATGGATTCAATGCTTACTACAAACAGATCAATTTCGGGGATATTTCCCAATATCTGCATGGCACAAATCATATCCTTCAAGCCAATATCATGCGTGCTCATTGCAGGCGGAAAATCTTTTGCAAAACGAGGTTTGATCAGCCGGATTGTGCCTGGGGTATTTCCGTCAAGGGTAGCATCCACCAGTATTACATGTTCATATTTTTCAAAATATTCCAGTAGGTGAAATCCACCTGTTCCTCCATCCAGGATATCTACTCCTTCAAATGGATTGTTTTTTTCTAGAATATTAGCAACATGTACGCCAATGCCTTCATCTCCCATAAGGTAATTGCCTATGCCAAGTATGAGTGTTGACTTTTCTTGTTTCATGGTCAATTTTTTATCAGTTTTCGGGGTTAGGTGTTTGGTGCTTATCATTTTTAAATACATCTTCTTCAATAAATTTCCATCCACCACCCATGCTACTAATTTCCCCACGCCCTTCTACATAATCATGGAAGAATACAAGATACACATGTATCACAGCAAAAAGAATGAAAAACCACATTGACCAGTGATGTATCTGCCGGGTAAGTATATCACCACCCAGCATAGCAGGTACCCAGGCAAATAATTTAGGTAGCCACCAACCAGACATTGAAGCATATAAGCCAAACCCAGTTAAGCATTGTACGAGAAATGCAAGAAAAGATAAGAAATAGATAAATCCTGCCATAGCATTATGTCCAACACTTAAATGATCCTGTTGTTTGCCGTTTTCCTTTAACATGAGAATATCAATCTTAAATACGGTCCACATTTCTTTAAAGAACCGTTTAGAAGTGGGTATGAACTGTTTCCAGTTTGCATATTTATTGCCTACGAATCCCCAGTATATCCGAAACAAGAAATTAAAGAAGAAAAGATAAGCAGCTGCAAAATGAATATACCTGAACCAGCCCATTGTATAAGTGGCGGATGCCTCTTTACTACTCGCTAATGCCAATGGATCAGATATATAAAAACCGGTAACAATCAAGGCTAGAATCACCAGTGCATTCAGCCAGTGATAAAATCTCACTGGTAGCTCCCATACATATACCCGGCGCAACCTGTGAACATGTAAATATTTATTCGGCATAAAATATATTTTTATGGTTAATCACCCAATACGCTAATACGACTAATGGTTTTTCCATCCTCGTCATACAGGTGTACGCTGCATGCCATACAAGGATCGAAACTGTGAATGGTTCTTAAGATTTCCAGGGGTTGTTTTTCATCAGCAACCGGTGTATCAATCAGAGAAGCCTCGTATGCTGACAACTGACCTTTACTATCTCTTGGAGAAGCATTCCAGGTGGTTGGAACCACTAATTGATAATTTGCAATTTTCTGATCCTGGATATTAATCCAGTGTGCCAATGCACCTCTGGGAGCTTCAGTGTGTCCCACACCAAAAGCTGATTTAGGCCAGGTAGCTGGATCGAATTTGCTCATTTCAGCCATCCGAGTATCTCCGTTTTTAATATTAGCCAGCAATTGATCGTAGAATTCAAGCCCCCACTGTGCGGTCAATACACTTTCCAAACCCCTTGCAGCTGTTCTGCCTAAGGTTGAAAAAAGAGCAGCTACCGGAACATTCAGGTCTTTTAATGCTTTGTCAACTACTGCTTTGAAATCTTCTCTTCCTCTGGCATAACCTACCAAAACCCTCGCCAATGGACCAACTTCCATAGCATTTCCTTTCCAACGTGGCGTTTTCAGGTAACTATATTTATGATCAGTTTCCAAATGTTCGAAAGGAGGTTTAGGTCCGGAATATTTCACTTTACTTTCTCCTTTCCATGGATGTAAGCCCTTGTTGTCGCCATCTTTGTATTCATACCATGAATGAGAAATAAATTCCTGTATTTCATCATCTTTTTTCAGGTCCACATCATATAGTTTGGTGATATCCTTGTTCAGAATAGCGCCACCTGGGAATTTATAATTAGCAGTATCACGATATCCATTGGTAGGCAGATCACCATACACCATATAATTACCTAGGCCGCCGCCGATTGCACCCCAGTCCTTATAGAAGGAAGCAATAGCCATCAGATCAGGAATATATACCTGCTCAATAAATTCTTTACCATCTTTCAATAACTGGCCTACATAGGCAAGGCGTTCTGCATTCAAACCACTCACATCATCAATGCCAATAGCACAAGCCATACCACCAACCAGATAGTTAGGGTGTGGATTTTTACCTCCAAAAATGGCATGAACTTTTACAATTTCTTTTTGCCACTCCAGTGCTTCCAGGTAGTGGGCAAGGCCGATCAGGTTAACTTCAGCTGGTAATTTATAAGCCGGGTGGCCCCAGTAGCCATTTGCAAAAATGCCCAATTGGCCGCTTTCTACAAATTTGCCAATCCTCTTCTGCAGGTCACTAAAATAGCCTGGAGAACTCTTTGGCCAATGTGAAATACTTTGTGCCAGTTCAGACGTTTTTTTAGGATCTGCTTTTAAAGCATTTACTACATCCACCCAGTCCATGGCGTGTAAATGATAAAAATGGACAACGTGGTCATGCATATACTGAGCACAAAACATAATGTTCCGAACCAATTCTGCATTGGGTGGAACCACAATATCGAGCGCATCTTCTACGCAACGAACAGAAGTTAATGAATGGATGGAGGTACAAACACCACAAACCCTGCCCACAAAGGCCCAGGCATCTTTGGGATCTCTCCCTTGTAATATTTCTTCGAGCAATCGTACCATGGTACCACTGCTATAGGCATCTTTTATTTTACCGTTTTCAATATCTGCTTCAATGCGCAGGTGACCTTCGATTCGGGTAATCGGGTCAACAACAATTCTTTTACTCATATGGCTGGTTATAAGGTGATATAATATTTTTTAAAAGGGGAAGCACAACTTTCCATACGGTTAGGTATGCAGAGTTGTGCTTTTTTTGATCTCATGACCATTTTTTGAAAACATGATCGGGAAAATGATGAAACTAACATCATATGGCAGTATATTATTTCAATTCTTTTTCGCTTTCTTTTCCTTCTTCCTGATGTTCCTGTATGAAGGTTGATTTGCCGATATTGGTAGCTACGGCATGACCCAATAAGGCTGCTCCTGTAACACCCAGGGCTACTTTACCTAATGTGTCAGCACTTGATTCGATACCAAATCCCGCAAATGAAGAACCTCTTTCATACAATCTTCCATTATCCCAGAAATTCTCTTCGCTGCAACCAATGCATGGGTGACCAGATTGTATTGGATAACTTGTACCATTATTCCATTTCATAACACCGCAGGCATTATAAGTAGAAGGTCCTTTGCATCCTACTTTATATAAGCAATAGCCCTTTTTGGCATTTTCATCATCGAAGGTTTCAACAAAGAGACCTGCATCATAGAACGGACGACGATAACAGGTATCATGTACTCTTTTGCTATAGAACGCTTTTGGTCTGCCCAGTTTATCCAGTTCAGGGATACGGCCAAATGTCAGATAGTGAACAATCACTCCTGCCATAACCTCACCTATTGGAGGACAACCCGGTACTTTAATGATGGGTTTGTTCTTGATGATTTTATGAATCGGTGTAGCACCCGTAGGGTTTGGTTTTGCTGATTGTACACAACCATTGCTGGCGCAACTACCCCAGGCAATAATAGCAGCAGCACCTTCAGAAGCTTCTTCTAATATTTGAAGAGATGTTTTACCGCCAATCATGCAATACACACCATCAGCACCCAATGGAACACTACCCTCAACACAAAGCAGGTATTTTCCTTTGTATTTTGTCATCGTGTTCTTTAAAGCTTCCTCAGCCTGTGTTCCTGAAGCGGCCATTAAGGTTTCGGTATAGTCCAGAGAAATCTTATCCAGTAATATATCAGCCACTATAGGGTGAGAGGAACGGATAAAACTTTCGCTGCAACAGGTACATTCCTGAAAATGCAGCCAGATGACAGGCATTCTTTGTTGGGTTTCCATCGCTTTGGTTACCTGCCCGATGGCTGATTGCTCAAGCCCGATAAAAGCAGTCATCATACTTACAAATCGTACAAAATCACGGCGGGAATACCCTTTCCGTAGAACCTCCTCATAATAGGTAGGTTGTGTTGTTATGGCTTCGTTAGTCATCTTTAAATGGTTTTAATAGTGACAAGGTGAAACAAATCTAGTTTGGCTGAAAGGAGTTGTTTATGAGGATTGTCATTAAACCAGATGACTTTTATCATATTTAGGGGTATTTGCAAAATTTAATATTGTATCCTAAAACCATACACATGAAAATGTATAAGCTTTTTTTAGCGATTGCTGCAATTATGAGTACCCCCCTGATTTCATTAGCACATCCTGGACATGGAGAAACGGGAGGATATACTATTATCCATTATTTTGTTGAACCAGCCCATGCGATTGTTACCTATGGCATACTGGTAGCCACTATTGTATATGTTCAGTACCTGCGCCGCAAGGAAAAAAGCAGTCATAACTAAGCCATGCATGAATTGTCTATTGTAATGAGCGTTATAGAAATAGCGCAGCAACAGGCTGCCCATGCAAATGCTAGTATTATAGATGAAATTGAACTGGATATTGGCAGCATGAGTGGAATTGAAATGAGTGCCTGGGATTTTGCCTGGAAACAGGGTGTGAGAAATACGATCCTGGAAAATGCTATATCAAAAATCAATCTCATTGAAGCGAAAGCAAAATGTAATGATTGCGATGCAGAGTTC
>CAIYKV010000072.1 GCA_903926855.1 uncultured Bacteroidota bacterium | reverse complement strand
TTGCGATTTTTAGCGCATTTCATGTTTTATTATTATCATTTTTTGCATATTTATGCCATTTTTATACAATACTTTGCTAATTTTTGCATCTATTTAAATTATCATTCACTATTATTTTATAATATATATAATAGTAAACGCTCAGCGTCGGGAAATACTTACTTCCCAGTCATTGCCACTATATATTTGGTAGTTTTCTGAAAAATTTCCCTGGTTGATTGCAAATGACAGATTCATAAGACTGTTTTGATAAGCAAGTGCTTTCCCCTTTGCCACCGCACCAAATGTTTGGGCAAACGGAATAGATTGATTGTACAAGGTTTTGCCTTTATGCTTTATGGTTACCCGGATTGAATTTCCCGGCTGTATATTTAGCTTTCTGAAACAGCTATCATCAATATTGGTCCAAATATTCCCATATTGAATATCCAGAATGGGAATATTTCCTATGATACGATTTTCCCGGTAAACCGCTTTTTGATAAGGGATCATTACAACAGCAGGGGTGAGCAATTTACCTACCTGTTCAAAACTGATTTGGCCGGAGGCCAGTCTGGCTGCGGTATACGCATACACATCCCTTCCATGGAAAGTATAGGACTTTTCGGATCCTTTTCTGCGGTTAACTGATTCGTCAATCTCTCTCACCGTTTCAATTCCCAATGAAGAGGCTATAAAAGTAAGAGTCCCATTATCCGGTGTTACTATATAATGCCCGGTGCGGGTTTTTGCAACTACAGATTTACGATTGGTGCCCACACCGGGATCAACCACCGAAACGAATACAGTACCGGATGGCCAATACATAACGGTTTGCTCCAGGCGATATGCTGCTTCCCAAACATTATAAGCAGGTATCTCATGGGTAAGATCATATAATTTTAAATCCTGTGAAACCCCATTCGCAACTCCCTTCATTGCGGAAACAGCTCCATCCTTTACACCAAAATCGGTTTGAAATACAACAATTTTATTCTGCGCATGCAAATTTTTACCAGTCAAGCTGCATAGAAACCCTATCGCTGCTAACAGGAATACTCTCTTCATAAAAGTAAATTTTTGATTGGGAATTCGGTATATCGGATCCCCCGCTAATATAATCATCCTCAAACAAAAGACCTGATTCATTCCGGTAAGATGGAAATCTTTACCAAAACAAATCAGGTTATTCGATACAAATATGTTTACTAATTCAATGCCGGATCCAATTCAAAAAGTTGCATATCCACATTTGTATAATCTCTTATTTCATTATATAAAGTCCCTCTTTCTACCGGCTGTCTTTTTACCTGTTTGATGAGTGTCACCAATTCAGCCGTACTCATGGCAGGTGTTTGCTCCTCACTTCCTGCCATAGCATATATTTTAGTGGAATCATCAATGGTACCATCAATATCATTCACGCCGAAGGAGAGGGAGAGTTGAGCATTTTGTCTACCGAGCATTGGCCAATAGGCCTTAATATGCGGGAAATTATCCATGTACAATCTGGCAACTGCATACATTCTCATATCCTCAATCACGGTTGATTCAGGCACATAACTCATATCATTCTCTTTATTACGAAACTTCAAGGGAATAAAGGTATTAAAGCCACCTGTTTCATCCTGTAGTTTGCGTAAACGATCCATATGATCAATCCTATGCCAGAATTTTTCTACATGTCCATATAACATAGTGGCGTTGCTATTCATACCCAGGTTATGGGCTGTTCTATGAATATGCAACCAACCATTGGCATCAACTTTGTCTTCACAGATCTGTGTACGAATTTCCGGATGAAAAATCTCTGCCCCGCCACCTGGTAAGGAATCCAGTCCGGCTTCATGTGCCATGCGCATACCTTCCTCCGTGCTTACTTTGGCTTTTTTAAACATATAGTCCAGCTCCACCGGAGTAAATCCTTTAATATGCAGATCCGGCCGATGGGCCTTGATCGTTCTCAGTAATTCGAGAAAGAATTCAAGGTTCATTTTCGGATGAACCCCACCCACAATATGCACTTCGGTAACGGGTTTTCCATCATAACTTTTTACAATATGCATCATTTGGTCGATACTCAATTCCCAACCTTCCTCACGGTTGGCGTATAAGCGGGAATATGAACAAAACTTACAGGAGAACACACATACATTGGTTGGCTCGATATGAAAGTTTCGGTTAAAATAGGTTTTATCCCCATGCTTTTGCTCCCGAACCCAATTGGCCAAAGCACCCAGATAGGAGAGAGAGCCTCTTTCAAAAAGTGTTACCCCGTCCTCAAAAGAGATCCTTTGTTTGGCGAGGATTTTTTCACCGATTTCCTGTAATTGTGTATCCTTTACTGATTCTACGATGGTTTGTATACCTGTGGCCATAATTCATCTGATTAAAGTGCAAAAGTACGATGTAATCGAATGAAAAATATTGATTATGGTCATTTTTACTGGTAGAAATTGCTGAAAGAGCCGTGGAAAATGCCTGGCTTTTTTGCGGTGAATACCTATGGCTGGTTTTAGCAATTTGATGAAAGCCGGATTAATTTTATTATAGCAATTTTTCGAACCGATTTGTTTTATTCCAAACCTTTAAACTGACTTTTGTGCCAAATACATACTCACAAATACAAGTACATTTTGTGTTTGCAGTTAAATATCGCCAAGCGCTGATTAATCCTGCCTGGAAAGAAGAACTGAATAAATATATAACAGGCATATTTCAATATAATCAACATAGAATATTGCAGATAAACAGTATGCCTGACCATATTCACATATTTGCCGGATTACGGCCACATCAATCGATCTCCGGGTTGATTCAAAATGTAAAAACAGGAAGTACCCAATGGATAAGAGAAAAGGGTTATTGCGCTAGTCCGTTTGCCTGGCAGGAAGGTTATGGAGCATTTTCCTATGCCAGAAGCCAGGTTAATACGGTTGTCCGCTACATCCAAAATCAGGAAATACATCATAGGAAAGAAATATTTTTGGATGAGTATCGGAGAACATTGAATGTATTTGAGATTGATTGGGATGAGAAATATTTGTTTACTACACCTATTTAATTCAAGTATAAAAAATGTATTAGTCATTTCAATTCTAAAATAATAAAAAATATTTCAGATTATTTTCTTTAAACTTATCTAAAAGTATGTCATACTCGCTCCATTAGCACATAGCGTTCCTACGGAACGCAAACACTGATTATTCATTTTATTCAACGCACAAGATGTTCCTAACGGAACAAGTATACATGCACTAAGACCCATTAATCTATAAAATACCGATTATTATTCTACCATACTTCTATTTATGTCAGTCTCAACTTATTTTAAACTTATAGGAAAATATAGAAGCAAGAATGAACTTGCATATGTTCCGTTAGGAACATCTTGTGCGTAGAAAAAACAGTTCCATCCATTGAAATAATTCCGTTCCGTAGGAACGGTATGTGCCATGAAGGTTTATATTATTTACGTCTAAGGCTTATTTAACACAAGTCTGCGAAGAAAAATCTACAATGGAAATAATAACGTTATTTATTCCTGGATTTAGTGTCTGATTGCTAAAGTTGCTTCCGATTGATGTTTATATTTGAATACTAATGGGAAAAAGATTCCCAGGATCAGTGCGTATGCTCCAAAAGCAAACCAGATGTTTGGCCAATTTTTTATACCACCTATTGTATAATAATCCACTACTCGGCCACTAATATAATTTCCTAAAAAAGCACCAATTCCATTAGTCATTAACATAAACAAACCTTGCGCACTTGCCCTGATCTTTATATCTGCTTCATTCTCCACAAAAAGTGCTCCTGAAATATTAAAGAAATCGAAAGCCATACCATAAATGATCATTGAAAGAATCAGCAGGTATAATCCACTTCCCGGATTACCAACCCCAAATAAACCAAACCGCAATACCCAGGCAAATATGCTGATAATCATTACCTTTTTTATCCCGAATTTTTTTAAAAAGAAAGGAATGGTTAATATGAACAATGTTTCTGATATCTGGGAGATGGATATTAAAAGATTAGAATGCTTAACTCCAAATGAATCCGGATAGGTATTTTTAAAATCATCTAGAAAAGTTGAGCCAAAAGTATTGGTTATCTGTAAAGCCGCTCCTAACAAGAGGGCAAACAGAAAAAAGATCTGCATTTTTCTCTGCTTAAACAAAACAAAAGCGTCAAGACCTAATGTTGACACCAGACTTTTCTTCTCTTTTGTTTTAACAGGAGGACAAGCCGGCATCATAAATGCATAAATACCTAATAACAAGCCAGCACCAGCACTTATATAAAACTGCAATGGACTTTTATTCCAACCACAAAGATCAACTGTCCACATAGCACAAATAAAACCAATCGTTCCCCATACCCGAATAGGAGGAAAATCTTTTACAATATCGAAGCCTCTCTTTTCCAAAATAGTATAGGATACGGTATTATTCAAACCAATGGTTGGCATGAATACAAAAGAATTGAGTAACATTAATAAATACAACCCTGAATAATCGGTCACTTTTGCAGCGCATATCAATAATATGGCACCAATGATATGGCATATCCCATATACCCTTTCTGCATTTATCCAGCGATCTGCTATGATGCCAAACAATGCAGGCGTAAAAATTGAGGCTATCCCCATTGTTCCGAAAATGCTACCTACCTGCCAGCCTTTGAAATGAAGGACATTTGACAAATAAGCTCCTATTGAGATTAGCCATGCTCCCCAAACAAAAAATTCTAAAAAGTTCATCACACTCAGACGATACTTGATATTCATTATACTGATTATTTGGAGGGGTTAAGAATGATTTCTTATAATTTGGGAAGATAATGAATAAAGAATAATTCGCAATAAATCCTGATCCGGATTCGTATGGGGACATAAAAAAGGGCTTTTTACAAAGCCCTTTTACAATATATAATTAGCAGTAAATATTAAATATGTGCCAGTATTTTCTTATCCAGAACAGACTTAGGTACTGCACCAATTTGTTTATCAACTATTTGACCGCCTTTGATAAAAAGAATCGCAGGGATAGAAGTAATCCCATAATTCACACTCAAATTCGGATTATGGTCAACATTTACTTTACCTACGTTGATCTTACCATCATATTGCACCGCTAATTCCTCAATAACGGGCCCGATAGCGCGACAAGGGCCACACCATTCTGCCCAGAAATCTACTAAAGTTAATTTATCGCTGTCCAGCACCTTGGTCTGGAAGTTTGCATCTGTAAGTTCTAATGCCATTTTTTTCTGTTTAAATTGTTTATATATAAAAAAATTATTGCCTGTTATCAGTCTTCTTTGTTTCAGGTAATCAGTGAATATCAAATATAAATCCAAACCCTGATTTGTGCTGTTTTGACTTTTCCACCAGTGTTACTAATGACGTTGCAACAGTAGAAACCTGACAAGCGGGCAGTATATTAAATATTTGCCTCTAAAAACGTTTAAGCAGGACCAACTTAGCCTACCAAACCCACATTTACCATTACATCCGGGTTTTCCATCAGAAATTCGGCCATTTCCTCATTCATTTGAAATCCTTTTTCGAAAGTATACAGACTCACTTTTAAATTCTCTTTGGGTTCGTAAATATTGAAACGGAGAGATGATTTTCCAGGAAAACTTCGCACATTCTTATCTACAAAATTCACAAAATCCGGTGTTACTGAAGCCGGATGTACATTGATCTCCAGACTCCGGGTAAGGTTTTGTTTTACTGTTTCCAGCAATGACATGGTATTGATCTTGAAATCAAATTCATTGGGGCGGTTATACCTGGGTCTGAAAAAACCGTTGATCAAAATGTTTTGCCCCTTTTCCAGGTAATTCTGGAATTTAATATAGTCCTCACTCCATAATAGGAATTCTGTTTTACCGCTAAAATCCTCAATACTAAATGAGCCAAAATTCTTCCCCGTTTTCGTAACCCGATGCTGAACATCTGTAATCAATCCCGCAACGCGGAAACTTTTTCCGGCATTGGGCTGGAGGTGTAAAGTATCTTTGATTTCATTGAAATCATTGATTCGGGTGATACCATAATATTTTAATTCAAACTTAAAATGATCCAATGGATGTCCACTCATGAACATGCCTGTCACCTCTTTTTCATGATCCAATAATTCGGTTAATGTCCAGGGCTCACAATTGGGTATTTTAGGCTGTGGAACCTGCATGGCTGCGGGCAGGTCTCCAAATAATGTATTGCTGGTACCTGCCGACAAACTTTGTTGTGCCTGTCCGAATCCAATCATTCGTTCCAAACCGGTCGCTCTTTCGCCATCCGGTATATAGAAATACTGCGCCCGGTGGTATGCTGTAAAACAATCAAAAGCCCCTGAATAAGCCAGACTTTCCAATGACTTTTTATTTACATTTTTCTGAAGCACGCGTTTAATAAAATCGAACATATCGGTATAATGACCATTCTTTTCTCTCTCAGCGATTAAATTATCTACCGCTGCTTCGCCAACCCCTTTCAATCCACCCAAGCCAAAACGAATTTCTCCTTTTTTGTTAACAGCAAACCCTTTTAGCGATTCGTTTACATCTGGTCCCAATACTTTTATGCCCATCCGTTTACATTCTTCCATAAAGAATGTGATCTTTTCAATACTGCCCGCATGGTTTAATACTGCTGACATATATTCTCCAGGATAGTGTGCTTTTAAATAAGCCGTCTGGTACGCTACAAATGCATAACAGGTAGAGTGTGATTTATTAAAAGCATACTGGGCAAAAGCTTCCCAGTCGGTCCAGATCTTCTCCAGCTTATCTTTCGGATGACCTTTTGCAATAGCGCCCTCCATAAAAGCCTCTTTCATGCTATCGAGGGCTTTCCTGTCTTTCTTTCCCATCGCTTTCCGCAATCCATCAGCTTTTCCTTTGGTGAAACCGGCGATTTTTTGGGAAAGTAACATTACCTGCTCCTGGTAAACGGTAATACCATAGGTATCGTCCAGAAATTCTTCCAGTTCAGGCAAATCATAGGTAACCGTTTCTTTGCCATGTTTCCTGCGTATATAATCAGGAATATATTGGGCAGGGCCCGGGCGGTTCAAAGCATTCAGCGCAATCAGGTCATCAAAGGAAGAAGGCTTCATATCCTTTAAGATACTTACCAGATGGGGTGCCTCGAACTGGAATATGGCTACTGCATTTCCTCTTTGAAATAACTGGTAAGTCAGTTCATCATCCAGGGGTATCGAATCAATATCAATACTGATCTGGTGATTCTGCCTGATAAGCTCCAACGCTGTTTTAATGATGGAAAGAGTTTTCAATCCCAGAAAGTCCATCTTTAACACACCAGCTTCTTCAATCACTTTTCCTTCAATCTGTGTTACCAGTAATTGTGATTCTTTTGAAGTGGCCACTGGTATTAAATCAGTAAGATCAGAAGGGGCAATGATGATACCCGCGGCATGGATACCGGTATTTCTAACAGAACCTTCCAGTCGCTCAGCTTCTTTTAATACCTGGGCACGGATATCGGTACCCTTATAAATCTCTCGTAACTTTTTTACATTCTCAATATCCTCAGGTTGATACCCTTCTTTTTCTTCCAATGATTTTTCGCCTTCTTTCAGCGTAATCGGTGCATGTAATACACGGCGAAGTTCGGTTCCTGGTCTGTCAGGAACCAGTTTTGCCAGCATATTACTCTCGGTTAAAGGCAGATCCATTACCCTGGCCACATCTTTGATACTACTTTTTGCAGCCATGGTACCATAGGTAACAATCTGGGCTACCTGATTTTTCCCATATTTTTCTACAACATAATCGATCACTTTTTGTCTGCCTTCATCATCAAAATCCGTATCGATATCGGGCATGCTCTTACGATCGGGATTGAGGAATCTTTCGAACAGCAGTTTATACTTGATGGGATCTATATTGGTAATACCAATACAATAGGCAACCACACTACCCGCTGCAGAACCACGACCCGGGCCAACAAATACCCCCATTTCTCTGCCTGCCTTGATAAAATCGCTAACTATCAAAAAATACCCGGCAAAACCCATGGTACGGATAGTAAATAATTCAAAATCAATCCTTTCCTGTATTTCAGGCGTTAGATCATTATACCGCATCCTGGCACCTTCTTTTGTGATATGCTGGAGGTATTCATATTGATTCAGGTTCGAATCCGCATGAATCTGGAATTCTTTGGGAATAGGGAAAGCCGGTAAGAGAATATCCTTTTTTAGATTCAGTATCTCAACTTTATCAACAATGGCATTGGTATTATCGATGGATTCCGGAATATCCTTAAACAGTTCTTCCATTTCGGCCTTTGTTTTAAAATAAAACTGGTCGTTAGGAAATTTGAAGCGCCTGTTTTTTAACTGTAATTCATCATTTACAAAATCATCAAACCCGGGCGTACTTTGTTTTTCACCTGTATTGATACACAGTAAAATATCATGTGCATTGGAATCTTCCCGATCTACATAATGACTATCATTCGTAGCAATTACCGGTACATTATATTTTTTGGAGAACCGTAACAGGGTTTCATTAATGACTTCCTGTTCTTTGATATTATGTCGTTGGATTTCAATATAATAATCCTCCCCAAACATATCCAGCCACCATTTGAATTCCATTTCTGCTTTGGCTTCCCCATGATGGAGAATGGTTTGAGGCACATAGGCACCAATGCAACAAGTTGTGGCAATCAAACCCTCATGGTATTTTTCAATCAATTCCTTATCAATCCGCGGGTATTTGCTATACATGCCTTCAATAAAACCCAATGAAGTGAGTTTGACCAGGTTCTGATATCCGATTTTATTTTTAGCCAATAATACCTGATGATATCGTTCATCCTTTACATCTTTTGTAAAGGTTTTGGCATGCCTGTCACGCACCACATAAAATTCACAACCCACAATGGGTTTGATTACCGGTTCTGTAATATCTTTTCCGTTCGCATCTTTCCCAACTACTTTTGTATTTTTCCAGGCCTGGCTCACAAAGTCAAATGCCCCGAACATATTCCCATGGTCGGTAATGGCAAGTGCAGGCATTCCATCTTTAATGGCTTTTTTATATAATCCATCCACAGCAGCAGCACCATCCAGCAGTGAATATTGCGTATGAACATGTAAATGAGAAAACTGTGGCATGAATGATCCTTATTTGCTTTTTGATACGATACAATTCTATACATACTTCCTGGCAGAAAAACGAAACTGACTTCAAATATCGTTAGTTATCACATGCTTACCTCAACCCAATTTTCCACATTTAGCCATTTTGATATTGACTAAACTTATCCACATCTATATCTAAAAAAAAGATTTCCGGAAAACTTATTCGACCCTTTTATGAATTAGCCTATTCCTCTCTAAATTGCGAAACTGAGCCATGCACTTAAAAAGTTTTACGATATGTATTCTTGGGATACTGGTTTTTGCCAGTTGTCGTTCTACCAGGACGCTTAGTACAAAAGACAATAGTACTGCCAAAGTATCCGGAAAGCGACAATTCCTTGACCAGATAGAAGTAACTCCAGGGGGAGTTGTCAATTCTAATCATAAAACCAATACAGCTAATTCCAAATCGAAAACTGCCAATACTGACCAAAAACCGGGAAACCGACAAGCTGAGGGAGTTTTAAGTAACATGAGTCTGGAGAAAGCAAATATGTTACAATTAAAATATGCGGTATTAACCGATGCATTGGTTGAAAAATTAAACAATATTCCCTTACTGGAAGTGATTGATAAATGGTGGGGCACCAAGTATTGTTTAGGTGGAAAAACGGATAATTGTCTTGATTGTTCTGCCTTTACTCAAATCATTATGCGGGATGTTTACCGGATTTTGGTTCCCCGAACTTCTCAGGAACAATTTAATGCTGCGGAAAAAATAGAATTAGAAGATCTACGTGAAGGAGATCTGGTATTTTTTAATACTGGTGGAAAGGAAGTTTCCCATGTAGGTGTATACCTGCTTAATAACAAATTTGTACATGCCGCAACCAGCGGAGGCGTAATGATCAGCGATTTGAATGATAAGTACTGGCAGCCAAGGTATAGAGGGGCTGGGAGAGTGGTAGGAGCTAAGTAGTAAGTTTTAAGTAATAAGACATTAACTAAAGAACCTTTTCCTGAAATTGTCAAACAACTGGCCTGCATCAGGGGTAAGGTTCAAATAGAATATACCCGTTATCATGATTGCGGAGAAACTGAATCCACGAAGCAGGAGACCAAGCCATCCGGTTACTGATTGAAATACAAAAAAGCAAATCAGGTACGCAAACAATCCCAGGGCTAATGAGTAGATTGTTTTCAGGGTAAATGGTTGCATGTTGAATTTTCTGCGAAGGAACTCGCATCTGATAAAATTATACACGCCATAGGCAGTCAGTTCCGCAAACGCAGAGCCAATAATGCCATATTTTTTGATTAGAAAATAGGTAAGGGGTAATCGAAATGCAAGTAATACTATTCCACTGTAAAAATCAAACCGCCAGAAAGTAGAGGTATTGATCACCATTGCATTTAATCCGGTACCCGCATCAATAATGCGCACCATGCCCAATACAAAAATAACGCCGAGTCCTGCAGAATATGCATTTTGAATTTTGAGCAATTCAATTGCAGGAACAATATTCAGCCAAAGGTTACCGAAAATAAACAAAGCCAATAATAATAGATTGATACAAGATCGTTCATAAATACGATTGATTTCTTTATAATTTTTATCCTTCCAGGCCCTCGATAAAACCCCTGCCGATACTGCCTGTATACTTCTTTGTGGTACCTGTATCAGGTTGGCTGCATACTGTGCAAACACAAAAATACCCGTTGTAATTAACCCTTTTAAACTTGCAATAATTAAGCTATCGATTGTTGCCGCTACGGCAGCAATGCAAGTGCCTCCAAAAATCAGTGACTGCATACTCAGCATTTTCTTCCAATATTTTCGGGTTACCCTGCTGATTGAAAAAGTAAAATGTAAACTTCCTGATCGTAAAAGATAGACCAGTAATACCAGAAAAATGACCAGGTATTGGAAAGAAAACAGGTAAATAAAAATCTGGAAATTAATAACTTTAAAATAGTAGAGACCAATCAACAAACTAGTGATCACGCGCATTCCGGTTTCTTTTAAAAAATTAGAAACAACGGATTTATGCAAAGCCCAACAGAAACTTTCTATTACAGAAAACAATAACATACCCGCAGCAAATGGGAATATCCAATAGTAAAAATCAATCACTAGCCTGGAATGTTCGCTGAACTTTCTTACCACCAGTGGTTCAAAATATAAGCCGGAAATAAACACAAGCAAAAAACCAATCAACGAAGCGCCTAAGCCCCATGTCATCAGATCAATCTTTTTAAAGTCGAGGTTATCTTTGTAATAAGGATAAAATTTATATACCACAGGAATAACGCCCAATCCTCCAAAAGCAAGCATGATCTGTGAAATATCAAAAAATATTTTCGTTAATGCATATTGATCCGGAGTAAAAATATTCCCGTTTTTATAAAACCCAAAAGGAGCGCTTGTTGTATAAAAATAGATATTGATAAACCCAATAAAAAAACCAATATACACGAGTATACTTGAAATGATGGTTTGCTTGCGTATACTACCCATGAAGGTTTAGGGTTTATAGTTTATGGTTTAGAGTTGATCTCCTAATTGTATTGTTTGATATAAAGAATAACTATTTCATTTCAGTTACTGCCTTTACTTTGCAGTAATATAGTTTTTCAATATGATCAAATAATGCAGTCACATCTACCTGTGGTTGCAGGATTTTGGTGTTCCATTTATTGGATTCGGGCCCTAATATCATGGCGCCTCTATCACTATTGATAAAAATGGGGAGATTAAACCCATCTACACAGTTGGTCCAGCGAAAACTTAATTTTGTTTTGTCTGTGGAAACAAAATATTCCAATACAGGCACCTGTGTTGTTCTCAGGTATTGGTCAAATATTTTTTCAACACTACTGCCGAAATAATCGCTCACCACTTTCTGTATATCTTCTGTAGTTACCGTTTGATGATAGAATTTCTTATTGAGGTACCGCAACATCTCACGGAACTTTTCATCATTGTTCATCGCATGCCGTATGCTATGCAACATGTTGCCACTTTTCGGATACATATCACCACTTCCTTCCTTATTTACTCCATACGGTCCAATAATGGGCGTATCATTACGGATGCCTTTCCGGGTTCCATAATTGTACTCGTTACCTGCCTGAATGCCACTCTGGTATTCTGTAAAAAGTGTTTCCGAATAATTGGTAAACCCTTCGTGTATCCACATATCCGCCAGGTCCTTACTGGTAATACTATTGGCAAACCATTCATGCCCGCTTTCATGTACAATAATAAAGTCCCATTTCAATCCCCAACCGGTTCCACTTTGGTCCCTGCCCAGATAGCCATTCAAATAACGATTACCATAGGCTACCGCACTCTGGTGTTCCATGCCCAGGTGTGGGGCATCTACCAGTTTATAACTATCCTCATAAAATGGATATGGCCCCATCCAATATTCAAATGCCCGTAACATCCATTTCACCTGAACGAATTGCTTTTTGGCTTTTTCCAGATTATAATCCAGCACCCAATAGCTAAGATCGAGTTTACCCTTTTCACCCATGAAAGTATCTGTGAAGTTTACATAGTTGCCTATATAAGGGATGATATTATAGTTATTGATCGGGTTCTTTACTTCCCAGGTATATTCGGTGAATCCATTCCCTTTGGTCAGCTTTTTAACTAATCGACCATTTCCTACCGCTACCAGACTATCTGCTACCGTAATCGTAAGAGATGCTCCTTTATCTGGCTCATCGCTCTGGTGATCTTTGCAGGGATACCAGACACTGGCGCCTAAACCCTGACAGGCAACACTCATCCAGGGTCTGCCTTTTTCGTCTTTTTTCCAGATCCAGCCACCATCCCAGGGTGGACGAACCGCTTCTTTGGGTTTACCGTGATAATAAATATTGATAGATGTCTGTTTGATAGCAGGTGCCAAAACTGGCCAATCAACCAGCGTCACATTTTGATCCTGGTGAAAAGGTAATTTTTTATACCTGGTTTTGGCAGTTGTGCCTGTATTCCAAAGGATACTGTCAATTATTAAAGGTTCTTGCAGGTCAATCTGCATTTTCCTTTCCGGTTTCAGCACTTTGAAAGTAATGGTTGTCATCCCCACTATCGTCTTGGTAGCATAATCCGGCTGAACATGCACATCGTATCGTAAAACATCCCACCATGTCCTGTTTTCATTCAAACTTCCCCGAAGGGTATCTGCATGGGTAAAGGTTTCTTTTTTTTCCAATAACTGTCCAAAAGAGCCCACGGAAAAGAATAATCCAATAATGGCGAATAATCTGAATTTTGTGTTCATGGTTTAAAAATAAGATATTCGAATAGGATGAATGCTAATAATAACCTAAAACAAATGATGGCCTGTATAAAAAACCGGTTTTTGATCTGTCTGGCCCTTTTCGGATTAATCCTAATGCTGTCGGACTGCTCAAGACAAAAAAACAGTGGGAAACAGGTATTTTCCTATAACGAGCCAACCGGTATCGCCACGCTTGATCCGGCTTTTGCCAAGAACCAGTCAATTATGTGGCCCATCCATCAATTGTATAATACGCTGGTAGAAATTGATACCGGTTTACAAATCATCCCTTCTCTGGCCAGGTCATGGGAAATAAGTGCCGACAGACTTCGCTATACTTTTCATCTCCGTAAACATATTTTTTTCCAGGATAATGAAGCTTTTCTTAATGGAAAAGGAAGAGAACTGACTGCATCCGATATTGTGTATAGTTTAAGCCGGATCAGGGATAAAGCCGTTGCCAGCAGTGGCGCCTGGATATTTAATAACCGGGTAGATACGGTAGAAGGTTTTACCGCATTGAATGATTCCACTTTTCAATTAAAGCTGATCAGGCCTTTTCACCCCATTCTGGGGATTTTGAGTATGCAGTATTGCAGTATTGTTCCTAAGGAAGTAGTTGAAAAATATGGAAAGGATTTCCGAAGACATCCCTGCGGTACCGGCCCCTTCCAGTTCGGATCATGGGAAGAGGGAGAAAATCTGGTATTGATCAAAAACAAAAATTACTGGGAAAAGGATGAAAAAGGGTTGTCATTACCTTATCTGGATGCCATTAAAATTAGTTTCTTTGATAACAAAGCCACCGAATTCCTCCAATTACAACAACATGAACTCAGTTTTGTGAATGATATTGATGCTTCTTTTAAAGACGAGATCTTGACCAAAAAAGGAAGTTTACGACCGCAGTGGGAAGGGAAAATTCTCTTGAAAACACATCCCTACCTGAATACAGAATACCTGGGTATCTTGGTGGATGAGAACAATCCCTTAACTGCCAGTTCGCCTACAAGGATAAAAGCAGTCAGACAAGCCATGAATTATGCGATTAACCGGGCGCAATTGATGATGTATATGCGCAATTCCATCGGTTTGGCAGCTATAGCAGGGTTTGTGCCAGGCGGATTGCCCTCACGTAATACCGAGTTGGTAAAAGGCTATGGATATAATCCGCAGAAATCAAAACAATTATTGGCCATGGCCGGCTATCCGGATGGGAAGGGGCTTCCGGTGATTAAACTGCTAACGATAGCGATTTATGCTGATGTAGCCAGCTTTGTAGCAAGGCAATTAGAAGAAGTGGGGATTCCGGTGCAGGTAGAAGTGATTCAAAAAAGTCTGTTATTGGAACAAACCGCAAAATCACAGGCATTATTTTTCAGGGCCAGCTGGATTGCCGATTATCCTGATGCAGAAAATTATATGGCTATGTTTTATAGCAAGAATCCTGCACCACCCAATTATACCCGATACCATAACCCTGCTTTTGATGTATTATACGAAAAATCACTTTTGGAAGTAACGGATTCCATACGATATCGCCTATACCGCGAAATGGATCAGATTGTGATTAATGATGCACCCATGATACCCTTATGGTATGATCTTGCCCTTCATCTGGTATTGCCGAATATTACCGGATTTTATCCCAATGCACTTAACCTGCTTGAACTGAGGCACACACAGATTCATTAAGATTTTCTGCTATTTTTTTATCGTGGATTGTAAAAGCAATACCCTGCTTTCTACGATGTGGCGGATTTCATTATCATCAGGTTTCATGGCTTTTTCATGTTCCTGTTTAAATTTTTCCGTATCAAATAAATTACCTGAGGAATTGTTGATGGTAGGAGAGCTGCTTGGTGTAGGTAAATAATAGGTTGGGGCAGAGGAATAATATACATTGGAAGATGGAACATTCGTAGTAGTGGTAGCCTGATCTGTAGAATTGGTATTGGGATTACGCCCGGAATAAGCATCAAAGATTTTTACTTTAGATTGGTTTTCTAAGGAATCGATTAAAACGATTTCCTGGTTTTCATGCAATGCATTCTCTGATTTTTCTGTAAACCTCAGTGAAGCCATAAAATAAAAATAGATTGCATACTCATATTTCTCACTCTTTGTTTCGTATGCTTTTGTTGCATTGGTAATGGTTTGGGTAACAATTTTGGGCTGTGTAAGAAACAATGAAACAGTATAAGGAGTATTGGAGCAACCCAAACAAACTTTTTTATCTTTTAACAGTGGGATATGTTTCTCAATTAATCCGGTAAGCTGGTAGATAAATTTAGCATCATTCCATTTTTTGGGAATCTGCAAATTAAAGATTGTAGTATCCATTTCTGACTTCCCCGATTGGGCATGCAGAAATGACACACTAATGAAACAACAAAAAGCCATTACTATTTTTTGTCTCATGTGTTTTATTTATTTATGTTTCTAATTTACTACAAAATCTGGTCTGTGCAAAGCGATTACATCGGTTTATTTCTTTGCCCTTGGTTGCATCAAAAAAACACGGTTCTGTACAATATGTCTTATTTCATTATCGTCTGGCCGCATTGCCTTTTCATGCTCCTGCTTAAACTTTTCAGTATCCAGTGTTGAACCATCTGCATAATTAATCAATGCGCCATTATTGGTTACCACAGGCGAACTGGCAGATGGAGTGGAAGATGCCGGCATCCTGGCAGAACTTCCTCTCAGGGTTCCGCTGGTGGCAGGTGCGGCAATATTCAATATACGGGTAGCAGAAGAGGGGCCGGCAAATATTTTTGATTTAGTATGGGATTCCAGGGAATCAATCAACACAATTTCCTTTTTATTGGTAGAAAGTTCATTCGATTTGTCAACAAAAATCAGCGAAGCCATAAAAGCAAAGGAAATGCTGTACTCATAATGATCAAGTTTTGTTTCATAGGTTTTTGAAACATTGGTGATCGTTTGTGTAACTATTTTTGGAGGCATTAACAACAACAATACATCATAAGGAGTATTACTGCAATTGAGGCATACTCTTTTGTCTTTCAACAAGGGTATATTTTTTTCGATTAACCCAGTTAACTGATAAATGAATGCAGGGTCATCCCATTTTTTTGGAATCCTCAGATTATAAATAGTTGTGTCTGACCCGGATGGGGATACCTGTGCAAACAGAAAAGATACAAAGGCCAAACAACAAAACAACAGTATAATTTTGCTTTTCATGCCAGCGCATTTACTTAATGTAATATACTACTAAGTACGAAAACCAGCCAAGCAGGGTTGCTTTACACAAATGAAAATTATTCATCAACCAATTCTCTCAAAACAAAATCAATGTTTTAATTTATCCCTAAAAGCTTTTTCAAATTTTTCCAGTTTGGGCGCTATTACAAAACGGCAATATCCCTGGTTCTGGTTATCGTTATAATAATTCTGGTGATAATTCTCTGCCGGATAGAAATTTTTAAATGGCTCTATGGCAGTTACAATGGGTTTATCCCATGCGCCTGATTTATCTAACAAAGCTTTATAGTGTTCTGCTTTTTGCTTTTGCTCTTCATTATGGTAAAACACCACACTACGGTATTGCGGGCCTGCATCATTACCCTGTCGGTCGAGGGTAGTTGGGTCATGCGTTTTCCAGAAAACCTCCAGTAATTCATCATAACTGATCTTAGCCGGGTCAAAAACGATTCGGCATAGTTCAACATGGCCGGTATTTTTATCACATACCTGCTCATAGCTAGGGTTTTCAACAAAACCACCGCCATACCCACTTTGCACCTGGTAAACCCCGTTAAGCCGCTGAAAAAAGGCTTCGGTACACCAGAAACAACCTTCGCCAAAAGTGGCGGTATCTGTTTTAACACCTTCAGGAACAGGAATTGCATGCATAGAATTGTTTTTTGTTGTATTAACAGGTTGCGCGCAGGCAGAAAAGCCCAATGCGACCAGTAGTAAAGAAAAATAGGTTTTGTTCATATAGTAAGAATAAAATTACACCCCTTATGTATACAAACAGACGCAGTTTTGGTTGATAACTTACACAAAAAATGGATAGCGCATCAATTTAACAATTTAGCCATTCTGTAAAACAGCGGCTCAATCCCTAAAAGGGCCTGATTTACCCACCATCCTGAATATCTGTTTACTGAATAGATCATGTCCGTCATTACCTTTGCTGCGCAGAAAAATCTTGATTCAGCATGCGTTTATACCCCGAGTCGGCGATATCTCAATTAGAATTTGATAAGGTAAAAGCTTTATTAAAAGAGAATGGCAAAACAGAATATGCTAAGCAAAAGGCCGAACTGCTTCGTATCCACACACGCAAGGAATATATAGATCTAGAGTTACGACAGACATACGAATACAAGCTGATTCTGCAGCAGGGACAGTATTTTCCGAATGATTTTACCCTGAATATTCAACGTGATATCAAATTAATGGGGATTCCCGGTGCGATGCTAACCGGGGAGCAATGGATGCCGATTAGAAAACTGACAGAAAATATACACTCGATTTTCAGGTGGTTTGATGCGGAAAGAAGGATGGCTTATCCTTATTTATCCAAAGTGATTGCCGGGACCTATTATGAAAAACAGATTATAGAGTGGATTGATGAAGTGCTGGATGAAACAGGAATCGTAAAGGATAATGCTTCAGCAGAGCTTCAAAAAATCCGGATGAACCTGTTCCGTAAAAGAAATGAATTGCGGAGGATGTTTGAAAAAGTGGTGGCCAAACTTACCAAAGCAGGCTTTAGCGCAGATATTGAGGAAAGCTTTAGTAATGGCAGAAGGGTAGTAGCCGTATTTTCAGAACACAAAAGGCAGGTAAAGGGCATACTTCACGGGGAAAGTGATAGCCGTAAAACTGCATTTATAGAGCCGGAAGAAACCATCCAGTTAAATAACGATGTATACGCACTTGAAAATGATGAAATCAAAGAAGTACAAAGAATCCTGAGAGAACTTACCGCGAGGTTATCCGTATATGCACCACTGATTCAGCAGTACTCAGATATTACGGGTGAATACGATTTTATTCTCGCCAAAGCCAAACTGGCCATTGCCATGAATGGTCAACTACCCAGTCTCTCTGATAAAGCGCATATTCAATTAATCGATGCACATCATCCTTTATTATATCTATATAATAAAACTTCCGGTAAAAAAACGATCCCGGTAACACTTACCCTGGATGATAAAAACCGGATTTTGGTGATCAGTGGTCCGAATGCAGGCGGTAAAACGGTAACCATGAAAACCATCGGCCTGAATCAAATGATGCTGCAAAGCGGATTACTCGTACCCGTGCATCCGGATTCGCAAATGGGAATTTTTAAACAGCTATTTATTCATATCGGAGATACCCAGAACCTGGAATTTGAATTAAGTACCTATTCCAGCCATTTGCTGCATATGAAATACTTTATTGAAACAGCTAATGGGAAAACCCTGTTTTTTATAGATGAACTCGGTAGCGGGAGCGATCCGAATCTGGGAGGGGCTTTTGCTGAAGTGATCATGGAAGAACTATCCCGCCGCCACGCTTTTGGAATTGTAACCACCCATTACCTGAACCTGAAAGTAATGGCCAACCATACCCAGGGGATTATTAATGGAGCCATGCAGTTTGATGAAGTTCGTTTACAACCCTTGTACAAACTGATCGTTGGAAAACCCGGCAGTTCCTACACATTTGCCATTGCTGAGAGAATCGGACTTCCGCAGCATATGATTAACAAAGCAAGAAAACTGGTAGATGAAGATCATTTCAAACTAGACCGCTTACTCAATAATACAGAAAAGGATTTGCAGCAACTGGATAAGGAGAAAAAAGAATTAAATCGCCTTTTAAAAGAAAATGAAAAGCTGAAAAAAGAGATGGAAATCGTACTTAACAAAGAAAAACATCTTCAGCAAATTGAACTCCTAAAAAACCAGAATCGTATTTCAGAAGAGCGAATGGTCTATTTAAAAGATATGGAGCGCAAACTGAAACAGATTGTGCTGGACTGGAAAAAAGCAGAGGATAAAACTCAGGTAGTGAAAAACCTGAAACAATTATTATTCAAAAGTAAGGAAGAGATCGTAGTGAATAAGCTGGCAAAGAAAGTAGATAAGAAATATAAAGAGCTAAATCAGAATATTATAGTTGGCTCTTTGGTGAAACTGAAAAAGAACTACCAGGTAGGAGAAGTGAAAGAGATCAGGGGTAAGAGAGCGATTGTACAGATAGGCGTATTACCCATGAATGTAAATATCTCAGATTTGATTTCGGTTGAAAAACTAGAGGAAAATAATCCATCACAATTGTGAGATACAAAATGAACCTGATCCATGATTGATTGATTATGATCTTTTAGAGAGCCCAATCCATGAAAAAAACCATATTGCTAACATTTGTTTTGCTGCTTTTGAACAAGTTGACGAATGCACAATTATGTGTTGGCAGCCTGGGTAATCCGATCATCAACAGAACTTTTGGAACTATTAGTGGGCCGTTGAATTCGGGGATTACCAATTTAAGTTATACAAATTCTTCTTGTCCAAACGACGGACAATATACCATTACCAATTTCACCTCGGGTTGTTTTTCCAACACCTGGGTTTCGGTACCAAAAGATCATACGGGTGATGCAGGCGGACAATTTATGCTTATCAACGCATCAGTTACTCCCAATGATTTTTATGTAGATACGGTTAGTGGATTGTGTAGTAATACCACTTTTGAATTTGCCAGTTGGGTATTGAATATGCTAAGACCCAGTGCTTGTGGTGGTGCGGGCAGTAAACCCAATCTCACTTTCAGAATTGAAACAACCACCGGTGTTGTCTTACTCAGGTATGATACCGGCGATATACCTGCTACCGGCAATGCAGTATGGAACCAATATGGTACTTTTTTTAAAACACCAGTGGGCATTAACACTATCGTTTTGCGAATAACCAATAATGCGCCCGGTGGATGCGGTAACGATCTGGCTATAGACGATATTACTTTTCGTCCATGTGGTCCGCCAATCTCCATTACTTCAGGTAACCAACTCATTTCACAGGTATCTGTATGCGAAAACAAACAAACAGCCATGCCGCTCACTGCGAGTTTCAATAGTGGGAGTTTCATCAGTCCGGTTATTCAGTGGCAAAAAAGTATAGATACAGGGCAAACCTGGTCAGATATCCCCGGTGCACAGAGCTTTACTTATGTTCGTCAGCCAACTAACAGCGGGCTTTATCAATACCGGGCGGTAATTGCCGAATCTGCCAATTTTGCAAGCCTGCAATGCAGGGTTTTTTCTAATATTACCAGCATCACTGTATTATCTTCTCCGATATTAACACCCAAAACATTAAGAGGCTGTACGGGAAATTATCTTACCTTTCAAACCATTGGTGGCGCAGGATACAGTTATCAATGGACAGGCCCTAATAATTTTTCGTCCACCTCACAGTCAACCACCTTTACACAGGCAAATTTTTCCGATTCCGGGCAATACACAGTTGTATTTGTATCACCCGATGGCTGTGTAAATTCAGATACTTTTCATATTACTATTTTCCCTGGCGTAAAAGCAGGTGTAAGTCCGGATACGCTCATCTGCGAAGGCATCACAATTGGTTTACAGGCAATAGGTGGCAATATCTATAAATGGACACCAAGCACAGGTTTATCAAACCCAAATATTTCTAACCCGCTGGCCAGTCCTACGGACTCTACTACTTACCAGGTTTTGGTATCCAACCAATATGCATGTAAAGATTCTGCAAAAATTACCATTAACGTGAATAAGGCCCCGATAGTAAATGCCGGAGCAGATAAAACAATCTTTGAGGGACAGTCGATTGGATTGGATGGGAATATCTACGGAAACTACAGCAGCTTTTATTGGTTACCGAATATCTATTTGAGTAATGGGAATAGCCTTAGTCCACAGGCGAGTCCAACCGATTCCATCACCTATACTTTATTTGTTGTGCCAAATTTTGGCTGCCCGGTAGTTTCCGATCAGGTATTTATAAAAATGTATAAACACTTAAACATACCCAATGCCTTTTCGCCAAATGGTGATGGTATCAACGATTATTGGGTTATCAAAGGCTTGTACTCATATCCCGGGGCCATTGTACGTGTTTTTAGCAGGGATGGAGCCATGGTTTTTCAAAGCCATAGTGCAGATGCATCCTGGGATGGAAAATACAAAGGCATGCCCCTTCCGGTAGGCGCTTATTTCTATGTGATTGATTTGAATATAGGTATTCCCTCTGTGTCGGGTGCCGTGATTATTATAAGATAAGATATCAGAAAAAGCTACTTTTTGAAACCTGTTGATATAACTGACTGAAATACAATTCAGTACTAGATTTTTATGTATTTCACTTCTCAGTTTGATTGCTTTGGGTAAATTATTTTTTATATTTTAATAATATTTTATTGCTTATCAATAAATAAATATTATACTTGCCTACACTTTACCAAAACAGAATCGATATGAAAATAAGCACTAAGCAAATTCTAAAGCTCTTGTATGTACTTTCCTGGGTAGTATTTGTAGGCGTAGGTATTGAAGCCGGCGGCTTTCTTACTAATACGTTTTATACGATGCTCATTAACCCGAATGGTGCAAAAAATTTCTGGCCAAGGCTTGATTTATCAGGTCTATACCAATACGATCATGGTTATTTTCTTCTGGAAACATTACTCATGAGTACTGCGGCTGTATTAAAAGCCGTTATTTTTTATCGGATTTTGAAAATTCTGAATGATAAAAAACTGACTATCTCTCAGCCGTTTACCAGAGAAATGGGGCGTTTTATTTTTAGCGTTTCTTACTTTTCAATTTTCATTGGATTGTTTTCAGGGTGGGGAAGCAGTTATGCAGAATGGTTTGTTAAGCAAGGAGTGAAAATGCCTGAAATACAAAATTTACGATTAGCTGGCGCTGATGTATGGATATTTATGGGCGCTACGCTTTTTATTATTGCCCAGATATTTAAAAGAGGAATTGAAATGCAAACCGAAAACGAATTAACTGTATAAGCCATGCCAATAATTGTAAACCTTGATGTGATGATGGCTAAACGTAAGATGTCGTTAAACGAACTTTCTGAGAAAGTGGGTGTAACCCAATCTAATTTATCGATCCTCAAAACCGGCAAAGCAAAAGCCATCCGGTTTAGTACACTGGAAACTATCTGTAAAGTGCTCAATTGCCAGCCTGCGGATATTTTGGAGTATAGGGGAGAGGAATAATATCTAAAATAAAACCGTGCCCTGGTGCCTTTGTGTGAGATTTATTTTGCACACAAAGGCCGAAGGCACGGTTTTGGTCACTGATGAATGATAATTACTGATAAATAATGCAATGCAGGCTATGGTTTGTAAAACTTGGATTTATTACTTATATTTATTTCGCTATAAATTTCTATTCTAACAGATTTTACTATGAAGTATTTAATGGTGTATTATTTACTTATTATTTTACCGTGTTTTGTCTTAGTTCAGTTATCAAAAAATGGTTATTTTACTAGTAAAGAATTTGTTGCTTATTTATTTCTGTATGCATTTGTATACCGAACAATAACTGATTATTTTAGACTGGTCTCTAAAAATGCAATAGATAAAAAAGATTATTGGAAAATATTTATTCCAGGATCAAGAATCAAATATTTCAGAGAATTATACTTTATCTAAAAAGTCTTTTATTCATAAAAGCACGCCCCCGATCCGGATTTCAAATATTTCTCAAATTCAAAAGCACTCAACTCTTTTTTAAAAGCGCAATAAAAAACAAGTTCAACCGGAAGCTTCCCTTTCGTAGCCGGCACACCCCCATCACAATGCCGCCTAAATCTTTCCCGTAAATCCGCAGTACAACCCGTATAAGGAGATCCATCCTTACACCGAAGAATGTAAACATATTGCATAACCCTAATTTCTCACCAATTTCAATATCCATCCCTACAAAAACAAGCGTACAAATACCTTATTTTCACCTCCCCAATAAAAAATGGCAAAAAAAATCACCAATACTAAAAGCATTGGTGATAATCAGTCTCCTCAACTCCCTCAGCGGACTTGTCCGCCGAAGGTCGCTTCAGCGACCGAAGGCGGAGAGTTAGGGATTCGAACCCCAGGACCTGTTACAGTCAACAGTTTTCAAGACTGCCGCAATCGACCGCTCTGCCAACTCTCCGGGTGCAAAATAATAGTGAAGCGGGCTATCTACCAAAAAAAAGAATGCTTTTGAGATAATCCGATATTTACAGTGACAGATAAAACCTACTAATCCTCAATGAATTAAAGGGTTTGACGCAACTATCCGATTCGAATATTTTAAAGATTCAAAAAACTCAATAAAATACCAGTCCATTACGTAATAGTCTGCTTAGAATGTTTCGCCAAGGTTGAAAATAACAGCACTATACCCTTTACTAAATGCATAATCAATCCCAATATTGGTATTGGAACCCTTATTAAATTTTATTCGTAATCCGGTTCCGGCAGCGGGATGCCAGGAAGTAAACAAATTACCAGAGCCACTTACTGTATTCATATTCCCAAAGACCACAAAACCCAATAGCCCATTTTCTGTGATATCCCGCCTGTATTCGCTTTCAACATAAAATAGGGTGCTGCCCCGGTACCGGTTCTGGTCAATGCCCCGGCCTGATCGATTATAGGGGTCCCAACCAATTCCGGGCAAATCCAGATAAGGGGTGTTTTTAGTGAAAACTGTCCAGTAATACGACCAGAAGCTGAGCGTATTTTGCTGATTCTTCTTTCCTGGATTCATGGATAAATACTTTCTCAAGTCAACATACAATGATTGCCAGTTATTATTACTACCCAAAAAAACCGGATTCACACGATACACAATGTTTATATAACTACCGGGTAATGGATTAATCGAATTATTGCGGGTATCATATAACAGATTCAGGCTTACCCCAGACGAAAATGAATAATTACCGGTACCATAGGCATACCCGGTATATTGTTTTAAATTGGTAAGTGAGTCGTTCGTTGAAATATTAAAATGGTAATCTAAATGATATCCTAACCCCGCAAAAAAATATGGTTTGATTCGCTTGAGCACACTTTGGTAAAATCGTATGTATTTATAATCTATCAGTATTTGTTCCCCGTAAGAATGACTGGTACCCAAACCCCAGGTATATTGCGGGTAAACAAGCACCCGGGTATCTCCCTGAATGGTATAGCTATTTCCGGGTAACCATACACTGGATCGCAAAGGCAGACCAAATCGGCCACTAAAATTCCAATAAGGTGCGAATGTGGCACTGGATATATTCGTGGTTTTACGGGGGCCAAAATAAGTGCCCAGGGTTGTACTTGTAATCAATACCCTGCCGTCTCCGCCCGGAACGCTACTTGTTAAGGGTAGAAAGGTAAAATAGACCATCTTTTCCCGCTCTTCCAGTATAATTTTTGATTTGATATGCAACCAGCTTTTTGCAATATCAATCAGGTCCCTTTGTTTTGTTGTATCTTTTAATTTGGGCATTTCAGGCAAAATTCCTGCAGCATCCTGTGCCAGTAAATAGAATGGGAATAAGCCTAGTAAGATGATTAGCCGTATTACCATTATTAAAAGTTACAAGATTCCCATCATATCTTTTCAATAGCTGTAATACTTACAATAACTGCACTGGTCTGGCCAACCAGATTAAACCAACTACATCGCTTTTGGAATGAGTTTCAGGTATTCCGTTTATCTTTAAAGCCCTTATTCTTTATAAAGTGTGATTCTCATTTTCAAAAGCAATAACCACATGCAAAATAGATATTGGAAACTGTTGTTCACGAGCATTGTTGGTCAACTATTCTTTAGTTTACCCCCGGTAACTGCACAAAACCTGATGAGCGGGTATGCCGTTCAGCCAGTCGATTTTACGAGGGTTCATTTAACTGATGATTTCTGGCAACCCAGATTACAAACCAATGCACGGGTTACCATTCCTTTTATTCTTGAAAAATGCCGTGAAAACCGAAGAATGGATAATTTTCTGATCGCCGCCGGCAAGAAAAAGGATGGTAAGCTGAGCGATTATCCTTTTGATGATACTGATTTGTATAAGTTGCTGGAAGGAGCTTCTTATAGTTTGCAGGAAGCCTATGATCCTGCGCTGGACAGGCAAATGGATACCCTGATCCAAATAATAGGAGATGCCCAGGAAAAAGATGGATACCTCTATACTTTTCGAACAGCAAAAACGGCAAAACCCCATGAATGGATTGGTACAAAACGTTGGGAAAAAGAAGAAGAACTCAGTCACGAACTCTATAATTCCGGTCATTTATACGAATCAGCAGTAGCCCATTACCTCGCTACCGGAAAGAAAACCTTTCTAAACATTGCCCTTAAAAATGCTGATTTATTGGTAAAAGATTTTGGTCCGGGTAAAGAACAGGAATACCCGGGACATCAAATAGTAGAATTAGGACTGGTTAAGCTATACAGGATAACCGGCAAAAAAGAATACCTGAACCTGGCTAAATTTTTCCTGGATATACGCGGACCAAAAGGAGATGCTTATAACCAGGCTGATAAAAAAGTTGTTGATCAGCATGAAGCAGAAGGACATGCGGTTCGGGCAACCTATATGTATACGGGCATGGCCGATGTAGCCGCTTTAACCGGTAATAAAGAATACCTGAATGCAATTGATGATATCTGGACAGATGTAGCCACAAAAAAACTATATATCACAGGTGGTATTGGTGCCACCGGCAGTGGAGAAGCATTTGGGGATGCATATGATCTTCCGAATATGAGTGCGTATGCAGAAACCTGTGCCTCGATTGCCAATGTTTACTGGAACCAGCGAATGTTTTTATTACACGGAGATGCCAAGTACCTGGATGTATTGGAACGGACCTTGTATAATGGACTGCTTAGTGGCATTTCTTTAACCGGCAATCGTTTCTTTTATCCGAATCCATTAGCATCTGTAGGGCAGCATCAACGGAGTGCCTGGTTTAATTGTGCTTGTTGTATCACCAATATCACTCGTTTTCTTCCTTCCATGCCGGGTTATATTTATGCACAGGATAAAAACAATCTTTATATTAACCTTTTTGCAAGTAATTATGCTACTATAAAATTACCTGCTACCGAAGTTAAACTGACACAGGAAACCCAATATCCATGGCAGGGTAAAGTAGTTATACAGGTAGACCCAGCGAAAAACAGCCAGTTTACATTGCATATCCGCATTCCTGGATGGGCCACTAACCAGCCTGTGCCCGGTGATCTGTATTCTTTTATGAATAAAGAAGTATCCATTATCCCCGTTTATATCAACGGCATAAAATTCGAGTATCCTACAAGAAAAGGCTACGCTATCATTTCACGTGTTTGGAATAAAGGAGATAAAGTAACCGTTGATTTTCCCATGACAGTTGAGAAAATTATTGCCAATCAAAAGGTAAAAGCAGACCGTGGCAGGTTTGCCATACAAAGAGGACCGGTTGTGTATTGCCTGGAAGGGATAGACCAGAAAGACAGTACTGTACAAAGTATTGTGATTGACTCATCAACAGCTATTCAGGCTGCATATCTGCCAGCAGTATTGAATGGAATCACCACCCTTACCATGCAGGGGCATCTTGCAGAAAGACCATCTGCAAATAATACAAGTAATGGCAACCAAATTTTTACTGCAATTCCCTATTACAGTTGGAACAACCGTGGGAGTGGGGAGATGGAGGTCTGGATTCCAATTCGGGAAGATGCGGCTAAGCCCAAACCCTTGCCCACAATCGCTTTTAAAAGTAAAGCCAGCTCATCTGCCCATGGCAAATTGATGTTGAAAGCACTTAACGACCAATCTGAGCCGGTGGATAGTAAGGATCAAAGCAATAATTATCTCCACTGGTGGCCTGCAAAAGATACCACAGAATGGGTTCAATACGATTTTGATCAGTCATATACCATTTCAGAAAGCTCCGTTTACTGGTATGATGATAAACCCTTTGGCGGATGCAGTGTACCCGCATCTTGGAAACTCTTGTATAAAAAAGGAAATGACTGGATTCCGATACATCCGATTACTGCTTATCCAACTGAAAAAGACAAGAACAATACTGTTCAATTTGACCCGGTAACCACTACAGCCATCAGAATGATCGTACAATTACCCAAAAATGATGCATCCGGAATTCATGAATGGAGTGTGAAATAAATGATGGGTGTTCTTTTTTAAAATAGGATTCCAATTTACTCATGTTAAGAGACTCAAAACCCTGCCTTGGTACCTTTGTGTGCTAATTATTTACCTTTGCAAAAACAATCCCTTACTTGAAGCATCTCTCTGCCCTTAATAAATATTTCTGGAAATACCGTACCCGTTTCTTTATTGGTATCCTGTTTGTGATTTCTTCCAATTATTTTGCCGTAGTGGCACCCCAGATTACCGGCTTTGTAGTAAACCTGGTACAACAACACCTGCCCGGTGCAAAACCCTCTGTCAGCAAACCCGTACATGATAAACTGGTTGACTGGTTTATTCAAACCATCCAATCTGTAAACCTAAGTTTTGGATGGATCATTACTATCAGTTGTTTGACCATACTTTTATCGGCCATTATCAGGGGAATTCTGATGTTTTTTATGCGGCAAACGATCATTGTGATGAGTCGGCATATTGAATTCGATCAGAAAAATGAAATCTACCGGCATTACCAGCAATTGGATACCCATTTTTATAAGGTGCATAGTACGGGAGATCTGATGAACCGGATGACAGAAGATGTGAGCCGGGTAAGAATGTTTACCGGGCCCGCTGTAATGTACCTGATCAACCTGGTTACCCTAATAGGATTCTGTGTAGTCAACATGTTACGAAAAGATGTTCACCTCACATTATTAGTGCTGGCTCCCTTACCCTTACTTGCCATTACCATTTACCTGGTAAACAGTGTGATCAATAAAAAGAGCGAAAAAATACAATCTCTATTATCCGATTTAACCACCAATGCACAGGAAACCTATTCAGGAATTCGTGTAATCAAATCTTTTGCGCAGGAGAAAGCCATGCTGGGCTTTTTTCGGAAAAATAGTGAGGAGTATAAAAAAAATGCAGTTGGGCTAGCCAAAGTGGAAGCGATTTATTTTCCCAGTATGGCATTAATGATTGGCATCAGCACCCTGATTACGATTATGATAGGAGGGATACAGGCATTGGAGGATAGCAGTAAAGTGGGCCTGATAGTAGAGTTTGTGATTTATATCAATCTTCTGACTTTTCCTGTGAGTGCCATTGGTTGGACGGCCAGCATGATTCAAAGAGCAGCGGCTTCCCAAAAAAGATTAAATGAGTTTCTGCAAACACAGCCTACTATCCGGAATACTGCAAACCCAATCACAACAAAGGTTTCGGGAGATATTATTTTTGATGATATCTGTTTCACTTATCCCCATACAGGCATTACCGCACTTGATCATTTTAGCCTGAGCATAAAAAAAGGAGATAAAGTATTGCTGCTGGGAAGAACCGGAAGTGGCAAATCAACACTTGCACAATTGTTATTGCGTTTTTATGATCCTACAAAGGGAAGCATACATATCGGCGACCAGGAT
>CAIYKV010000071.1 GCA_903926855.1 uncultured Bacteroidota bacterium | reverse complement strand
CCATTACTTTAACCTTTTAATCTGTCATTATCATGAAAAGAATACTAAACATAATAATTGCAGGTACGGTACTGTTGGGTGCCTCCTCATGCAAGAAATACTTAGACGTCAATACAAATCCCAACTCGGCTACTTCCAGTACACCTGATCTGGTTTTACCACAGGCAATCGTTTATACAGCAGCCCAGGTGTCTAGTTTTAATGATTATGGTTCCAGAACAGTAGGTTACTCTGCAAACGCAGGTGGTTACGGTGGTTTTGGTTCTGTATGGACCTATGATTATGCAACCAGCGAAATGAATGGTTTATGGAATACTACCTATGATATTCTGGAAGATTTCCAATATGTAATTACCTCAACTCAGGGAAGCACTACATATGCTTATTATAACGCAGCTGCAAGGATTATGAAAGCTTATAACTTTCAGATGGTGGTAGATGAGTATAATAACGTCCCTTATACAAAAGCTTTACAGGGATCTAATGCGGTGGTACCTTCTTATGATAACGGTAAGGATATTTATCCTGCGCTGGCTAACCAAATAGATAGTGCCATCGCTTTGATCAATGGCAATCCACTGGCGCTTAATTTAACAGCAGCTACTGATCCATTATTTGGAGGTAACATGACTCTGTGGAAACAATTTGCCAATACCATTAAGTTGAGGTTAATTATCCGCGGTACAGGTGCTACCACTTTTGCTAACAATACTTTTGATGCAGCTGGTTTCTTAACTACGGATGCCATAGTTAACCCTGGTTATGCAAAAGCAAGCGGACAGCAAAATCCTTCCTGGAACAGCTGGGTAACCGCTTATACCAACTCTGCTGGTGCACGTTCTTATATTCCGGCTTCATTTGTATTTGGTTATTATAACGGAGCCAAATTAACTGACCCAGCCAGAGGGAATGCCATTTATTATAATTTCCCTAATACACCAGCCAATCAAATGGGGATAGGTACCGTTTCTGTTCCAAATGCACCTGCTACCGCTGGCGCATGGTACGCAGCTACTCCGGCTACCATTCCTGCTGTTGGTGCTTTGGGTAATAATATAGGTGTGATGAAAGGATACAATATGGGTGAACCTTTAATGTTAGCAGCAGAAAGCTATTTCCTGCAGGCTGAAGCCAATGTAAGAGGTATCGTTGCCGGTACAGCGCAAACAAATTTCCTGAATGGTATTACAGCTTCTTTTGCCTATTTGTACAAACTTCCTAATGGTAGTACACAAACCGGTTATAATGCAGCAGCTGATGCGGCAACTTATCAAACTGCTAATGCGGGTAGTTATCTGGTAAATTTTAGTTTGGCACTCACAACAGCACAAAAAACAGAAGCTATCATTACGCAAAAATATATTGCGCTGAATTTTATCCACGGACACGAGGCCTGGAACGAATACAGAAGAACCAAATATCCGGTTAGTTCGGGTATTACTACCAATAACCCGTATGGTTCAATGGCATCAGTTTTGTCATCAAGTACTCGTCCTGATAAATTACCAACTAGGGTTCAATATCCTGCAAGTGAGTATAGTTATAATGCATCGAATGTACCGTCAGGAATCAGTGTATTTTCATCACTTATTTTCTGGGCACAATAAAATATTTTTAACTAATACAATAATTAAAATAAATAATTATGAACCGATCTAAAAATATATTTGCCGCCCTGGTTTTGCTGGCTACTTTTGGGATCACATCTTGTTTGAAGGACTCTCCAATAGTTCCTTCAGATCCTTCAAATGGAACCGGTACTAACAATGTGGTGGAATTTCAAAACAGCAGTATTCCTGTATCTTATACCAGCATCTATCCTCAATATGACAATGGATTGTTGCTGAACCCCGATACTGCTCAGTTTAATGTTAATGTTAACTATGCTGGCGCGACCCTAAATGCACCACAGGATATCGTTGTAACACTTACGATGGCACCTACTGCCTTAACTGCATTTAATGCAGATCAGGGAACCAGCTATATTGTTCCACCTACAGATGTTATGACTGTTCCTGCTACTATTACGATTCCGAAAGGAAGCAATGGTGCTACAGGAAAAATAAGCATCAAAGCTGCAGCAGATTTTGATTTTACCAAGTCTTATGCTATTCCATTAACTATCACAGCAGCCTCTTATGGGGTAGTTAGTACCAACTTTGGAACAGCTATTTATTCTTTCCTGGTTAAAAATCAGTGGGATGGCAATTATACCTCAACAGGGTATTTGTTCCACCCCTCCAGCCCAAGAGCCATCAATGCTACTTATGCAATAACTACGGTTAGTCCTACGCAATCCAAAATACCTTTTGGTGATTTGGGTCCCAATGGATACTATTACGCAGTTACGGTTCCTACAACAACTGGACCTGTAACAAATTATATCGCAATGGGAGCGCCAGGTGGTACAAACTCAGGCCTCATGACAGCGGATAATCCAGGAGCAACATCTTACGCTTCTGCAGCACCCAATAACCCGGGTACAGCACCTTGGACTATTGCCACTTACAATAACACCTACGATGTAACTGCTAAAACATTCTGGCTCCATGCTGGATATGTTGCCTCAGGCGGTACTTCACAGAATAGTTATACAAGACAGGTGTATGAGAAAATGGTAAGACAGTAAGCTATAATAATTTAATAAAGTATACTTTACAAGAGACTATCTCATATGAGATAGTCTCTTTTTTATGCGTAATATGCGATCATTTTTAATTTAATATTGCAATATGAAAGCGTATAAATGCCTTGTAATTATATTGGTTTTCCTGTCAGGTTGTTCCGTTAAAAACGAAACAAAATTAACTTTGCATATCCGCGGAGCCTTCAACAGGCATTATTATATTCAAAACCTTGCTTTTAATGACGACAAGCAAGTGATTCTGGATTCCGGAATTGGCAAATCGAATTATGATTCTGTTGTATTTTATATCCCGTATACAGAAGATAAAGCCTTCCAGTTACGGGTGGAAGGAAGAGATGCTCAGACTCCTTTTATTAATGATTCTAAGGAGATTGATATTTATTATGATAATACAACAGGAACTTACCGGGTAAAAAACTCTCCCGCCAGTATTCTCCTCAAAAATTTTAGCGATTCTCAGTCTTTGCTAATAAATGAGACAGTCAAATTAAAAACGCAGATCAATAGTCTTTCACTCGCAAAAAAGGCAAACAAAAGACAAATTGATTCTCTAACAGTTCTGTTAGACACTCTTTCCAGATCAATTTACAATCGAAATTTTCAATTTGCGGATACAGTTCATAACCCCGCAGTGTTTATGGTAGCCTATAATTTGGTTGAATTCGGGAAGGACTTTGACGGCTTACATAAATTTATTGATAAAGCAAAAAAGCGCTTTCCCAGGCATAAAGGAGTACAGTTATTGGCAGAAAACACATTAGAGTTTATTAAAATTTTTGAAGAAGAATATCAGATAGGCGACACGCTTCCAGAATTGGTATTACCCAATCAGTACGACAAACAAATTTCTACCTATTCTATCAAGAACAAATATTTGTTAATCGATTTCTGGTCAACCTGGTGCGAAACCTGCCGGGTATTTTCAGCGGCAAAAAAGGAGGCCAGGAAGAGAATGGATAGCAGCCGCTTTGATATGATAAGTGTGGCAGTAGATGCGGAAAAAGCAACCTGGCATAAAGTGATCGATTTTGAAGGGTATACCTGGAACCAATTGATTGATGAGAAAATGTGGAATGGGAAAGCAGTGAGAACACTAAAATTTGATAGTATCCCCTTTAATTTTTTAATTGACCCCAACCGGAGAATCATTGCCAAGGCGATACCGGCTGACTCTTTGGTAATTGTTTTAGAAAAGCTGGTTAAAAAGAAATAAGATTGTCTTAGAACCAGTTATAGACCTATTGGATAAAGCGAAATATGAGAACTAAGAGGGCGATAGTTTTAGCTAATTAAATACATTTTTGAGTAGCACATTATACTCCTGACAAACTGTTAAAACATATACAGTTATTGATTAATGATATTTTTTGCGGTAATTTTAATGTAAATCTGAAAGATATGTTTATGTCAAAAAGCCGATTGGTATTGAATGGAGTTTTGTTTGGAATAACAATGATTGCCTTTCTGTCTATTCCTATGCTCAGTTTTTGTCAGGAAACTAAATCAGTTTCCAAGAAAGTATCAGAAACGCTTGAAGAGAAATATAATGTACTTAAGTCAGATAAGAAGATAAAAACCGGTGAATATAAAGTGGTTGACTATAATAAAAATGTGTTTGTAAAAGGAGAGTTTGCCAATAATAAGAAAGTGGGTGTTTGGTCATATTTTGGAACAGAGGGGAAATTGGTTCAACAATATGACTTCAGCGCCAATAAATTGATCATGGAAGATGAAGATCCGAAAAGTATTGTACGAGAAGGATATGATCTGGTTGGTGTGGTAACAAATGATGGAGACAAAATTGAGCCTCCGGTTAAAATAGGGGGTGGTAACTATGGGTTTTACCTTTTGTATGATATCCGGTCCATCCCGATGGCCGTTAGAAATGAAATGGCCACTATAGAATCAAGTATGCAATATATTTTTTTCATCTCTGAAAAAGGGGAATTGATTAGTTGGGATATCATTTATGCTGATAAAACTGACGACCCTAAAAGAGAGAAACCTTCTATTAAAGGACTACCAGCAGATGCTTATGAATTTATACCGGCAAAGGTGAATGGCAAACCAGTAAAAAGTAAGCTTTTATACAGCGTTAAACTCACAATTGCAGAAACGAATTCTCAGAGAACCGGGCAGTCAAATTATATTCCTAAAAACTAGGTAAATAAAGTGGTTTGGCATTTTTGTGAATGAAATTGCATAAAGCTTTAAAACCTTAGTCCCTTGCTACATAATAGGGCTAACAGAGTTTTCTGCATACTTATCATTGTTTGACTTGAAAAAGCAGTACAGGCTCATTATCAATTATTTAAGCAGCAAGCACTTGAAAATTATATCTAGAAAGATTTGGATCTGTTGATTATAAATTATTCATGCAGTTGAATACAATAATATTTACCGTAGATCGTTATAGCTTTCACGGCAAAGTTCCCGCGACCGACATCCCCCAAATAGGAAAACGGTAAATAACCCCGATTTGCCTATTGTAACTGTTTTTCACCGATTTTGGGTGCACCATACCCAACTATCATGGTAGTTTTCCGTTGAAATTGAATAGTAAGGCTACTAAAAAGTGTCGTACTATATTTGCATTCCGAACTATACATTTTTTATGAAGAAGATTTTTACCCTTTCCATCCTATTATTTCTTTCTGCAGCCGCAATGGCACAAACCGTAGGAACGGTGAAAGGAAAACTGCTCGATTCCCTTAATAAACAATCACTTAAGGATGCTTCTATTACGGTTTTAGACTCCAGAGACTCTACATTAGAAGTTTTTGGACTCGCCAAAACCGATGGAACTTTTTATATTACGAATATCCCATTTGGCTCCAGATTGGTGGTTATCAAATTTCAGGGATATGACCCCATTTCCAAACTGATCGTTTTCTCCAAAGGAAATGCAACTGTGGATATGGGAAATATTTACATGAAAACAGCTTCTAATGATCTGGGTAATGTAACTGTTACCCAGTCAGCTATGCGCGTGAAAGGAGATACAGTTGAAGTAAATGCCTCCAGCTTTAAAACCAAACCCAATGCCGTAGCAGAAGATGTACTCAGAAAAGTACCGGGAATGGAAGTAGCGAAAGACGGAAGTATCAAATCACAGGGTGAAGCAGTACAAAGAGTATTGGTGAATGGAAAGCGCTTTTTTGGTGATGACCCTAAAATGGCCACTAAAAACCTTCCATCAGATGTAATTGATAAAATCCAGGTATTTGATGACCTGAGTGACCAAAGTAAATTTTCTGGATTTGATGATGGCAATCGTGTGAAAACACTCAATATCACTACCAAAAAGAATATGGCCAAAGGCATGTTTGGTAAACTGGTGTTGGGTGCCGGAACAGATGGGGCATTTGATGAGAGTTTTAATTTAAGCGTACAAAATGGTGACAGGCAACTGACCTTCCTTGGTCAAGGAAATGATATTAATAAACAGAATTTTACTCAGCAGAATTTAGGTGGTGGTCGCGGTGGCGGCGGCGGCGGTGGTGGTTTTAGCGGAGCAACGGGTAGTGCCAGTGGTGTTACAACTATCTGGGCAGGTGGCGTAAACTACAGAGATGCATGGGGTAAAAATGTTGATGCATATGGAAGCTATTTTTACAATGCACCTAAATTGGTTATCAATCAGGCAAGTAATACTCAAAATTTATTGAGTCAGGATTCTTCTACTTATAATAATGCAAATTCCTCTTCTGTTTCAAATAATGTGAATCATCGTATCACATTTAATCTGGAAGACAGGATTGATTCAAATAATTCATTGATCTTCCGACCAAATCTTGTTTTTCAGAATAGTACACCCAATGCCGTAACTTCCAATATTACTACTGGCGGGCCTAATAATGTTTTGATCAACCAATCAACTAGTCAAACATCCAGTTACAATAGTGGATACAATATTAGCGGAGCCAATCTGCAGATCCGTCACCGGTTTGCTAAAAAAGGAAGAACTGTATCTCTTGATTTGGGATTTTCAGGTGGTGAAAATAATGGGGATGGGCTCAATTATTCTATCAACTCTTTTTATAAACCTATTGTAAAAAAAGATACCATTAATCAGTATTATAGGGATTCTTCCAAATCAATCGGCTTAAATCCAACCCTTTCTTATACCGAACCGATAGGCAGGAATCAAATGATTGAATTAAGGTATTCATACTCTTATAATAACAGCACAACGGTAAATAATACCTACCGTTACGATAATTTATCGCAGAAATTTTCGCAATTCGATAGCCTGTATAGTAATTCCTATAAGTATACAGCAACTTCCAGCACCGCTAACCTGAGTTACCGATTACAGAAAACAAAGTACAATTTCAATATTGGTACTGGTCTCCAATTCATGGATATCAACAGTAACAACACTACTAAGAACGTGATTGTTGCCAAAAACTTTGTGAATTTTACACCTACGGCAAACTTTACTTATAATTTCTCTAAAACGAAAAACCTTCGTTTTTTCTATACCGGAAGAACGGGGCAGCCAAGTACTTCTCAATTACAACCGGTTAGTACTACTTCTGATTCGATCAATTTTCAAATTGGTAATCCTAACCTGAAACCACAATTCACCAATAGTTTACGGGTGCTGTATACCTCTTTTGATCCTTTTACCCAGCGCATCATTTTTGCAACGGTAAATGCCAGTATGGTATCTAATGATATTCAAAGCTCTATCACACAAAATGCGAATGGTGGTAAAACAACTACCTATGTTAACCTTGGTGGAACCCTTAATTTTCAGGGATATTTTAACTATGGATTCCCGATAAAAAGTCCAAAATCCAATCTGAACCTGCAATCCAATATTGGATATTCACAGAGTCAGTCCTTACTCAATAATGTAAGTAACTATACAAAAAGCACAACGTTACAGGAAACAGTTAAGTGGACTACCAACCTGGCGAATAATTTTGATATGAACCTGAGCACATCATTCACGTATAACCCTTCCCGAAATTCATTATCAACCAGTCAAAACACCAATTATACTACGGCATATGTTGCTGCCGACTTTACATTGTATACCAACAATGGTTGGTTAATGGCCAGTGATTTTGATTTAACGCAATATGGTAATCGTGCTCCAGGATATAATACTTCAGTTTTCCTGATTACCCCTTCGATTGCCAAACAATTCCTGAAAAATAAGGCAGGCGAGTTAAGACTTAGCTGCTTTGATTTATTAAAACAGAATGTGGCTATCAGCAGCAGTACTTCGGCTAACCAGATTGTTAACTCACGTACCAATAACCTTACCCAATATTTTATGTTGACATTTACCTATAACCTGCGCAGCTTTGCCGGCCAACAGCAAAGAAACCAGCAAAGAGGAATGTACCCGGGAATGCCTCCAGGAATGGGTGGTATGGGTGGCATGGGAGGAGGATTTGGCGGCGGACGTAGAAATAATTAATTGAAAACGAGTAACTAATATATAATAACAGGGCGTTCATGATTTATGAACGCCTTGTTCATTAGTAGCCTGGAAGGGTTTTCAACTCAAATTTCACAAAAAAATACACGCTATTAACGCAAACTGTTATACTTTTACAACTCATTAAGTATATTTCACATATTTATTCAGTGAATACGACCGCATTACATATAAGATTTAATCAGTCAGCGATAGCTACTGCTTTGGTTCTTCCCATAGCAATCAATAGCTGTCCACCTCGACCTCGACGTGGTTGCTGATAGGACGAGCAACTGGCACTTGCCCCTATCAGTGGAAATTCTCCCGGAATGAACCAATGCAGTTTTTTGCATTCTTTTTCACTCAATTAATCTTTACAAGTTGGAATCTAATATTATTGTTCGTGTAGCGAATGGTGGCGACACGCATTACGCACAAACTATAACAGATGAGATGGAGTCTTCGGCCAAAGCTCGTGGAACAGGTATTGCCAAACGAAGCCCTGAATATGTAGCCAAAAAAATGGAAGAAGGAAAGGCCGTTATTGCCGTATTACCTGATGATACCTGGGTTGGGTTTTGTTATATCGAAGTCTGGGGGCATGAAGAGTTTGTGGCAAATAGCGGATTGATTGTATCTCCCGAATACAGGAAAACAGGGGTTGCCAAACAGATTAAGCAAACCATCTTTAACCTGTCGAGGGAAAGATACCCCGAAGCTAAAATATTCGGCCTCACAACGGGTCTGGCTGTGATGAAAATCAACAGCGATCTGGGATATGAGCCGGTTACCTATAGCGAGTTAACAGATGATGAAGAATTTTGGGCAGGTTGTAAAAGTTGCGTGAATTATGATATCCTGATGAGTAAGGATAGAAAAAACTGTATGTGTACGGCTATGTTATATGATCCCAAAGATCATTATGAACCTAAAGAAACATCAGAAGAGTTTAAACAAAATTCAAAACTGTATGAACGGTTCATGAAAATTAAACAGAGTAAACTTTTAACCATATTCAGGAAAAAAGAGAGCGGAAATGGCGGAGCGGCCAAGCCGAAATCTCTATTTCATTATTTTTTTAGTTTCTGATGCGGTCAGGTTATTTTAAAATAAAAAAATTTATAGAAAGCAGATCATTATCATGGAAACAAATCAATTAAAAGATACAGATAGAGTCACTGGTTTATCTGCCGGAGATCTGGTAGTACTGGGTTTTAGCGGAGGATTAGATACTTCATTTTGTGTAAAATATCTCACTGATGAAAAGGGTTATGAAGTACATAGTGTTATTGTAAACACAGGCGGATTTAGTAATGAAGAACTGGTGCAAATAGAAAAACATGCATATACTTTGGGTGTGAAATCTCATACTACGGTTGATGCGGTCAAAACGTATTACGATAATATTATCAAGTACCTGATTTATGGAAATGTATTAAAGAATAATACTTATCCATTAAGCGTTAGCGCCGAAAGACTGAGTCAGGCCCTGCATATTGCAGAACATGCAAAAAAGTTGAAAGCAAAAGCAGTAGTTCATGGAAGCACCGGCGCAGGAAACGACCAGGTAAGGTTTGATATGATTTTTAATATCATGATACCTGGAGTAGAGATTATTACACCTATCAGAGATTTGAAACTGAGCAGGGAAGCTGAGATCGATTACCTGAAATCGAAGGGAGTAGAAATGAATTTTGCAAAAGCAGCCTATTCAATCAATAAAGGATTATGGGGAACCAGCGTGGGTGGAAAAGAAACCTTACAATCAAAAGGGATACTACCCGAAGAAGCATGGCCTACCCAGGTAAGCAAAACAGCAGCGGAAGAAGTGAAACTGGGTTTTGTAAAAGGTGAATTGACAAGTATTAATGACCAAAAATTTACACACCCTTCCGAAGCCATTCAGTTTCTGCAAAAAATAGCAGGACCTTTTGGAATTGGCAGAGATATTCATGTAGGTGATACGATTATTGGTATCAAAGGCAGGGTGGGTTTTGAAGCGGCTGCGCCAATGGTTATTTTAAAAGCCCATCATGCTTTGGAAAAGCATGTATTAACAAAATGGCAATTAGGTTGGAAAGACCAGCTGGCACAGTTTTATGGTAACTGGTTACACGAAGGCCAAATACTTGACCCCGTAATGCGGGATATTGAAGCCTACCTCGAAAGCTCGCAGGCACATGTTACAGGTGATGTTTTTGTACAATTATTGCCTTATCGTTTTCAGGTAATAGGCATTGAATCGGCTTTTGATTTGATGAGCAGCAAATTTGGAAAATACGGAGAAATGAATACAGGCTGGTCGGGTGAAGATGTAAGAGGCTTCTCTAAAATTTTCGGTAACCAGACAGCTATCTATCATAATATTAAAGAATCAAACGAATCATGAAAGCAGTTTCAAAAGAGAAATCTTTGAAACAGTATCAATGGGGTAATGCCTGCGATGGCTGGAACCTGGTAGATGAATCTTCTTTATCTGTAAAACAGGAAAGAATGCCACCAGGAACTACAGAAGCATTGCATTATCATAAAAATGCGCAACAATTCTTTTTTATACTGAAAGGAGTGGCTGGCTTTGAAATTGAAGGGGAAACCATACAGATACAAGAATACCAGGGTTTACATATATCGGCAGGAAAAATACATAGGATTTATAACGAAGGAACTACTGACCTGGAATTTATTCTCTCTTCGCAACCGTCTACCGCAAACGATAGATACAATTTATAAAATATGCAAAAGCTAAAAATAGGGATCATTGGAGGAGCTGGCTATACAGGAGGTGAAATGATCCGGTTATTGATCAATCACCCTTTAGTGGATATTTCATTTATTCATAGTTCCAGCAATGCGGGTAACCCGGTGAGTAAGATCCATACAGACCTGGTGGGTGAAACCGATCTTGTTTTTTCAGAGAACTGGCATAATGATATCGAGATACTTTTTTTATGTGTAGGTCATGGAGATGCGAAGAAATTTCTGACAGAGAATACAATTGCAGATAATATAACAATAATTGATCTTTCTCAGGATTTTAGATTGGCACAAAATTCAATAATAAGCAACAGAGAGTTTGTATATGGATTACCTGAATTAAATAAAGAAAATATCAAGTCGGCAAAAAACATTGCAAACCCGGGTTGTTTTGCTACCGCTATCCAATTGGGTTTGTTGCCATTGGCCAAAGCTGGTATTTTAGGAGATGTCTACACAACGGGAATAACGGGCTCAACAGGAGCAGGTCAGGGACTAAGCGCTACTTCACATTTTAGCTGGAGAGCGAATAATATTCAGGCATATAAATCATTGCAGCATCAGCATATTCATGAAATACAGCAAAGTCTGCAGCAGTTACAGGGAAATGATGGAATGCATGTACACTTTGTACCCTGGAGGGGTGATTTTACCAGAGGTATTTATGTTAGCTCTGTGATTGATTGTGGATTGCCTTTAGAAGAAATTAAGCAATTATATAAAAATTATTATCAGGATCAGGTTTTTACACATGTAAGTGATAATATGATTGACCTTAAGCAGGTAGTAAATACAAATAAATGTCTTCTATATATTGAAAAGCAGGGAACCAAAATAGTAGTGCATTCTGCTATTGATAATCTTTTAAAAGGCGCCAGTGGTCAGGCAGTGCAAAATATGAATTTGCTGATGGGGCTGGAAGAGAGAATGGGGTTGGGGTTGAAGGGCGCGGGGTTTTAAGTAGTAAGTTATAAGTATTAAGTAAACGGGTATGCAGAACTATAAAGAATTGAAAGTTTGGGAGAAAGTGCATCTTTTTACTTTGCAGGTATATGAGAGTACTAAGTTATTTTCAAAAGAAGAACTCTATGGTTTAACAACTCTGTTGCGAAGATCCGCCTCATCTATTCCGGCAAATATTGCGGAAGGATGTGGCAAAAAAGGCAACCAGGAATTTGCACATTTTTTAAATATAGCATTAGGATCTGCAAACGAATCTGAATATTTTCCGATTTTATCAAAAGACCTGACATATTTGAAAATTGTCAATTTTGAAATACTATTTTCAATAATTAACGAAGTAAAAACCATGCTGATAGCGCTAATTGCTAAAGTAAGGGCCTAATTAACTTAATACATAATACTTACAACTTATGACTTTATTTGACGTATATCCTTTAAATAATATTTCCATTACAAAAGCCAAAGGCTCTTATGTATGGGATGAAAATGGCGTGCAGTATTTAGATATGTATGGAGGGCACGCTGTAATCAGTATTGGTCATACCCATCCTCATTGGGTGAAAAGAATTGAAGAACAATTGGAAAAGATAGCATTTTATTCAAATTCTATTATTATTCCGATTCAGCAGGAATTGGCTGCAAAATTGGGTAAATTAAGCGGGAAGGAATCTTATCAATTGTTTCTTTGTAACAGCGGCGCAGAAGCAAATGAAAATGCATTAAAGCTCGCATCTTTTTACAATGGGCGAAAGAAGATCATTGCATTTCATAAATCATTTCACGGCAGAACTTCATTGGCAGTTGCTGCTACGGATAATAAGGCCATTGTTGCGCCGGTAAATGAAACAGAAAATGTGATTTTTTTACCATTTAATAATGAAACCGCTTTAAAAGAATGCTTTGCAAAATATGGGCCTGAGATATCCTCTGTTATAATAGAAGGCATTCAGGGAGTTGGGGGTATTAATATCGCTGCTGATAGTTTTTTACAATTAATCAGAGAGCAATGTGATACTTATGGAGCCGTATATATTGCTGATAGTGTTCAATGTGGATATGGCAGAAGCGGCCAATTTTTCTCACATGATCATGCAGGAGTGAATGCTGATATTTACACTATGGCAAAAGGAATGGGAAATGGGTTTCCGGTAGCAGGTATTTTGATTGCCCCACAGATACAAGCCAAACATGGAATGCTGGGAACTACTTTTGGTGGCAACCAGTTAGCATGTGCTGCCGCACTGGCTGTGCTGGAAGTGATGGAAGAAGAAAAATTGATGAAAGCTGCAGAAGAAAACGGGAATTATTTAATTAGCCGTTTGCAATCGATAGAAGCACTTCAAAATGTTAGGGGCAGGGGATTGATGATCGGTTTTGACGTTCCAGAAGAATTGAAGGGACTTAAGAAAAAACTCCTGTTTGATTTTAAAATATTTACAGGAGAAGCGAAACCCAATGTGATACGGTTATTACCTTCTTTGGCTGTTTCCAGAAAGCAGATTGATGATTTCTTAACTTCTTTGGAAGAAGCTATCTCGGAAATCAAAACGGAAATCATTATGGTGAACGCGTAGTTTTTAGCGATAACTAAAAAGTAAAATAATTTTGCAAGCAACGTTAAATAGTAATCAGAATAATCATAAGGTCAAGTAAGATGAAAAAATTTACTTCTGTTTTCGATGTTCCAGATATCAATGCACTTGCTTTGAAAGCACTGGCATATAAAGAAAATCCGCTTGCAGATAAGCATTTGGGAGAGGATAAGCGAATAGGTTTACTCTTCCTGAACCCCAGTCTTCGTACTCGTTTAAGCACTCAGATCGCTGCCCGAAACCTGGGTATGGAAGCAATTGTATTTAATGTAGATAAGGAAGGATGGGCACTTGAGTTTGAAGAAGGCGCCATTATGAGTGGGAATACAGTAGAACATGTTAAAGACGCTGCACCAGTATTGGGACACTATTTTGATATACTTTGTATCAGGACATTTCCGTCTTTAAAGAATCGGGAAGATGACTATAGTGAAATGTTTATCAACCAATTTATTAAATATGCAGGTGTTCCTGTCATTAGCCTGGAAAGTGCTACGCTGCATCCATTGCAATCTTTGACAGATATTGTTACGATAAAGGAAGTATTGAATGCCAAACCCAATGGGATTGTTCAGGGCGCTAAGACCAAACCTAAAATTGTGCTTACCTGGGCTCCGCATATTAAACCATTGCCACAATGTGTAGCCAATAGTTTTGCGCAATGGATTAATGCCTGGGGTGAATCGGACTTTGTAATCACACATCCACAGGACTATGAACTGGATGAAAAATTTACCAAAGGAGCAACGATCACGCATGACCAGGATGCCGCTTTGATCAATGCGGATTTTGTATATGTGAAAAACTGGAGTACCTATACCGATTACGGTAAAGTATATGAGAATGACCCGGAATGGATGTTAACAGAAGAAAAACTAAAAGCAACCAATAACGCCAAAGTAATGCATTGTTTGCCGGTTAGGCGAAATGTTGAATTGAGTGATGAAGTACTCGATAGCACACATAGCTTAGTAACACAACAGGCTGGTAACCGGGTATGGGCGGCACAAGCAGTACTATCTGAAATTTTAAAGGCCAAAAGCTAAAATCATTTGGAAACACTCTATGTAATAAAGATCGGCGGGAATATCATTGACGATGAGCATCAGCTTCATTCGTTCCTGGAAACATTTGCCTCGCTCGAAGGGAATAAGATACTGATTCACGGAGGAGGGAAACTAGCTAATAAACTGGCAGACAAAATGGGTATTCAGCAACAAATGATTGACGGAAGAAGAATTACAGACGCTGAAACACTTAAGATAGTAACCATGGTGTATGCTGGGTATATTAATAAAAATATAGTGGCTCAATTACAGTCTTTGGGATGTAATGCATTGGGTGTAACCGGGGCAGATGGAAACCTGATACAGGCACATAAAAGAAAGCATGCAACGATAGATTATGGTTTTGTTGGGGATATTGATTTAATAAACACCGGTTTAATAAGCAATTTGCTTACCCAGAATATGGCAATTGTTGCAGCACCCATTACACATGATCTGGAAGGAAATTTATTAAATACCAATGCAGATACCATTGCACAGGAGCTTGCAAAAGCAATGAGCCAGGAGTATAGAGTGGAGCTGATATACTCATTTGAAAAGAATGGTGTTTTATTGGATGTGAATGATGAGCATTCGGTTATTCCCAGACTTGATCCATTGAAATACGCTGAATTGAAATCCAAAGAATTGATATTTGCAGGAATGATTCCCAAATTAGATAACGCATTTGCAGCATTACAAAGCGGTGTAAATAAGGTGATTATTGGAAGAGCGGAAGACTTGCTCAGCCTTGTTACAGGCGAAAAAGGAACAATGATAATTCATGAATGAACAGAAATTCCATACAATCAAAATTGAAGCGATTGATCTTTTAAAAAAATTGATTGCTATCCCTTCTTTTAGTAAGGAAGAAGATAAAACTGCTTCAGCACTGGAAGAATTCCTTCAGTCTAAAGGAGTTACTGTTAACAGGTTTATGAATAATGTTTGGGCAAAGAACCAATTCTTTGATCCAACCAAACCTACCCTGCTGCTTAACTCACATCACGATACGGTAAAACCGAATAAAGCATATACGCTGGATCCTTTTCAACCCATTGAAAAAGACGGAAAATTATATGGATTGGGCAGCAATGACGCAGGCGGATCGCTTGTATCATTACTAAGTGTTTTCTTGTATTATTTTACTGAAGAGCATCTTTCCCATAACCTTATATTCGCTGCTACGGCAGAGGAAGAAATTTCCGGAAAAAATGGGATAGAAATATTATTAAGTCAATTACCACCGATTGAGGCCGGTATTGTAGGCGAGCCCACCCAAATGAATATGGCTGTTGCCGAAAGAGGGCTGTTGGTTTTAGATGTAACAGCTAATGGGAAAGCCGGTCATGCCGCCAGAGAAGAAGGAGACAATGCCTTGTATAAAGCGATAAGAGATATTGAGTGGTTCAAAAACTACCATTTTCGAAAAGTATCAACTTTGCTCGGTCCGGTAAAAATGACGGTTACCGTCATTGAAACTGAAAACAAAGCACATAATGTAGTGCCCTCTCTATGTCGTTTTGTGGTGGATGTGCGTGTAAACGAATTATATTCTTTTGAAGAAATCTTGTCAACTATACAGGAAGAAATAACAAGTGAAATTGCGCCAAGGAGCTTTAGAATGCGTTCAACATCAATTGCCAAAGAACATCCCCTTGTAAAGGCAGGAAGTATGCTTGGCAGAACCTCTTATGGCTCTCCAACAACATCAGACAAGGCATTAATGCCTTTTAGTACATTGAAAATAGGCCCGGGTGATTCTGCCAGAAGTCATACTGCCGATGAATATATTTATATTGAGGAGATAAAAGAAGGGATTGATCTGTATATTCAACTTTTAAAGCAAGTATTATGAAATTGTGGAGTAAAGATAATACCGCTACTTCTGCGTTAATTGAAAAATTTACTGTGGGTAAGGATAGAGAAATGGATATGTATCTTTCTGCTTTTGATATCCTTGGCTCATTGGCACATACCATCATGCTGGAAAGTATTGGCTTATTGACAGCAGAAGAACTAAAGGATTTAAAAAGGGCGTTGAAAGCAATTTATCAGCAGGTTCAGTCAAATGAGTTTGCACTTTCAGATGATGTGGAAGATATCCACTCACAGATAGAACTACTGCTTACCCAAAAATTGGGAGATATCGGTAAGAAAATTCACTCAGCCCGGAGTAGAAACGACCAGGTATTGGTAGATGTAAAATTATTCTTGCGAAACGAGATAGAGGAATTGGTTCTGGCAGTTCAACCTTTTTTTCAATTACTTATTCAGCAAAGCGAAAAATATAAAAATCACTTGTTTCCTGGCTATACGCATCTGCAACTGGCGATGCCATCTTCTTTTGGATTGTGGTTTGGCGCATATGCCGAGAGCCTGGTAGATGATATCATTAGTTTACAAGGAGCATTCCGGGTGGTTAATAAAAATCCATTAGGATCTGCTGCTGGCTATGGTTCATCATTTCCTATTAACAGAACCCTCACTACAGAATTGCTTGGTTTTGCTGATCTGAATTATAATGTGGTTTATGCGCAGATGGGTCGTGGTAAAGCAGAACGGATTACTGCGTCTGCATTGGCCAATTTGGCCGATACACTGGCCAGAATGAGCATGGACGCTTGTTTATATTTGAACCAGAACTTTGATTTTGTGAGTTTCCCCGCAGAACTGACTACCGGATCAAGTATCATGCCGCATAAAAAAAATCCGGATGTGTTTGAATTGATCCGCTCGCATTGTAACCGCATCAAATCTTTGCCCAATGAGATCATGATGATGACGACCAATTTACCATCAGGATATCATCGAGATCTGCAATTACTTAAGGAACATCTTTTCCCTGCATTCCAGACAATAAAAGACTGCCTGACAATGGCTGAATTAATGCTGGCAAATATTAGCGTAAAGGAAAATATCCTTGCAGATGAAAAATACACGTACCTGTTTAGTGTAGAAGAAGTCAACAAACTGGTGGTGCAGGGTGTTCCTTTCAGAGACGCCTATAAGCAGGTGGGGAAATCTATTGAGGAAGGGAAGTTTACGCATACAGATAATATACATCATGTTCATGAGGGAAGTATAGGAAATTTGTGTAATGATAAAATTGTTGGTATGATGCAAGCCACCGTAAAAGAGTTTGAATTCGAAAAAATACATATTGCACTTGAAAAACTACTTTCCGTTTCATAGTATGGGAAAATAGCCTTTCTTTGACTCACTCAAAATAGTAAACATGAACAAAACCCTTCTACTGATTAGTTTTACCGCCGCATCTTTTTGCGGATTTGCACAAGTTAAAAAAGCAACCACTCCGACTAAGCCGGCCAATAAATCAACTGCTGCCACTACGGTGGTAAATCCTTTGAAAAATAATATCGATAGTGTTAGTTATTCAGTAGGTGTTCGAATAGCACAAAGCCTGAAGTCACAAGGTTTTGACAATATCAATATGAGCATCCTTCAAAAAGCGATCACTGATGTACAGAGTAATAAGAAAATTCTAATTGCTGATGAATCAATCAATGAAACCATTGGAAAATTTCAACAAAAAGCCAGCGCAGCCAAGGCGGCGCTTGTTAAAAAAGAAGGACTTGCTTTTCTTGCTGCTAATGGAAAAAGGGCAGGCGTGATAACGCTACCTGACGGTTTGCAATATGAAGTACTGAAAGCCGGTACTGATAAAACTAAACCAACGATCACAAGTAAAGTAAAATGTCATTACCATGGAACCCTTATCAATGGAACCGTATTCGATAGCTCAGTAGACAGAGGAGAACCTATCACTTTTCCACTGGGTAATGTAATCAAGGGATGGCAGGAAGCGCTCCAGTTAATGACTGTGGGCAGCAAATGGAAACTCTATATTCCTTCAGACCTTGCCTATGGAGATAATGCACCAAGTGCAGTGATTGGTCCTGGTGCAACTTTAATTTTTGAAGTGGAACTTTTAGGGATAGAAAACTAACTGTTTGCCATTGCCTATACACTTATCAAAATCTCAAGCGTATAGGCAATGGCAATCTTTTACCTATTGTGTTAACCTTGATTAACCTTTCACCAAAGTTCATTAACCGCTTTTGCCATGGGTGCAGTCTATTTTTGGCGGACAGCTAAATACACTGCTATGCATCGGATTTTCCTTCTCTTTTTTTCCTTTCTAATTTCTTTTCAGTTACATGCGCAGATTAAACCCGGTACTGTTAAGGGTATTGTGTTTGATACGAGTTCAAAAAAGGGACTAGCTTATGCTACCGTTTCTATTGTAGATACGAAGGATTCCACCCTGATTAGATTTACCAGGGCAGACTCTCTTGGTAATTTTCTTTTTAAGACATTGGAAAAGGGGAAATACCTGCTTTCAGCTTCTTATGTAGGCTTTGTTCCTGTTTGGAGAAATATCGAAGTTAAAGATGGGCATGAACTGGATTTAGGAAATATTGAAATGACGGATCTGTTAAAAGCGGGGAGTGTTACCGTAACGGCAAAACGAGCCCCTGTAACCATTAACAATGATACGCTTGAATTTAATACCGAAAATTTTAAAACCCAGCCCAATGCAGTGGTTGAAGATCTGCTAAAAAAATTACCGGGTGTTACGGTCGATAATGACGGAACGGTTAGGGTTAACGGACAAAAAATAAATCGGGTTTTGGTAAACGGGAAAGAATTTTTTACGGGCGACCCGAAAATGGCTACTAAGAACCTGGATGCAGATGCCGTAGATAAAGTGCAGGTATTTGATAAGAAAAGTGACCGGGCTGAATTTACTGGTGTGGATGACGGGCAAAGCGAAAAGGCTATTAATCTGAAACTCAAAAAAGATAGAAACAATTCATTATTTGGTAAAATAGCCGCAGGAGCAGGTACTGATTCCCGGTATGATGCACAAACCAATATTAATAAATTCAAAGGCGATCAGCAGTTCTCCTTTATCGGTATGGACAATAATACCAATAAACAGGGCTTCTCTATATCAGATGTTTTAAATTTTACCGGAGAGTTGTCGAGGGGAATGAAAAGCGGAAGCGGCATTACTATCAATATGGGTGGGGGTGGTGGTGATAATGGACTGCCTGTAACAGGAATGGGGCAAAATCAACAGGGGGTTGCCAATACCCTTGCCGGAGGTGTGAATTATAACGATAACTGGCATAAGAAAACAGATATCAATTTGAGTGGAATGGGCAGTAATATAGATCTGCATACAGATAGAAGCACCAACCGGCTCAATTTATTACCCGGGAATGATTTTAATTATGCATCCAATAGCAGCACGGATAAAAATACACAGCAGCAAAGAATCAATATGAGTATGGATAGTAAGATAGATAGTTTTATCTCACTAAAATTTACTCCCCAGTTTACGGTTCAGCAAAATGATACCCATGCAACATCGGATTATATGTCTCAGGATACAAAAGGTGTTAAGTTGAATGATGGAACCACCGACAGCCGAACGCATTCGAATGCATTTAATTTTGGTGGCAATGCTCTCTATAGACAAAGATTTAAGAAAAAAGGAAGAACTCTTTCAAGTACGATTAGTCTTGCGTATAATGACAGTAAACAAAATGGCTTTTTAAACACACGAAATACCTATTACAATGCCGGTTTGGCATTACCGGATTCTATCAGTAATCAAAAAAATTCACGCGATGCAGTTACCCGAAGCCTGGGGGGAAATATTGTATATACTGAGCCGATGGGGAAAAGATCATTACTTGAGTTTAGTGGATTTTATAACTCAAGTACGGGTATTAGTAAAAGGGTCACATACGACTATAATCCAGTCTCAGCGCAATATGATAAACTAAATAATGTATTGAGTAATGATTTTAAAAATGAATACGATTATGGTGGAGGGAGCATTAATTTCAGGGCTAACCAAAAGAAAATGAATTATACGATTGGAAGTTCCATACAGGCTGCTACGCTATATAGCACCAATAATACCAATGGAACCATTATCAGACAAACTTTTACAGATGCCTTGCCAAATTTGAATATCCAGTATAAAATGAACAGTAGCAGAAATCTGGTATTTAATTATGCAACTTCTACTACACAGCCATCAACAACACAATTACAACCCATCCTGGATGTGAGTGATCCATTGAATACCTATAAAGGCAATCCTAACCTAAAACGGAGTTATACGCAATCAGTAAACCTGAATTATTTTTCAGCAAATATGTATACCCAAAGAAATTTTTTCGCATTTATTTCTGCATCTAAAACGGCAAATGCAATTGTAAATGCGGATAGTATACAAGCCAATGGGTCAAGAATAAGTATGCCGGTAAATGCAAATGGATCCTATATGGTCTTTGCTAGTATGAATGCGGGCTTCCCTTTAAAAAAGATAAAATCGAGAGTAGATTTAGGATTGGGAAGTAACCTTACCCATACTATCAGTTTTGTGAACGGAACCTCAAACGCAATCGATAATACCAGTATTAGTCCAAACATAGGATATAATTTTTTCCTTGAAAACAAAATCGATATTTATGCCAGTGGGAGATTGAATATCAGTAAAGCGGCCTATTCTCTGCAGCCACAGTTAAACAGTAATTACCTGCAACAGGTATACGGGTTAGATATGTCCAATTATCTTCCTTGGGGATTGATTGTAAATAACAACCTGAATTACACGGTAAATACCGGAAGAGCGGATGGTTACAATACTAAAATTGCCTTGTGGAATGCGTCAATTGCAAAAGGCTTTTTAAAGAATAAGCGGGGAGAACTTAAGTTTACTGTATTTGACCTCCTGAATCAAAACCAGGGAACCAGTCGTAATGTAAATCAGAATTACATAGAGGATACCCGCTATAACGTGTTACAGCGTTATTTTCTACTTACTTTTTCATTCAGGCTGAACAAGTCAGAAGGTGGCGGAGGTGTAAGGATCGTGACAAGGTCAATTGGAGGGTAAAGAGCGTTTCGGGTTGCAGGTTATGTATTGCGCGTTGCCAGCAGTTATTCCAGTTTCGTATTGGAGTATCTAATTGGACTTATTCGTATTTCCATCTTATTTGTGTCTTGCATTACTTTAGGTTTCTTCGGTTACCTTCAAAGCGGCTTCGGTTATAACTGAAGAAACCTAGAAGAATTTTCGGTTGTGACCGAAAGAATATAGACGCAGACAAAATGCAAATAAGGCAGGAATAAAACGAAACGGATGGCTGATTGTAGAAAGCTAACAGGATTTCCTTAATCCTTCTAAACAATTAGTTTTTTCGTTGAGTATTGACATACAAATCAGTAGAAACTATTTATCCGGGTAAGTTGTTTAAGCTATCAAAGCAATCTCCAAACCTCAAAATATTCAACCCGTAACACGGAACCGGCAACCCGTAACAAAGGCATTATTTGCCATTTCTAGATGAATCCAATAGGCAATTATCCACCACTAGTGATTCTAATGGTATTACCAAATCCACCTCCTCCAGACATCATATCTGTCATCATTTTATTGAAATCCTGGCGGCTAATGATTTTCCCTTTTTTGGGTTCTTTGAGTTCTTTAGGGTCTACCGATTTTTTTATCTCAAGGGCAGTAAATAGGGTAGCACCATTATCCACATCAATTTGAAGAATTACCCCTGGTAATAAGCCATAAGACTCGGGACCTGCTGGACTAATAATATTATCGGCAAACCAGGCTACCACTTCAACTTCTTTGGTTTTTGGTTTTTCTACTGAGCTGGTATCTTTTGTAGTACTGCCATTTGTTGTTGATATTCGGATCATTCCTATCGGTTGTGTAATTTTACGGGTTGCTTTGTGACAGGTGTATCCCAGTATCGTTTTTGTTTCCTCGCTCAATTTCCAGGGCTGTTGCTTGATTGTGTCTGTTATTAAAAAATTTTTGCCGCCAAGTTCAGTTACCTGAATACTTTTTTCCTGAGCAAAATTTTTAAATAGATCACCACCGTCGCCACCAACCCTGAACATCATTCTTGCGCCTCCACCACTTCCTGCAAATGGATCTGGTGCTTCATCCTCCGGTACTAACCTGAATACGGAAATGCTGTCGCTGAAAAGTAACAAGTGCTGACTAATCCGAAATTCTGGCATCATAGCCATCATTTGTTCGTCTTGAATTTTAAGGGTTTTACGCATATTCACTTTCCGCTCATACGTAATCGTTCCGGCTTTTTGTTGGGCATTTATTGCAAAGCATATACTCAGAGATAGCAATACAATTATTATTTTTTTCATGTAGTTGATTTAAAGATCAAAACTATACTTACCCATTGTTAAGTAATCTTGCTCAAAGGTTAAATTAGGTTAATAAAGGCAAAACCGGCTGAAAAGGGGGTTTATATTTGTATTTGAATCCAGGAATATGAATCGAATACAGCTTTCAAGGGTACTGATGGGGGCAACTATTTTGCTGCTGGCTGTATTTGAAGGGTACTGGTTGAATAAATTGTATCAGGATGAATACAAGAACCTGAAAAAGGAAGTAGACATTAGCTTCCGTGATGCTATTTATAAATTACAGCAGCAACGATTTGAAACGGATACAACCTTGGTGACCAGATTTGGGCCTATTGAATCTGGTAAACTAGTTAAAAAGGGAACGAAAAATAATACGGATAACTCAGGTAGAGCGCAATCATTTTATTATTCTTCTTCAATACCATCGGCAGGCTTTACAAAAATTGACCCGGCTACTATTGAGTCAATAAAGTTGGATCCTCAGGAGATAAGTGCAATAAGACCTAATGAATTATCCCACATTGAAGGCCCGATTGTAGTTAAGAACTACAAGAAAAATTCTGGGAAAGACAGCTCTGCTAAAGCAACCATTTATTATTATACTACCGGAGTACCCGCAAGAACAATTCAGCCGTTTAAAAAGGTGATGATTGATTCAGTGAAAATTGAGAAGACAAACCCTTCTTCGAATACGATGATGATTATGCCTTCACCACCACCCGGTTTGTTGGAAGTGATTCTCAAAAGAAATGCAGGTAAGCAGGATTCCAGTACGTTTAGTATTAAACTTGACTCGGGCGTTTTATCAGAAGCGTATTCAAAAGAACTGATAGCTCATCTTAAAAATATTCGGATAGCCACAAAAGACAGTTTGCGTTTGGCTGTTATCGGTAAAGATCCAATTACAATATCAGATATACAGCTTACATCAGCTGTCCAACCTACTCAGGTATTCAATAAAAAAAGAGTAGATCTTTCCGTAAAAAATAATCCGTCAAGCGGTAAAAGCAGCAGACCTGGCTCTGTTTCCATCAGCATCAGAGAGGATGGTGCCGGGAAAAATCAATCTCCCATGATTCAGTTCCTGGAAACAAATAAAACACTAAATGATTCCATCCCCTTGAAGCAGATTGATTCTGCATATAGAGAATCTTTGGGAAAAAATTACAAGAAACTTCCCTATACAATTCTTTATAAAAAATATCCCCAACAAACTGTAAGGAAAGCAGATTTTGAACCGGATAGTTCAGACCAGGTAATTACCTCAAAGGTGTTTGTGGGCTATAATACGCCCTATTCTTACCAGGCTTCGTTTTCTAATACACCTTCCTTTATTCTGGGGAAGATGAATATGCAGATTGGAGGGTCTATCCTCCTGCTTCTTTTTGTTTTACTTTCTTTTGTTACCCTTTACAGAAGCTTACTCGCACAAAGAAGGCTGACAATCATAAAGAACGATTTTATCAGCAATATTACACACGAATTAAAAACACCGATTGCTACGGTGAATGTAGCAATTGAAGCACTTCGCGATTTTGGGGGACTTCAAAACCCTGCACGTACAAAAGAATACCTGGATATTTCGGTTGCTGAACTCCAACGTCTGGGAATGCTGGTTGATAAAGTTTTGAAATTTTCTCTTTTTGAAAACCAAGAGATTGCCCTGCAGAATGAATCATTTGATCTTTTGCTTTTGATTAAAGATGTAATGGACTCCATGAAACTTCAATTTGAAAAACAGCAGGCTGTTGCTGAATTGGAAACCATCGGTGAAAATTTTATGATTGATGCAGACAAATTACATATTACCAGTGTTATCTATAATCTGCTTGATAATGCTTTAAAATATAGTAAGGAAGATCCTCATATCAAAGTAACACTGATCAGGCATACTGAGTATTTTGAATTGCGCATTTCCGACAATGGCGTAGGTATACCAGAGGCTTATCGGGCTAAAATATTTGAACAATTTTTTCGGGTACCCAATGGTGACAGGCATAATATCAAAGGATACGGTTTAGGGTTAAGTTATGTAAACCACATCGTACAAAAACATATGGGCTTTGTTGAGATAGAAACTGAGTTAGGAAAAGGAAGTACATTTATTGTAAAAATAGCAATAGCAGATATGCCTGTTGTTCATTTTGATAAAGGGCGAAAAATCATAAAAAAATTCTCAAACAAAAAATAATGGCCATTAAAGTATTATATGCAGAAGACGAATTGTTTTTAGGGAAGATTGTGAAAGAAACCCTGGAAACAAGAGGCTTTGAAGTGGTAATGGAGAATGATGGCAGAGATGTAATGCGTTTGTTTGAAGACGAACTCCCTGATATCTGTATTTTGGATATTATGTTGCCCAACAAGAGTGGATATGAAATTGCAGAAGATATCCGGAAATTCAATGCCGATGTGCCGATTATTTTTTTGTCCGCAAAAACCCAGACTGAAGATGTGATACAGGGATTTAGGGCAGGGGCAAATGATTATATGCGGAAGCCTTTTAGCATGGAAGAACTGATTGTAAGAATCGAAAATGTATTAAGGGTTAAAAAAGAAGAGCCCATTCTAATTCCCGGCGATTCGATTGAAATGGGCAAATACAGATTTCAAACAAATAAGCAAATTCTGGAATCCGGCACCGAGCTGCGAAAACTCTCTTACAGGGAAACAGAGTTATTAAAATACCTGTTTCACCATAGACACAAGGTCATTGACCGTCGAGACCTGCTCAATCATATTTGGGGCAATGATTCTTTTTTTAATAGCCGAAATTTAGACGTGTATATCACTAAAATACGCGGATATCTCAAAGAGGACCCTTTACTTGAGATCATTACCATTAAAGGTGTTGGGTATAGATTTATTGTGGAATAATGCCTTTTATTTTTGTCTCCGGGCATAAAATAATTTTCTTTTTGGCAGAACTGTTTTGAGTTCTGCCTTTGCAGTAGTATCTTTTCTATAAATTAAATGTTATGGTATACGACTCTTTTGTTACAACCACTTTCGATATAAAAGGATACCGGATCAAGAATCAATTAGGTATTGTAAGGGGTATCACTGTTCGATCCAGAAGCCTTTTAGGGAATATTGGTGGAGGATTGCAAAGCCTGTTTGGTGGAAATATTACCATTTATACAGAGTTGTGTGAAAAGGCAAGACAGGACGCTTACCGTGAAATGCTTTTACACGCCGATAGTATTGGAGCCAATGCAATTATAGGCGTTCGTTACGATGCAAATGATGTTATGCAGGGAATTACTGAGGTGCTATGTTATGGTACTGCAGTTACCATTGAAAAGGAATAGACCCGGTTACCTGACCAGGCATTTTTAAGCATAGTATTTCCTCAAAACTTACTATGGGTTCCCTACCTTTGCCTTCGAAAACGAATGCAATATGAATCAAAAATTTATATCCCGTATTGGCAAGGAATTAGCGGAAATTGAAACAGCTGGATTATTAAAAAAGGAAAGAATCATTACCAGCGAGCAAGGCCCTGAAATCACCGTAAATGGTAAAAAGGTATTGAATTTTTGTGCCAATAACTACCTTGGCCTCTCCTCACACCCAAAAGTAATTGAAGCTGCTCATAAAGCTATTGATACGCATGGCTATGGAATGAGTAGTGTTCGCTTTATCTGCGGCACACAGGATATCCATAAAGAGCTCGAAAAAAAGATAGCTGAATTCCTGGGCACAGAAGATACAATTTTATATGCAGCTGCTTTCGATGCCAATGGGGGTGTATTTGAACCCTTGTTTAATGAAGAAGATGCCATTATCAGCGATGCATTAAACCATGCTTCTATTATTGATGGCGTTCGTTTGTGTAAAGCACAACGATATCGATATGAACACAATAATATGCAGGATCTGGAAGAAAAACTCAAAGAAAGTTCATCCCTTCGCAACCGTATAATTGTAACGGATGGTTCATTTAGTATGGATGGCACTATTGCACGACTTGATAAAATTTGTGATCTCGCAGATAAATATGACGCTATTGTAATGATTGATGAATGCCATTCTTCAGGTTTCCTGGGCAAAACAGGCAGGGGCACACATGAATACCGAAATGTGATGGGCAGAATTGATATTATTACCGGCACATTGGGGAAAGCTTTAGGAGGTGCCAGCGGCGGATTTACTTCAGGGAGAAAAGAGATCATTGAAATACTTCGCCAACGTAGCAGACCCTATTTATTTTCCAATACAGTAGCACCCAGTATTGTAGGCGCATCTATTGCTGTATTAGAAATGCTTACTGAAACAACTGAATTGCGCGACAGGCTTGAATTCAATACAAAATATTTCAGGGAAAAAATGACAGAAGCCGGTTTTGATATTAAGCCTGGCGACCATCCCATTGTTCCCATTATGTTGTATGATGCGGTTCTGGCACAAAACTTTGCCTCAAAATTATTAGATGAGAATATATATGTAATTGGCTTTTTCTTTCCGGTAGTGGCAAAAGGACAGGCGAGAATTCGTGTTCAGTTAAGTGCGGCACATGAGAAGGATCACCTAGATAAAGCCATTGCTGCATTCACCAAAATAGGTAAGGAATTGGGCGTATTGAAAAACGCTTAATTATATACCGAATTAAATAATAAAAGTACTTCATGAAAATAGATAGCCTACCTAAATTGTTTGGATGCATCATTACCTGTTCAATGGTAATGATGGCTTGTTCGCCTAATAATGTAACTGTAGATAATGGCCTGAAAAAATACTTTGATGAATACAAAGTAAAAGGAAGTTTTGGTTTGTACGATAATGGTACCGGACAGTTCACCATTTACAATCTTTCACGGTTTAAAGACTCTGCTTATTTGCCCGCATCTACTTTTAAAATAGTCAATGCCCTGGTGGGCCTCGAAACCGGTAAACTCACCAATGAGAAAATGGAAATTGTATGGGATGGCGTAATACGCAAATATCCTAATGGTGATACTGCAACTGCCTGGAACAAAAATCTTACTGCCGCAGAAGCGTTTAAATCATCAGCCATGCCCTATTTTCAGGAATTGGCCAGAAGGATTGGAAAAGAAAACATGCAACACTGGCTGGATAGTATCAAATATGGATCTCGCATTATCAAAACCAGCATAGATACATTCTGGCTCGACAATTCTTTAAAAATCAGTGCTGATGAAGAAATGGGGCTTGTGAAAAAATTATATTTTAACCAATTACCTTTCCAGAAAAGATCACAGGATATTGTCAAAAAAATGATGTTGCAGGAAGACAAAGCGAATTATAAATTGAGTTATAAAACAGGCTGGGGTTTTTTGGAAAACGGGAATGCCCTTGGTTGGGTAGTTGGATGGATTGAAGAGAACCGGCATCCTTATTTTTTTGTGTTGAATGTGGAAGCCGATCATACTACCAATTTATCAGCTATCCGGGTAGGCCTGCTAAAAGAGATTCTTAAGCAAGAAGATTTCTTTCTGGGTAAAAGATAAAAATGAAATAATTAATAGGGTAGTCCGCTTTTGGCGGACTTTCTTTTTACAACCTTTTTAGCGGATATCTGTTAATTTTACAGAACATTGATGATTTATGCAATTGTATTGTAATTCACTCACGCAATATAGCCGCTTACAAACCAGGGAAGTAAAGATCGGCGATCTGTTATTAGGGAATCTTAACCCTATAAGACTGCAAACCATGACTACAACGGATACAATGGACACCATTGCTACGGTTGAACAAACGATTCGTTGTATTGAAGCAGGCGCTGAATTGGTTCGGATTACCGCACCCAGCAAGAAGGAAGCGGAGAACTTACTGAATATAAAAAATGAACTACGCAAAAGAGGCTATACCACACCCCTGGTTGCAGATATACATTTTACACCCAATGCTGCAGAAATTGCTGCACGAATTGTTGAGAAAGTCAGGGTTAACCCGGGTAATTATGTTGACAAGAAAAAATTTGAACAGATTGATTATACAGATGCTGAATATGTAGAAGAAATAGAAAGGATCAGAGAAAGATTTACGCCGCTGATTACCATTTGTAAAGAATATGGAACAGCCATGCGTATCGGGACCAATCATGGTTCTCTAAGCGATAGAATCATGAGCAGATATGGAGATACACCAAACGGTATGGTGGAAAGTGCCATGGAGTTTTTGCGTATAGCCCGAGCAGAGAATTACCATAACATCCTATTAAGCATGAAAGCCAGTAACCCACAGGTAATGGTGCAGGCTTACCGTTTATTGATACAGCAAATGGATGCAGAGTTTGGTGAATTATATCCTTTGCATTTGGGTGTAACTGAAGCCGGTGATGGGGAAGATGGAAGAATTAAAAGTGCCGCAGGTATTGGAACACTTTTGGAAGATGGTATTGGAGATACCATACGGGTTAGTTTAACGGAAGACCCTGAATTTGAAATACCTGTTTGTAAAGACCTGGTAAAAAGATACACGGGTAATGGAACTATACAGAAAAATGGAAATATACCCACAATCCATAAAATTCCTTATAGCCCTTTTGTATATCAAAGAAGAGAAACCTTTTCAGTAAATAATATCGGTGGCAGGCAGGTGCCTGTGGTGGTAGCTGATTTGAGTAAGCTGACAGCCATTACTCCAAAACAACTGGAAAGCATCGGGTATGTGTATGATGAACTTACCGACAAATGGAATATCCGTGATGCGGCTGCAGATTATATTTTTACTGGTCACCAACTGCTTAATTTTTCATTGCCTGGCACACTGAAAGTGATTGTATATCCTGCCGCATGGGCGCTGGCAACTGATAAAGAAAAATATTTCCCTCTTTTTGATGCATCAGGTTATACAGAAGCTTCATTGAAAAGTGAGTTCATCAATTTTGTAATGATGGATTGCTTTAGTGACCAGACTTCTATCAATGACTATACCAACCTTGATGAACTGGGAAAAGACCCAACCGTAGTACTTTGTCTTTCCAGTGAAATAAAGCATGCCATGCCGGCTGTGCGGAGAATGTTTATGGAACTGGAAAACAGGCAGATCAAGAACCCTGCGATTTTACTTACAGATAGTAACTGGCAAACGATTGATGAGCACCTGATTCACTATTCAACAGAATGCGGTGCATTATTTTTGGATGGATTTGGAGATGGGATCTGCTTAGGTATGACCAAAGAAAGTTACGCATTACAATCCGCAGGTAAAACACAAGACACGAGCGGCAGAAACTATTCCAGCAACACAACCATTGAACAATTTATCAATGCAACAGCATTTGGTATTCTTCAGGCAACCAGAACCCGTATATCCAAAACAGAATATATCAGTTGCCCTAGTTGTGGAAGAACATTGTTTGATCTTCAGGAAACAACTGCAAAAATCAGGAGCGTAACCAATCATTTGAAAGGAGTCAAAATTGCCATCATGGGCTGTATAGTGAACGGCCCCGGTGAAATGGCGGATGCAGATTTTGGTTATGTGGGAAGTGGTGTTGGAAAAATCACTTTGTATAAAGGGAAAGAGATCATGAAAAGAAATATAGACAGTGATATTGCGGTGGATCAATTGATCAATTTATTAAAAGAAAGCGAAGCCTGGATTGAGCCGGCTTAACGAAACGGATTCTTCGATATGTAAATTTCCAAAAGGGTTTAACGATTATGCAAACAGATATTTTAGTGATAGGCTCGGGGATTGCAGGGTTAACCTATGCGTTAAAAACCGCTACTCATTTCCCTGAAAAAAAAGTGATGGTCATCACTAAAACCCAGGCCGATGAAACGAATACCAAATATGCTCAGGGGGGTATTGCCGGTGTATGGGATGAAGAGAAAGATAGTTATACCAAACATATCGATGATACATTGATTGCCGGAGATGGGTTGTGTAATGAGCATATTGTAGAAATTGTTGTAAAAGAAGGTCCGGAGCGAATCAAAGAAATAATTGGCTATGGTGCGGAGTTTGATAAAGATGAAAAAGGAGAATATAGTTTAGGGAAAGAAGGCGGACATAGCGAAAACAGGATCCTGCATCATAAAGATGTAACAGGAAAGGAAATGGAGAGAGCACTTTTAGCGCAACTCAAACTAGTGCCCAATATCGAACTCGTTAATCACTGTTTTGTTGTAGACATCATTACGCAGCATCATCTTGGATATCTGGTCACAAAATCTACCCTTGATATAACCTGTTATGGGGTATATGTTTTGAACCTCCATACAAATCAAATTGAAAAAATTCTTGCCAAAATAACTTTGCTGGCTACTGGTGGTTGTGGCCAGGCATATCGTACTACTACCAATCCGCAAATTGCTACCGGTGATGGAATTGCCATGGTATACAGAGCAAAAGGAAAGATAGAAAACATGGAGTTTATCCAGTTCCATCCAACGGCTTTATATGAACCGGGTGTTTCACCCTCTTTTCTGATTACTGAAGCCGTTCGTGGAGATGGCGGCATATTGCGTAATAAAGAAGGGCAAGCTTTTATGGAAAACTATGATCCCAGAAAAGACCTGGCCCCACGTGATATTGTAGCCAGGGCTATCGATAATGAAATGAAAAGAAGCGGAACAGAACAGGTGTATCTGGATTGTACGCATATGGATAAAGAAAAATTCATCCATCATTTTCCCAATATTTACGAGAAATGTTTACGCATTGGGATAGATGTCATGAAACAAATGATACCAGTAGCACCTGCGGCACATTATAGTTGTGGCGGAATAAAAACGGATGAGTGGGGGCGAACCTCTATTCAACACCTTTATGCCTGTGGAGAATGTGCCAGTACCGGATTACATGGCGCCAACCGCCTGGCCAGTAATAGTCTTTTAGAAGCCATGGTATTTGGGCATCGTTGTTTTCTGGACAGTATTCAGCAACTGGACGCTATCGATTTTGAGAATCGGATTCCTGATTGGAATGCTACCGGCACTTCAGAACCCAGCGAAATGATTCTTATCACCCAAAGTAAAAAGGAATTACAGCAAATCATGAGTGATTATGTGGGGATTGTGCGAACAGATGTTCGCCTTGAACGTGCCATGAAAAGACTGGATCTTCTTTTTGCTGAAACCGAAACACTGTACCGGTCAACCAAATTATCTCCGCAACTTTGCGAACTGCGTAATATTATTTCGGTTGGTTACCTGATTGTAAAAGGGGCACAATTCAGGAAAGAAAGCAGGGGATTGCATTTTAATACCGACCATAAGAACAGGAGTGAACTGCTGCAGAATGTTATATTGTAAAAACCGAATATCGACCTGCTTACATCACCATTCATAACCCCATATCTTTGCTGTAAATAGCTATACCAGATGTACTATATCCTTTACCCGATTTTTTACCTGTTATCGTTGCTTCCCTGGAGGGTAATGTATTTTTTGAGTGATGGCATTGCGGGATTGATCTATCATGTATTGGGTTATAGGAAAGAAGTGGTGATGCAAAACCTGCTGATTGCGTTTCCGGAAAAAACAGAAAAAGAAAGGATACAAATTGCCAAAGCCTTTTACCTGAATTTTACAGATACATTTATTGAAACGATCAAATTATTAAGCATCAGCGAAAAAGGATTGCGGAAGCGCTTTTCATCCAATATTGAAGTAGTAGATGCCTTTTATGATCAGGGGGTAGATGTTCAGTTAGAAGCAGGTCATTTTTTTAACTGGGAATTTATTAACCTCGGCGTATCTAAGTATGGGAGATACCCTTTTGTAGGAGTGTATATGCCCGTTTCCAATAAAGCCGTAAACAGAATCATGATCCAATTGAGAAGTCGGTATGGAACAATCCTTATCCCTGCAACAGATTTCAGAAACAAATTTCGGGAATATGCCAAGGATAGGTATTCATTAGGACTGGCTGCAGATCAAAATCCGGGTAACCCGGCGAATGCGCATTGGGTTTATTTTTTTAATCGGTTAACCCCATTTGTAACCGGTCCGGAAAAAGGCGCAAAGCTCAATAATATTCCAGTGATCTTCGCAAATTTCTATAAAAAGAAAAGAGGATATTATCATATCCAGTTTGAAGTGATTACCACAGAACCCAGAACATTTGAAGAAGGTAAATTGACCCAGGTATTTGCTTCTTATGTTGAGAAAGCGATTAAACAGATACCTGATAATTATTTATGGAGTCATAAAAGATGGAAATGGGAGTTTGACGAAGAAAAATATGGTGATCGGGTTATAAAATAAAAATAGGCAGCATTTATATGCTGCCTATTTTATAGCGTTATCAGTTAGTTTAATACTTCTGCTTCTTTTTCAATTGTAAACTTTTCAGGGAGTTCTTTTATTTTACTCCATCCGCCAATTACGTTGCGGATATTATGAAATCCTTCTCTTTTTATCAGGGAGGAAGCAATCACACTTCGGTAACCGCCGGCACAATGCACGTAAATATTTTGTGTTTCATCAAAATTAGCCATACTTCCGGGGTCAGTCAATGTATCAAGGGGAATATTGACTGCATCTTTTAAATGACCATCAGCGAATTCAGGTTGTTTTCTCACATCTACCACCAGTATTTTCGGATCAAAGGGGAGATCCATTGCCAATTCATCGGCCTCTATATCAATGATCATATCAGGTGTTTCACCCGCTGCCACCCATGCAGGAAAACTGCCGGCCAAGTAGCCATCAATTTTATCAAAACCCACACGGGCTAATCTTACAATCGTTTCTTTTTCTTTGCCAGGTTCCGTTACCAATACTATGTGTTTGGTAAAAGGTAACAGGCTGCCAGCCCATTCAGCAAAACGGCCATCTAACCCGATACTGATTGAACCAGGAACAAATCCCTCAGTAAATACAGAGGAAAAACGCGTATCCAGAATGATGACATCTTCCTGTTCAATCTTTTCTTTGAAAGCAGGCACTGATAATGGCTTTAGTCCTTTTTCGAGTAAAGCATCTAGGCTTTCATACCCGTCTTTATTCATTTTTGCATTAATGGGAAAATAACTGGGAGGTGTTGCCAGCCCTTCTGTAACATCTTTAATGAAAGCTTCTTTTGAAGAACTTAATAAGGCATAATTGGATCTTTTTTGTTCTCCAATGGTGCTAAAGGTTTCACTACCCAGATTTTTTCCGCAACTACTGCCGGCGCCATGTGCCGGATATAATATCACATTATCTTCAAGAGGGATTATTTTTTTCTGAAGACTGTCATACATCATACCAGCGAGATCCTGCATTGTAATCTCGTTTTCTTTCTGTGCGAGATCAGGTCTGCCCACATCGCCTACAAAAAGCGTATCCCCGGTAAAAACTGCATGATTTTTTCCATTCTCATCTTTCACAAGAAAACAACTGCTTTCAAGCGTATGTCCGGGTGTATGTAATACTTCAACCTGTATTTTACCTAAGGGAAAAAGTTCACCGTCTTTAGCAACATGTACTGCGAAATTAGCAACGGTAGCTGGTCCATAAACAATTGTGGCTCCTGTTGCAGCAGCAAGGTCAAGATGACCGCTTACAAAATCAGCATGGAAATGTGTTTCAAAAATATATTTGATTTTCGCGTTGCGTTTCTGCGCAAGGAAAAGGTATTCCTCTATATCTCGCAATGGATCTATAATGGCAGCTTCGCCATCACTTTCAATATAGTATGCTGCTTCGCTAATGCAGCCAGTATATAGTTGCTGTATAAACATAGTAATCCGATT
>CAIYKV010000070.1 GCA_903926855.1 uncultured Bacteroidota bacterium | reverse complement strand
GGCATATTGTGGTTACCAAATTGAACCCGACCGGTACTGGTTTGGTAGGATCTGTTCGAGTAGGAGGAAGTGGAATAGATGGCGTTAATATTAGGCATAAATATGAAAACCCCTATATTGGTGTAGAATCTACCGATCGTAATTATGGTGATGATGCAAGGAGTGAAGTAATATTAGATGGGTCAGGAAATATCTATGTGGCTTCCTGTACGCAATCTCCAGATTTTCCTACTACTGCAGTTTCATTGCAAACAAAACTTGGGGGTACCAATGCTGTCGGTCGTGCGCAAGATGCTGTTGTGATTAAACTGGCTCCCGATCTTTCCTCAGTGCTTTTCAGTGTATTATTTGGGGGAAGTGATGATGATGCGGCATTTGTATTAGCAATCAGTCCACTTACCAACAATGTATTTGTTGGTGGCGTAACCGCAAGTAGTGATTTCCCAGGCAACATGGCGGGCACGCTTTATCCCAGTTTTCAGGGAGGTATCACCGATGGATTTGTGGCAGAATTTACGAGTAACGGGTCTATGGTACGAGATGGTTATTTTGGTACCAGCGGCAATGATTTGATTTATGGTATCCAGTTTGATAAGTTTGGTTATCCTTATATTTCGGGTACCACTACCGGAGCCTGGCCGATTTCGAATGCCCCTTTTTCGCAAACAGGTGGAAAACAATTTATCTCAAAACTGCAGCAGGATCTTTCAGGGTATATATATTCTACCGTTTTTGGAACCAATTCTGCTAATCCCAATTTGTCAATCACTGCATTTCTGGTAGATCGTTGTGAGAACGTATATGTTTCCGGATGGGGCGGCCCCATTGGTGAAGAAAGTAATTATGTTCCCAATCCATTTCCCAATAGTGGAACGCTGGGTCTGACTGTAACACCGGATGCTTATCAGTCAACAACAGATAATAATGATTTTTACTTTTTTGTTTTGGAGAAAAATGCAAAATCACAATTATACGGTAGCTTTTTTGGGCAAAACGGTGGCTATGGAGATCATGTGGATGGAGGTACCAGTCGGTTTGATCGCAATGGAGTCATCTACCAGGCTATGTGTGCCAATTGCAGTTCGCCAAAACCCCATTTTCCCACTACTCCCGGCGTATGGGCACCTAATAATGGTTCAGGCGGATGTAATCTCGCTGCTATTAAAATCGCATTTAATTTAGCGGGTATTGCTGCGGGTATCCAGGCTTCTGCGAATGGGAAACTTAGAGATACTGCAGGTTGTGTACCCATGAATGTGAGTTTTGTAGATACCATTGCACAGGGACAAAAATATATCTGGGATTTTAATGATGGAACAGCTCCGGTTACCAGTGGATCACCTACTATTTCGCATACATATAATACGATTGGATTTTACAGGGTAATGGAAATTGCCATTGATTCCAATTCCTGTAACATTGCAGATACGGCCTATGTTAATTTGCGCGTAAGAAATGATATTGCAAATCTTGCATTTGTTCCCACCAAACTACCGCCCTGTGCTTCCCTGACATATCAGTTTGTCAATAATTCGACTGCCATTAAGCCTTTTACGAACCAGAGTTTTCGCTGGGATTTTGGAGATGGAACCACACAGACAACAGGTACCGCAACAGTTTTTCATAATTATTTATCTCCCGGTACGTATAATGTGAAAATGGTATTGGTGGATACCAATTTTTGCAATGCGCCGGATAGTATTGTTCAAACCATTAGTATTGCCTCAATTGTAAAAGCGCAGTTTGTTATCCCGCCATTTGGCTGTGCACCATTTACTTTATCTATCAATAACACGTCAATTGCCGGTCAGCAATTTATCTGGTATTTTAGTGATGGAACGATAGATTCTGTGAATAAAAACCCGGTTCATGTATTTAAAAACCCGGGTGTGTATACTATTAAATTAGTTGCGAATGATTCCTCTACCTGTAATAAAGCAGATAGTATAACCTATTCAATAACCGTAAGTAATAAACCCCAATCCGCTTTCAATTATTCTCCGCAACCTACAGTTACCAATAAGCCCGTAATATTCCAAAATGCAAGTAGCGGTGGCACTAATTATAAATGGGTATTTGGGGATGGAGATACTTTGGTTACTACCCGATCAGATACGGCGATCAGTCATTTGTACAATTCAACCGGCAGCTTTAATACCTGCCTGATCACTTTTAATGCGGCAGGATGTACCGATACTTCCTGTCAAACTATTCCGGCAGTGATTATTCCTGAAGCAGCCGTACCAAATGCGTTTAGTCCGAATGGAGATGGCATCAATGACCGTATTTTTGTACATGGTTTTGGTATCGCTAAAATGACCTGGCGCATTTATAATCGTTGGGGTGCTATCGTATTTGTTGGAAACAGTATTACAGATGGATGGGATGGTACTTATAAAGGAAAAATGCTGTCACAGGATGTTTATCATTATACACTGGAAGTAGAATTCGCCAGTCATGATAAAGCATCCATAAAAGGAGATATCACATTATTGCGATAAAAATGAAGAATAGGGTACGATATTGTTTACAAATTTGTTTATTGCTTTTGCTGGTTAGTAAAAGTGATGGTCAGTACCTGCATTTTTCTCAATATTTCAATGCACCACTGGTTGTGAATCCAGCCAATACAGGCTTTAATCCTGATTATGATTTCAGGATAGGGGGTAATTACAGAAGTCAATTTGCCAATCTGGGAAGTCCCTATAATACCATGAGTATCTGGGGTGATACCAAATTATTGGAAGACCGGTTTGAGAACGGCTGGTTGGGTTTGGGGGGATCTGTCTTGAAAGATGTGGCAGGGTCAGGGAGTCTGAGTACCACTACCGCTACTGCCACCATTGCCTATCATCAGATGTTGGGGTATAATAGTTTGCTGAGCGGTGGTTTTGGTTTGGGATATACCAATAAGCGGATTGATTTAACCAAACTAAATTTTGATAACCAATGGAACGGGGAATTCTTTGATGTGGCTGTTCCCAGCAATGAGCCCTTTGTAACAAACAATCTATCTTTTTTGGATCTGCAGGTAGGATTGAATTATGCTTATTTCGCCTCCGAGGATTTATATATAAATGCGGGTGTCAGTATTATGCACCTGAATCAACCAAGGGAAAGTTTTTTTAATACGGCCAGTTCCAATTATCAGATAGAGCGCAGGTATACAACTTTTTTCAATGTCAATTTCAAAGTGCAGGATCTCTGGATCGTGAATCCGAATATATATGTCAGTAAGATGGGGGCAGCCTGGGAAACCGTATTGGGTTTAAATGCAAACCGTGATCTTGGGGAAAACGGTGCCCAGCAACTGATTGTAGGCATGTATTACCGGCTAAATGACGCATTAATACCTATGTTTGGTTACCAGGTAAATGACCTTCGGTTTACCATTAATTATGATGCTACCATTTCAACCCTTGGTAATCTGAATGGAACCAGGGGGGCATACGAACTTTCTATCATTAAAACAGGTGTTTTTCCAACCAGATCCAGTAGTGCTATCCGCTGCCCCACTGTAAGATTTTAAATTTGAAGCCAGGTCATACATTTATTTTGATGAACCGTGCGAAAAGCCGTTATTCAGGGTAAAACCTTATTCCGTTATTTCTCCCGCTTAATTTTTATCTTGCGTGCTATCAAACCTTGCTTATGAAATATCTGCCCTTAAATCCAGAGATTTTTATCAATAACAGAAAACGTTTTGTAAAGCAAATGCTTCCCAATAGTATAGCTGTTTTTGTAAGTAATGATGAATGGCCTTCTAATGGAGATGCCATTCATACTTTCAAACAGAATAGTAATCTTTTTTGGCTAAGCGGCATTACCCAGGAAGACTCCATGGTGATCCTGTTCCCGGATTGCCCGGATTCAAAATACCGGGAAGTCTTGGTATTGGTAAGACCCAACGAATTGATAGAAAAATGGGATTGAAAAAGACTACGCATCAAAGAAGCTTTTGCTATATCGGGAATGAGCACGGTAGTATGGGCGGAT
>CAIYKV010000069.1 GCA_903926855.1 uncultured Bacteroidota bacterium | reverse complement strand
CTGGTTGAGTATACTAAAGAATGATATGTATGTAGATGAATCTACAAAAGTTTTGAGCGATTTGGTACACACTACACCTGCCCAGATGGTTTTGAACAAGGGGAAATAGGTTATTAGCAATAGAATGTATGGTTGATTAAATAATACTTGCATGGAACCTGAAAAAAAATGGTATGCTGTTTATACTAAACCGAGATGGGAAAAGAAAATAGACAGTGTATTGATTCGGAAAGGAATAGAAAGCTGGTGCCCGCTTCAAAAAATAGAAAGACAATGGAGCGATCGGAAAAAAATTATAGAAGACCCGCTTTTTAAATCCTATGTATTTGTCAGAATCAGTAATGAAGAAAAAACCAAAGTGTTAATGACGGATGGGGTTCTGAATTTTGTGCATTATCTCGGTAAACCAGCGGTGATTAAGAATGATGAAGTAGATACCATTAAAAGATACCTGGCAGAAAAAGATGCCAGCATTTTTATTATTTCGCAGGAAGGATTTGTTGAAGAAACAAAAATCAGGGTCAACCATGGGGTATTTATGGGTAATGAAGGCACTGTATTGCGCAGTGGAAAGAAAAAAGTATATGTAAAACTCGAAAGCCTGGGCCAGGTAATGGTAGTAGAATTTCCGGCAGAATTTTTATCGCCTATTTAACGCCAGGTTACATCTGATTGTGTTTATAGTTTCCAGTCAACTACCTCATTCGCCCATTCTTTTCTATGTGGGGTAGTAACCCGGATATAGTTATCTGTATATCCCTCCATCATTCCATTTTTCTCAAACGCTTCAAATAAAACTTTGCGGGTAGTACCGGAATGCGCCTGCGTAAAATATTGTAGTTTTTGGTAAGAAAGGTTGCGCAATATTTTATTCCGTTCATTTCTTGTTCCAATCGGAATAACGGGTTTTATATCCAGTGCCTTGGTGCCATCTCTTTCTGAATAGGTAAACACATGGAGGTAACTAACATCAATCGAATGAAGAAAATCAAATGTCTCCCTGAAATGAGCATCCGTTTCACCTGGAAAACCAACAATCACATCCACACCAATCGCGCATTGGGGCATCAGCTTTTTAATATGGGAAACCCTGTCGGTATACAATTCTCTTTTATACCTTCTTCTCATTAATCCCAGTATATCATTGCTGCCACTTTGCAAGGGAATATGGAAATGTGGCATAAACCGTTTGCTTCCGGCAACTAACTCAATAATCTCATTGGTCAACAAATTGGGCTCGATGGAAGAAATCCGGTACCGCTCAATGCCTTCTACCTGATCCAGGGCTTTCACCAGTGTATAAAAGTTCTCCGAATCGGTTCCCTGCCCATCAGTCCCTTTCCCAAAATCACCCAGATTCACTCCTGTTAGTACAATCTCCTTTACCCCATCCTTTGCCATTTTTTGGGCGTGTTCCACCACCCGTTCAACAGTATCGCTCCTGCTCTTACCCCTGGCCATGGGAATGGTACAGAAGGAGCAGTTATAATCACAGCCATCCTGCACTTTCAGGAAGGTTCGCGTACGGTCGTTTTGAGAAAAAGAGGCATGAAACCCGCTTACTTCGGCGATATCACAGCTACAAATCTTGGTTTCTTTGCCTTTGGCCAGTTCTCCAATATGTTGGGCAATATTGAACTTTTCCGCTGCACCCAGCACAAGGTCAACCCCGGGGATCGCGGCAATCTCCTGTGGTTTTAATTGAGCATAACATCCCGTAATCACAACGAAACTATCTGGCGATTTTCTTTGGATACGTCTCACCAGGTGCCTGCATTCCTTATCCGCATTATCCGTTACCGAGCAGGTATTGATTACATATACATCTGCAATATCCTCAAAGCGCTTTTTCTCAAAACCCTCATTCTCCAGCAAACGTGACAGGGTAGAGGTTTCTGAAAAATTCAGTTTACATCCCAGGGTATGAAAGGCTACTGTACGATTTTTTTGCATATTGGGGGCAAAGATAGGGCCAGTTCAAGGTTAATTGGCCATGTATCAGGTTGTTAAAAAAAACTATAACCTTAAACCCCAAACCCTAAACTTTAAACCAATTTAGGTATGTTTGCCAGTCTTAAAAACCAAAATCAATGCAGTTTAACAAGATTAACAATATTGTGGGCTGGGCTGTATGCTTGCTTGCCTGTGCTGTATACGTTCTCACCGCAGAAGCCGGAGGTAGTTTCTGGGATTGTGGTGAATTTGTAAGCAGTTGTTTTAAATTACAGATTCCTCACCCACCTGGGGCACCTTTGTTTGTTATGCTGGGCCGCCTCTTTATTGTCGTTTTTGGAGATAATCCCCTGACTGCGGCAAAAGCGGTGAATAATATGAATGCTCTTGCCAGCGGGTTTACGATTTTGTTTCTTTTCTGGACAATCACTCACTTTGCAAGGCGTATTGTGAATGTGAAAACAACGGATATCCTTACCAGTTCACAGGCTTGGTCTATTATGGGAGCCGGAGTTGTTGGAGCATTGGCTTACACTTTCAGTGATTCTTTCTGGTATAGCGCTGTTGAGGGTGAAGTATATGCCATGTCTTCTTTCTTTACTGCCATCGTTTTCTGGGCAATTCTTAAATGGGAAAATCATGCAGATGAGCCCAATGCTGACAGATGGATCGTGTTTATATTCTTTTTGATGGGATTGTCAATCGGTGTTCACTTATTGAATCTCTTAACCATTCCTGCCATCGTAATGGTATATTATTTCCGTAGAAGAGATCAGTTCAATTACGCCATCCTGCGCAAGTGGTTTCTCCGTTTAACGGCAATTGGCGGTGTGCTTGCATTTATTGGCGCATTGATTATGGCATCGGGCGAATCCAGCGAAAATGTGCCTATGGACGGAACCATGTCAGGTTTAATGCTGTTTGGTACCCTGGCCGTGATTGGGATTTTCTTCCTGATTGAAAAAATTAATAAGGATAAGAAAAGTTATTATGGCGGTATCTATATTTTCTTTTTTATTGGCTGTCTGATATTGGGTATTGCTTTATTTGTAGTGATCCCTTACTCAATCAAACTGGCAGGTACATTTGACCGCTATTTTGTAAACGATTTTAACCTGCCCTTCTTTTCCGGCTTTGCCTTTTTCTTCCTGATACTCGCAGTATTAATCTGGTTAGGATTAAAATTTGCCGCTAAAAAAGCATGGGCCTTTTTGAGTCTGGGTTTATGGTCATTAACTTTTATGTTGGTAGGATATAGTGCTTATGTAACTACCATGATCAGAAGTAATGCAAATCCATCGGTAGATATGTATAACGTGGATAATCCAATCAGTTTGGTTGGATACCTCGGTCGTGATCAATATGGTGATTTTCCACTTTTATATGGACAAAAATTCACTTCTCAGCCAGTTGATTTGAAGAGCTCTGGCATGCGTTATGAAAAAGCAAGGGATAAATACATAGAAATTGGTCAGGACAGGCACTATGTATATGCTGCAGAAGAGAAAATGGTATTCCCCCGTGTTTGGGATCCAAGTAACGACCAGAATCATGCCGATTACTATGCTTCTTTCTTAGGCATCGGAAAAATGAAAGACGGCACGTATGAGCGTCCGCCAAACCAGGTAGATAATATCAAATTCTTTGTTGGGTACCAAATTTACTGGATGTATTTCCGGTATTTCATGTGGAATTTCGCTGGTAAACAGAATGATAACCAGGGGATGTTTAATGGTAATGTACGCGATGGTAACTGGATTACCGGTATCCCTTTTGTAGATAACTTAATATACGGCGATCAAAGTACTATGCCGGATAGTTTGAAAAATAATAAAGCACATAATACTTTATTTGCTTTGCCTTTTATTCTGGGATTGATCGGTTTATTTTATCAGTTTAAGAAAAGAGGGGATGATGGTTCAGTAAACTTCCTTTTATTCTTCTTTACCGGGTTTGCCATCATATTATATCTAAACCAGGCAGGATACCAGCCTCGTGAACGTGATTATGCTTATGTAGGTAGTTTCTATGCATTTGCGGTTTGGATAGGATTAGGCGTTTTAAAAGTGCGCGACTGGTTTGCAAAAAGTATGTCGCAGGCAATTTCCGCTTCATTGGCAACCTTGTTATGTTTATTGGCAGTACCGGTTATTATGGCACAACAAGAATGGGATGACCATGATCGTAGCCAGAAACAGTTACCAAGAGATCTTGCCAAGGATTACCTGGAGAGTTGTGCTCCCAATGCTATCCTCTTTACGTTTGGAGATAATGATACCTATCCTTTATGGTATGCACAGGAGGTAGAAGGTATCAGACCGGATATTCGGGTAATCAATAATAGTTTATTGGGAATTGACTGGTATATCAACGAGCTTAGGTATAAAGTAAACCAAAGTGATCCGATAGATATGATCTGGTCGGCCGAGCAGATTGAAGGGTCAAAAAGAGATTATGTATTGTATCGGCCTAAACCGGGTATTCCGGAAGACAGGTATTATGACCTGTACGATATGATGAAAAACTATGTAGGAAGCGATGATCCAGCTAAGATGGAAGACAGAGGCGGCGGAGAAGCACTGAACACTTTCCCTGTAAAGAAATTATCAGTTCCGGTTGATAAAGCATTCGTGCTCAATAATAAAACGGTAAATGCCAAAGATAGTGTGGTGTCTGAAGTGCATTTTGATATCCCAAAGAATGCCTTGTTGAAAAATGATCTGGCCGTTTTGGATATCATTGCGTCAAATAAATGGAAACGTCCTATCTATTTCACTAACCCTGCACTGGATCTGGGCTTTGATCAGTATATCCGCAGAGATGGATTAAGCTATCGTTTGATTCCTGTTCAAAACAGTCGTGTAAACCTTGATTGGATGATTGATAAAGCTATGCACACATTCAGTTCGGGTAATGCGGATAGAAAAGGAGTTTATTTTGATGAGGAAAACCGTCGTCACTTAAATACTATTCGCTCAGCTTACGGTGAATTAGGCCTGGAACTGGCAGCCCAAAACCGTAAACCAGAAGCCATTAAAGTGCTGAATAAAGCAGATTCGATGCTGAACCAGGCAAATTTTGCATATGGTATGACCAGCAGGGGCAATATGCATAACCGTAACTCGCTGATGTTCCTGCAGGCATGTTTAGTTGCAGGGGATTCTGTGCTGACAGCTAAAGTAGCGGGCTCACTGAAAACCGATCTGCAACAACAGATGCGCTATTACAATTCATTATCAGGTACGAATGCAGATAATATGTCCGAAGAAAAAAGGATGGCCGAATATTGTCTGAGAAGTGTGGACGAGTTACAGGCAGCCTATAATCCCAAAATACAGATACCGGGGAAAGTAATGGCTTCTTCAGATACAGGAAATTCAGAAAAAGCGAAACCAAAGAAAAAATAAATTTTCAAAGCACCGGAATCAGGTGCCATTCGATACATTCTCAGAACAGCCGGATATTTGTCCGGCTGTTCTTTTTACCCTTTGACAACATTACCTGAAATAAATTGTTATCGAGTGATAGCTATTCAGATACAGCAATAACATTTACTTTATATACTTTTTAGTAGTTTTCAGTTATGATTGGACACCGGTTTATTCATTTTGACCCCAATGAAAACGGGAAAAGCAAGTTTGAACAATTGCTTGACCTTTTCATGCAATTGCTAACCTATACCAATGGTGATGCGGGTGAAGCTTTGCAATGGCTCAATGAACTGGATAAACAATACCAGCTTACGAATGATGAGTATGGTATGGGGGATTTTATTGATGATCTGAAGCAGAATGGATATATGCAGGAGAATCCGCAGGACGGAAGTTTTTCGATAACTGGAAAATCTGAACAGACCATTCGTAAGAAAAGCCTGGAAGAAATTTTCGGGAAACTAAAAAAGACCAAACAAGGCAATCACCAGACATTCAAACCCGGTCAAGGTGATGAGATCAATCCGGATACCCGGCCTTTTCAGTTTGGGGATATGCTGGAGCAGATTGATTTTACAGAAAGTATCCGGAATGCCCAGATCAACAGGGGGGTAGAAGCATTTTCACTTCAGGAAGAGGATTTACAGATCCGCGAAAGCGATTTCAAAACGCAGACTTCCACTGTATTGATGATTGATATTTCCCATTCAATGATTTTGTATGGAGAAGACAGAATTACGCCTGCTAAAAAAGTAGCGATGGCGCTTAGCGAACTCATCACCACAAAATATCCGAAAGATACCATTGATATTGTAGTATTTGGAAACGATGCCTGGAGTATTGAAATTAAAGACCTGCCTTATTTGCAGGTGGGGCCATACCATACAAATACGGTAGCCGGACTGGAACTGGCCATGGATATATTACGGAGAAGAAAGAATCCAAATAAGCAAATATTTATGATCACTGATGGCAAACCCACCTGTTTGAAAATTGGTAAAAAATATTATAAGAACAGTTTTGGATTAGACAGGAAAGTAGTAAATCGATGTATCAATCTTGCTGCACAATGTAAAAAATTGAAGATACCCATTACTACATTTATGATTGCATCCGATCCTTATTTGCAAAAGTTTGTACAGGAGTTTACAGAGATGAATAACGGGAAAGCTTTTTTTGCATCTTTAGATAAACTCGGGGCATTTATATTTAAAGATTTTGAAAGTGGGAAGAGGAAGACGGTTTATTAGGGGTTGGCTTTTAGCTATTGGCTGTTTGTTAGATTTACTAAAGTATTAGTTCGCTTTTTAAAATAATATACTGTATCGTTTCAGTTACAGGGAATGTAGAAACACAATATTTATCAATCATCAGTTAGTCAGATAAAATGGATAGTAAGAAAATTACCACATTAGGACAGTTAAAAAAAAGTAAGTATAAAAGTAAATCTGTAAAAGAAGAAATACGGGATAACCTGATTGTATCTATCAAGAACAAAGAAAATCCATTTACCGGAATATTGGGTTATGAGGATACTGTAATACCTGATACGGAGCGTGCTTTATTGAGCAGACATAATATTTTATTTCTTGGATTGAGGGGACAGGCCAAAACCCGTATGGCCAGGCAGATGGTTGATTTGCTGGATGAATACATTCCTGTTGTAGCCGGCACGGAAGTAAATGATGATCCGCTGAATCCGCTTAGCAAATACGCTAAAGATATGATTGCGGAACATGGTGATGAAACGCCTATTCACTGGTTGCACCGGTCAGAGAGATATGGGGAGAAACTGGCTACTCCGGATGTAAGTGTTGCCGATCTGATCGGTGATATTGATCCGATTAAAGCGGCTAACCTGAAACTGAGTTTTGCCGATGAAAAAGTGATTCATTATGGCATTATACCCAGAAGCAACCGCGGCATATTTGTGATCAATGAATTGCCAGACTTACAGGCAAGGATTCAGGTGGCATTATTTAATATTTTACAGGAAGGTGATATTCAGATACGGGGGTTTAAACTTCGGATGGCACTGGATATTTTATTTGTGTTTACGGCTAATCCGGAAGATTATACTAACCGCGGTAGTATTGTAACCCCATTGAAAGATCGTATCGAGAGCCAGATACTTACTCATTACCCTAAGGATATCGAAACCTCACTGGCCATTACAGATCAGGAAGCAGATTTGTTACCAGCACAAAAGGAAAGAGTGGTAGTCAGTGATCTGGTAAAAAGACTGGTAGAGCAGGTTGCTTTTGAAGCGCGAACCAATGAGTATGTTGACAAAAAAAGCGGTGTTAGTGCCAGGTTAACCATAGCTGCATTCGAAAATGCGGTAAGCAGTGCGGAAAGAAGGGCTATTATTCATAATGAATCACAGACACAGGTCTGGATCAGCGATTTATCAGGTATTATACCCTCTATAACCGGTAAAATAGAACTGGTATATGAAGGAGAACAGGAAGGCCCTTACCAGGTGGCATTGAACCTGCTTGACAAATCGATCCGTACCCAGTTTATTCAATATTTCCCCAATCCCGAACAGGTTAAAAAGAAAAGAGTAACCGGGAAAAAATCGGCAGATGAAAAGGAAGTAGAAAACCCCTACAAAGCCATTACCCGTTGGTTTGATGCAGGGAATCACCTGGATTTATTACTAGATATGAAAGATGCAGATAAGATTGCCGCGCTCTACCAGGTGGATGGTTTATATGGATTTGTAAAAAAATATTTCCCTCAGGCAAATGCAAAAGAAAATGCATTGCTCATGGAATTTGTATTACATGGATTATCTTCTTATTCGATCATCAGCAAAAAAAGCCTGGAGGGTAAAATTGAATTCAAGGATCTGATGGGTAGTATGATGAATCTGGGCTCCCTTAATCTGGGCCCTGAGGATGACGAATTCAATGAAGAAGACTATCAATAAACAAAGGGAATAGGCAGTTAAAACTTAATCCCAATCGATGCCCCGCCATAGAATGGGATCAATCCTTCTGAAGTTAACAATGGCGACAAAAAGATGCGGTAACTCCAGCCTTTTTTGATCGGTTGATAACGGTAACCAAAATTGAAATAGGCAACAATTGTGGAGGAGGTATTGTCGAAATATTTATTGTGGGCTGAAATGGAAACGGGACAAATCCCGGCACCAATTTCAGCAAATTGACTTTCTGAACCGGTGATATAGTTAATGCCAACTGGTACTGTAAATACTCCTGATTTACCCGCACCATAACCACCCATTCCGGCGCGGAAACCAAAACCTGTCTGGCCTTTGAATCTTTGTTCATAGTTGATGGTAACCAGGCCAGGCCCTCCACCTTCAAGATATAATGACTGTGCATTTTTTTCTCCGGAAAGATCTGATCTCTGGGCATTGGCAGCCAGGGAGAATAGAATTAAAAGGGAAAGGAGGATATAATTGCGTGTCATAGCGTACAGAAGAAGGCATATTAAGTGCCAATCTTCAGCTATAGCGAAAAAAGGGAAGAATTATTTTAATTGTTATGGATACTTAGCTGCTAAATGAGCTCTTTTAGTTTCTCTACAACAGTATCTATTTCTTCCCTGTTATTGTGTTTGCTGAAAGAAAACCGGACAGTAACCTGGTTAGGGTTATTATTTATGGCCCTGATAACATGCGATCCCTGATCGGCACCACTGGTACAGGCACTTCCTCCACTGGCACAAATATGATTGATATCGAGGTTAAAGAGGATCATTTCGCTTTTTTCCGTTTTAGGGAAACTGGCACTTAGTACCGCGTAAAGGCTATTCCCCAGAGAATCTCCGTTAAAAGCTACCCCCTTAATATGCTTTTTTAACTTTTCAATCATGTAAAGCTTCAGGCCCTTGATATAGGCACTGTCTTTCTCATAATTTTCAGTAGCCATTTGCAAAGCTTTGGCAAAACCAATAATGCCATACAGGTTCTCTGTGCCTGCACGCATATTTCTCTCCTGACTTCCGCCGTGTACAAAGGGTTTTATTTTAACATTTTCATTGATGTACAACATACCCACACCCTTTGGTCCATGAAATTTGTGCCCGGCACCGGTAATAAAATGAACAGGCGTGTTTCTCAGATCAAATGGAAAATGCCCAACTGTTTGGACAGTATCACTATGAAAAATAGCATTGTATAATTTACATAATTCACCAACTGCATGAATATCCAGCATATTACCAATTTCATTATTGGCATGCATTAAAGTAACCAAACATTTTTCTTCGCTGCCAGCCAATAGTTTTTCAAGGTCCTCCAGATCAATATGGCCATTGGGTAACAGTTTGACATAACTAACTGCCGCTTCCCCGGAATGAAAAAGATGTTCAACCGTATGTGTGGTAGCATGGTGTTCAATGACGGAACTGATAATATGTTTGCAACCCAAATCGCGCACAGCGGCTGTAATGGCGGTATTACTACTTTCCGTTCCCCCGCTGGTAAAGAATATTTCTGCAGGATGTGCATTCAGGATTTTTGCTACACTTTTCCGGGCATTCTCAATTGCCATCCTGGATTCACGGCCATAACTATAGATAGAAGAGGGGTTGCCAAAATAAGTTGTCAGATAAGGCATCATCGCATCCAAAACCTCTGGATCCAAGGAAGTAGTTGCAGCATTATCAAAGTATATTCTTTCCATTCGGAACAAAATTAGAAAATAAAATCTAAAGAAAGTGGGATGAGTTAATGGTTGCGTGTTTCGAGTTTCGAGTTCCCTTTCTGTTTTTACCTTTAACCCGCAACCCGCAACACGTAACCTATTTACTTCGCTTCATTTATATCCTGCATCAACCTTTTGGCAATATTAGCAGCGGTGGTTTCGAAATTACTTTCAGCATAAATCCGTATAATGGGCTCCGTATTGCTGGTGCGTAAATGAACCCAATCATTTTCAAACTCGATTTTTAAGCCATCTTCCGTGTGAATCTTATTCTTTTTATATTTCTTTTTTATATGGTCAAATATCTTTTTAATATCAAAACCACTGCCTAATTCAATCTTGTTCTTACTCATAAAATAATCCGGGTAAGTATTTCTTAACTGCCGGGCTGATTTTTTCTCTTTGGCAAGATGGGTAAGAAATAAAGCAATACCAATCAATGCATCACGGCCATAATGCAAATCCGGAACAATAATCCCTCCATTGCCTTCTCCGCCAATCACTGCATGTACTTCTTTCATTTTGGTAACTACATTCACTTCTCCTACGGCACTGGCGGAATAGACCCCTCCGTGTTTTAAGGTAATATCGTGTAAAGCACGGGTGGATGACATATTACTAACCGTATTTCCTTTTCTTTGACTGAGTACATAATCGGCAACAGCCACCAGGGTATATTCTTCTCCAAACAGACTGCCATCTTCACAAACAAAACAAAGACGATCCACATCGGGGTCTACTGCAATTCCCAAATCAGCTTTCTGTTTATTCACCTCTGTACAGAGTTCTCTTAGATTTTCAGGAAGGGGCTCGGGGTTATGGGCAAATTTTCCATTGACTTCCCCGTTGAGTACAGTAATATCTTTCGGGGCAACACCCAATGCCTTTAACAAGGCCGGCACAGCAATGGCACCGGTACTGTTAATGGCATCCAAAACAATGGAAAATTTAGCTTTTTTGATAGCTGTAATATCCACCAGTGGATAGGCAATCACTGCATCAATATGTTGTTGCAGTGCCAGATCATTGATGGTATGGCTACCCAATTGATCTACCGAAACAAAATTGAAATCTTCGTGGGCGGCAATATCTAGTACTTTCAATCCCTCTTCTCCACTGATGAATTCACCCTTTCCGTTTAATAATTTAAGCGCATTCCATTCTCTGGGATTATGACTGGCAGTTAAAATAATACCCCCTGCCGCTTTTTCAAAAACCACCGACATTTCCACAGTAGGGGTCGTACTTAAGCCTAGGTCAATCACATCCAGTCCCAGTGCTATTAAGGTATTAACCACCAGTCCCTGCACCATTTCTCCACTAATTCTTCCATCCCTGCCGATTACTATTTTTCTATTTTCCGATTGTTGGGTTAACCAGGTGCCAAACGCAGCAGAAAAGCGAACCACATCCAATGGACTCAGGGTATTTCCGGGTTTGCCGCCAATTGTGCCCCGAATACCTGAAATGCTCTTAATCAATGCCATGGAACTGAAGTTTATAATACCTGCAAACATAATAGAAATTTTTTATTTGGCTTGTGCCCTTAATTTTGCAGCATCAAAGGATATTATGGGGGATAAAGCGTGGTATAAAGACTGGTTCAATTCACATTACTATCACCTGTTGTACCAGCACAGAGATGAGGAAGAAGCCCTTCAGTTTATTCATACCCTGATTGGCTACCTGAAACCCGAACCCGGGAGTACTATGCTGGATGTGGCTTGCGGAAAAGGGCGCCATAGTAAGGCACTGGCCGAGATGGGTTTTGATGTTACGGGTATTGACCTTTCTCTGGCTTCTATCGAATTGGCTAAGCTCGATGAGGGACCTAATCTTCATTTTTACCAGCATGATATGCGGTTGCCATTTTGGATAAACTACTATGAATTTGCGTTTAATTTCTTTACCAGTTTCGGGTATTTCAAAACAAGAAGAGAGCATGATAATGCTATCCGAACCATTGCTCAAAGTTTACAACCCGGAGGCATTTTTGTGATCGATTACCTCAATGTTCATTTCTTTGAGGATACAGCAGAAAAATTATTGACCACCACTATTGAAGGGGTTAGTTTTCATATTACCAAATGGCAGAATGAGGACCATTTTTTTAAGCAGATACAGATTACAGATGATCAAAATAAAACCCTTAGACACTTATATACAGAAAGGGTAGCCAAGTTTACACTTGGAGATTTTACAGAAATGCTATCCTACCAGGGGATGCAGGTACAGCAAGTGTTTGGAGATTATCAGTTGGGCAGGTATGATCTAAAAAAATCTCCCAGGATGATTATCGTTGCGAAAAAAAATAAGTATTAGCGAATTGCTTTCTTTAGGATGTTTTTTCTCTAAAAAACAAGGAAGAAGTTGTATCAATTATTAGGTATCAGCAATGGCTTTACCGGCTTGCGATAGTATTTGGGGTTGATATATAGTGGTGATTGAATAGCCGGCGATTCTGAATCAATCGGAGGTTCAACTATTTTAGATTTCTGGTCCTGTATCTTCGGAAACCCTTCAATTGGCATCTTGGAAATGTATCCACCATCCGGTACTAAAACGGACATATGATCAATTCCCGATTCGTAAATATCTGATGCCATTCCATTATTGCCTTTGTAGTTTAGAGTGGGCAGGTTACCGATAAACCCGTTAGGCATGCCATCCTGCGTGGGTTGATTCTTATTTTTTTGTAAGTATCCCTGTAGTTTACGGAAAGAACTGGTATCATTTACAGTCAGACTGAATTTGCTCGATAAGTTGGTGATTTTTTCAATTTGCGCAGGACTGACCCCAGAAAAAACGCCTTCAGGAATCTTGTTTAGAATAGTATGGGAATTGGCTTTCTGTTGTTGAAAGCCTGGCACAGATATATTTCCAGGTATAGTAGTGGGTACCTGAGAAAACCCCTCAAATCCCATAAAAAGCAGTAGTAAAATCAGCCATGATTTTCTCATACACCTAAAATACAAAAAAATGCAAAAAAAATATCAAAAAAATGTTAACCCTTTGCCCGTAATTCATCACCCCGACAACCAACCTATCCTCCTTTCAGCTCCTCAGCCATCCTATCTTCCATCTAAACTATTGACCTATTAATTTATCTTTACAAAATATGACAGGCTATCTTTTGTCTATTTCGTTTTTTCAAGAATGCTTACAATGGCTAGAGCAATGGGATACCTACCTGTTTTTGAAGATCAATACGGTATGGACCAACCCCGTTCTTGACAGTATCTATCCCTGGTGGCGGGATGCCAATGCCTGGATACCACTTTATCTGTTTCTGCTGGTTTTTGTTCTTCTGAATTTTAAGAAGAAAGCATTGCCCTGGATCCTGTTTGCAGTGCTTACCCTGGTGCTTACTGACCAGTTGAATAGCACTTATATTAAAAGCTGGGTAGGCAGATTGCGTCCCTGTAGTGACCCCAATTTTATGGGGCATGTCAGGCTTTTGTTAAATAATTGTTCTGGGGGCTTTAGCTTCCCCTCTTCACATGCTGTCAATCATTTTGGGTTTGCGATGTTTGTTTTTCTCACATTACGCCCCATATTTAAAAAATGGGGGTATCTTTTGTTTTTGTGGGCAGGGAGCATCGTGTATGGTCAGGTATATGTAGGTGTTCATTATCCCGTTGATGTAGTATGTGGCAGTTTATTGGGATGTTTACTTGGATATATAATGGCAACAATTTTTAATAAAAAGATCGGAGTATTGAATAAGGATACGCTTTAATTTACGGACATGATTAGCCAACGTTCAGTTTTAATGATTCTAGCTCTTTGTGTGATTACCTATTTGTTGGGTATGACCCTGGTTCCTCTCATGGACATTGATGCTTCACAATATGCTTCAATTAGCAGGGAAATGCTGGCAAACAAAAGCTACCTCAAACTATATGACCTGGGGATAGATTATCTGGATAAACCACCGATGCTGTTCTGGTTATCTGTTATCAGCATGAAATTATTCGGGGTACACGATTGGGCATACCGCTTGCCTTCTTTACTGTTTGCCATATTATCTGTATATAGTACCTATCAGTTGGCGAAAGTATTTTACCGTAAAGAGATTGCTCAATTAAGTGCACTGGTATTGGCCAGTTCTCAGGCAATGTTCCTGATTACACATGATGTTCGTTGCGATACGATGTTGATGGGCTGGGTAATTTTCAGTATCTGGCAAATGGCTGAATGGTATAAAAATGGGGGATGGAAACATTTTCTGCTGGCATTTATTGGTATTGCCGGTGGAATGATGACAAAAGGCCCAATAGCGCTGATGGTTCCGGCTTTTGCATTGGTACCTCATTTTATACTGCAAAGAAACTGGAAACAATTGTTTCGTTGGGAGTATATGCTTGGCTTATTAATCATTGGCATATTGCTGATACCTATGAGTATTGGATTGTACCAGCAATTTGATCTGCATCCGGGGAAACTGATTAATGGTGTTCCGATAAAATCGGGACTTCGTTTTTATTACTGGACACAAAGTTTTGGAAGATATACAGGTGAAAATGTATTTCATGAAATGAGCTATTTCACTTTTCTTCTGGAAAATATGCTTTGGAGTTTTTTGCCCTGGATATTTTGTTTTCTGTTGGGACTTGTATTTTCCTTGATAGAACTGGTCAAAAAGAAATTCCGCATCGAGGCAAAAGAGGAGTGGATCAGTACCGGTGGCTTTATTGTAACCTATTGTATTCTGGCAAGAAGCCAGGCGCAATTGCCACATTATATTTTTGTTGTGTTTCCTTTAGCTGCGATTGTAACGGCAAGGTTTTTATACCGGTTATTTTATACGGAGGAATTGGTTAGATGGAAACGACCTTTGTTAATACTGCATGCCGTCATCTTTTCATTGCTTTGGGCAGCGGTGATCGTATTAATGGCCTGGCCTTTTGAACAAGTGCCTAAATATGTGGCTGGTATTGCCGGTTTTTGTTTTGTATTTTTTCTGTTATTAATGGGCTCCCGTAAAAAGAGCTTTCCTATGCACCTTGAGCTGGCTTTTTTTACAATTATTGGTGTAAATGTTTTTCTGAATACTGCTTTTTATCCATCCTTATTAAAATACCAGTTGGGTAATGATGCTGCTGCCTTTATCAAAGATCAGCATATACCCAAACAGGATCTCAGTATCTATGGAATAGGGGCGGGTGGTTCCTTTTATTTTTATAATGATTATCTGTTCAACACCAAAAAAAGTCCCCATGATTTTCGGGAAAACGAAATTGTGTTAACGGCCAAAGACAGTTTACCAGTATTCCAGCAACTATTTCCTAAACTTAAAATAATGCATGAGGGAAACCATTTTGGGGTTTCGCAGCTAACTTTGCCTTTTCTCAATCCCGAAACAAGGGAAAAAGAATTGCCCAAATACCTGATCATCGACCTTAGCGGGAATCGATGAGGTAATTGGAGTCTATTTGATTAGATTTGGCAAAATCCATGACAGAAATCCTTATCATATTAGTACTGGTCATCATTAATGGATTATTCTCTATGGCCGAGATCGCTTTGATTTCTGCCAGGAAAGCGAGACTGGAAACACAGGCCCTCAAAGGCGACCCTGATGCTAAGAGAGCACTTGAACTGGCTAATCACCCCGATACTTTTTTATCTACCGTACAAATTGGGATTACCGTAATCGGGGTATTCACGGGTATTTATTCTGGCGACAGGTTTAAGCAACCCCTTCAACAATGGCTGGCTGGTTTTGAACTTACCAGACAATATAGTGCGACCATTGCAACAATATGTATTGTAATCATACTTACTTATTTATCCCTGGTTTTAGGTGAACTGGTTCCTAAAAGAATCGGATTAAGTGACCCTGAAAAAATAGCGAAGGCTGTTGCCGGTCCTATGCGTTTTATCAGTTGGATCATGCACCCCTTTATCTGGTTATTGAGCAAGTCGGCCTATTTCATTGTCAGTTTACTGAAAATAAAAGATAATGAGAACCAGGTAACCGAAGAAGAGATCAAAGCCATCATCAGCGAAGGAACCGAGCAGGGTGCGATAGAAGAAGCAGAACAGGAGATCATTGAAAGGGTATTTCATCTGAGCGATAGAAATATCACTTCATTGATGACGCATCGCACTGATATTATCTGGCTGAATGGTAATAAAACCGTAGCAGAACTGAAAGAGGAATTGTCAGATATGATCCATTCTGTTTACCCGGTATGTGAGCGCACGATTGACCAGATAAAGGGTGTGGTTTCGATCAAGGACCTTTTTTCTGCACCAGATGGGGCAAATGTGTTTTCCATTATGAAACCGGCTATGTATGTTCCTGAAAACAATACCGCTTACCAGGTATTAGAAAAATTCAGGCAAACAAAAATCCATCAGTGTTTTATTGTGGATGAATATGGAACCGTATTGGGATTAATGACCTTGAATGATATCCTGGAAGCCATAGTAGGAGATATACCCCAGGAAGAAGATGAGGATTTTGGCATCACCAAAAGAGCCGATGGCAGCTACCTGATTGATGCCCAGATGCCATTCTATGATTTTTTATCGCATTTTGATAAAACAGAATGGATGCTGGAAGGTGATCAGGATTTTGATACTCTCGCGGGATTCATAATTCATCAGTTGGAAAGGATACCGGCTACCGGTGATAAACTGGAATGGAAGGTATTTACCTTTGAAATCGTTGATATGGATAATCACCGAATTGACAAAGTACTGGTATCTACAGAAGAACCCTTAGATCTGGGCCATGCCTAAAAATCAAATACTGCAGTCGTTTTCGGATAATCCAGTTTCCAGCTTTTCTCAGTCCCCTTGCTTTTAACATGGAAAATATTGGTCTGACTACTCTCATAATCATATAGCATATTGCAATCCACTTCCAATTTTTTGACTTCCGGTATTTTTGCTATTTCAAAATAACTCCAGGCACTTTCCTTTTGTATCTCATACCCTATAAAGGAAAATGAAACCGGTTTTCCATTGATCTTGATATGTAATTTCTGACTAATATAATTGCTGATCTGTTTATCAATAAATGCTTTATCTGTTGGGGTATTGATATCTATTTTACCGGGGGTATATTTTCGAAGTGTCTTTTCCAGGTCTTCTGTAAATACCCTTACACTGATTTCAACGGTTTCCGCTTTTGCATTATGATTGATTTCAATCACGGATACAAAAAAAGGGTGTAATAAGGCAATTAGCCCTGTGGTTATCCATTGAACCATTATATTTACCATTCAACCATGATTTTTTTTCCAGTACAAATGTCATCATTAATTTGACTTATCGCACATGAATGATTTCAATTTATATTTTGAGATAGGGTTCCGGCATATAGCCGATCTGAAAGGCTATGACCATATCCTTTTTGTAATGGCGCTCTGTTTACGCTATGAATTTACCGACTGGCGAAAATTACTCATACTGGTAACGGCATTTACCATCGGTCATTCCATTACACTGGCATTGAGTGTATTTAACCTGGTATCTTATTCTGTTAAATGGATCGAGTTCCTGATACCGGTTACTATCGTGCTAACCACCATCAGTAATGTGTTTGTGAAGAAGTTTGTTTTTAAATCAAAATTCCCGCTTATTTATTTTTTAGCCCTTTTTTTTGGGCTCGTGCATGGTTTGGGGTTTAGTAATTACCTGAAAAGCCTGTTGGGTAATGATCATAGTGTGGTTTGGCAATTGCTGGCATTTAATATTGGGCTGGAAGCCGGACAGCTCATCATCGTTCTTTGTGTATTGTTAATATCTTTAGTATTTACCCGCATACTCAGATGCAGCCGGAGAGAATATATTTTGTATTTTTCAGGCGGCATTTTTGCGGTTGCGTTGCAAATGGCTATTGAAAGAATTCCATAATAAACCAAAATAACAATGAGAAAAATCGCTTTTCTGGGTATGGTATTGGGTTTTGTATTGCAGTTATCTGCACAAAACATCATGAATAACCCAACTTCGAACCATGGTAATAAGTTTGAACAACTGGGTACCATATTGCCTACGCCCAATGAGTATCGAACAGCCAGTGGCGCCCCCGGAACAAAATACTGGCAACAAAGGGCCGATTATAATATCAAGTGTGAATTGGATGAGCCTAATTTCAAATTGAAAGGAAGTGAAACAGTTACCTACTATAATAATTCTCCCGATGTATTAACCTATTTATGGCTTCAGTTAGATGAAAACCAGCATAGTACGGTGAATAACGCAAATTATCAAAGCTCCAGTTCACTGCCTCGTTCCGTTAGTACCGGTATGATAGATCAGTTGGAATCACAGAAAGTAGATAATGGGTATGGTGAAATCATCTCAAAAATCACAGATATTACCGGGAAGCCT
>CAIYKV010000068.1 GCA_903926855.1 uncultured Bacteroidota bacterium | reverse complement strand
GATACTCTCCACAATAAAAAAAAGACTTGCATCTCATTTGCAAGTCTTTTTTGTTAACCAAAACTTAAGCTAACTAAAACCGGTTTCCCCTCTAAATCACTTTCCCCGCCAACGCCGCCTCAATCGATTTTCTAAGCCACGGTATCGTACTGATAGAAAGTCCCGAAGTATGAAAAAGTACATTCCCTTTCTTATCAATGATTACATGGGTAGGAAATAACCCTACCCCGTTTTGCTGCGCCAGGTAACCCCCATTATCAACGATATGATAATTAAAAGGAAATCCACTAAGGAACTGGATCAACTCTGCTTTTTGATCTAATGCGAGTGCAATAAAAACAATATCCTTATTATTGGCATAGTTGTTAACTATCTCATTTAAACGTGGTATCTCCTGCCGACAGGGGCCACAATTGATGAACCAGAAATTCAATACCACTACTTTTCCTGTCAACTCCGCTAACGTAAATTTATTCCCATTGATATCAGTTACTGAAAATGGACGCATTTTTTGCCCGGAGGTAAAAAATTTACTTGGCTCGGGCTTGGGTAAATCATTATCGTTTAAATACCTGATGGTGCCACTAACCCTGTCAGCTCCTACCTGTATTTGGTACCTGCCGGTTTGGGCTAGTCTTTGCCAAACTGCGGTAGGATACACATTTCCTGTAGAATCACGCACCACCACTTTTTCCCAGTTAATCGCTTCCTGGGAGTAAGTATTGATTGACATAACCGAAAACACCAGCAAATAAAATAGTTTACCCATAGAATTTATTTTTTCGATGAATCACACCTGTTCCTATTGCAAATTTCCCATAAACAACTTATACTCCAGTGTATTCAAAAGTATAAAATTCAAAAGAAATATGATTCACTAGTTTTTTGATAAATGATTACCTTTATTCCAACAAACCTACCCTTTCAATAGGGTACCTGTTCTGAACTGGCTCAGATATTGCTATTTTCACACATAGGGGTTTTATGTTTACAATAAAGCCCATCCCAGAGTAAACTTATAGAGACCTTATTGAGACCCTATAGAGACCTTATAGAGACCTTATAGAGACTTTATAGGAATCCAGCAGTATGGAAACAGTAATGTAACAGTAGAGAAACAGTAGGTATACAGTAATGTAACAGTATAGTTATAGTAACATTCTGGTAAGCTAAGACACCATTGAACCAACACCCTTTTTCGCGCGAAAACTAATCAAGTATTGGCTGATTAATTCTTCTTCATTTTTGCCAGATTTCTTTTCACCCGAAACCGAACTATCTTCTCCACAAGCTTCGCAGGAATAGGCTGATCATGCGGAAACTGAATGGCCCCTTTTGACCATGTATATTTTGTGAGCTCTTTCTGGAATGCCTCAATCCCTGAACCCGTTGGATAAAAGCCAATATGATTTTGGTGTCCGCCAAAATACACCAATATACCATTCTGCTTATACGCCGGCATTTGGTAACTAATCATCTCTTCCGCATCGGGTGCAGTTCTCCGAATAATTTCCCGTATCTGTTGCAATTGCTTTTGTATTTCTTTTGGAAAGCCTGCGATATAATTATCTACATTGCTTACCACTACTTTTGACATAACCATATTGTAATTTTGTTAGTTGTAGAATCTCAAAATAGAATTCCTTTTTGAGCCTTTGCGGTTCCCTGCGTTCTTTGCTTGTCCATTCTTAGGCAGGCGTTACTGCTTTTAATGGTTTTATTATTTGTCTACGCATTATGTTTATTACACATAAAAATACCATTAATAGCAGTAACGCAAAGAACGCAATGGACACGCAGAGAACACAGAGGTATGTTGTTTAACTCACCGCATTTTCTTTTTTCAGTACTTTCTCAAAACATACACTATTCTCTATTCCTACATATTTCCCATAATTAGGTATGATTACAAAACCATTCTTCAGGTACAATGCAATCGCTTCCGGTTGTCTTTTCCCCGTTTCTAAAATACATTTTTCATACCCCAATTCTTTAGACCAGTTCTGTAATTCATTCAGCACCCTGGTGGCAACTCCCTTTCCTCTGGCTGCCGGCAGTGTAAACATCCGTTTTACTTCCATTGAATCTGTATCAAATTCTCTGATAGCACCACAACCCGTGGGCAGTTCATTTTCATAGGCAACAATTACATGTCTGATAGCATCTGTTTTATTTAATGGCGCATAAAAAATAGTATCCGCCCCATCTCTTACCGCCAGATCGGCATCCAGCATTTTTACCAATGCTATAAAATCCGGATGAACGGAATCGGTTCGGAGTATTGATATCATTGATTATACTTTACAGATGACTATTGGAAATTACAAAAAATATAGAGCGCCATTTAGTTAGTCAATGCTTTGCTACCCTGCATTTAGGGCTTTCTCACTGAATTACTGATCAATTTGAAAACAGATCCCCAATTATTGTTATTGCTATTATTGGGTGCCCCAGTGGCTGTTAATAAAGCATCCTGGTCCGTTGCATCATATTTCCATACCCAGGCCAAAACAGAAAGGCCTCTTGTATACACGCTGTCCAGAAAGGGTTTAGGATCCATCAAGGTCCCGGCATTCATTGGCGCTGTTTCACCAAAAATAATAGGAATATTGTTTTGTGCTAAGGTTTGCAACCGGGCACCCATCTGACTCGCCGGAACCAATAACCATTTTTCATACGCATGTATAGTAAACAATATGTTTGTTTTCCCTGAAAGAAATGAAACTCCTTTATTATGTAAGACCGATTCATCCTGGCCCTGTTCTGCACAGGGAACCAGTATGATATTTTGATTGCCTGCATTACGTATAATATTCACCATTTGAGTCATGTCCTGCATCCAGATATCATCAGTATATCCATCCGAGCGATCATAACGATAAGGTTCATTCCAGACTTCAATCCATACATCCGGTTGACTGGCAAACTGTGCGGCCCATTGTTGCAATTTTGTTTTATAGGCTGTCCACCAATAGGTTTGAGTAGGCATCAACCCGCTAAAAACAGTTGCTGCTGTTCCGTTCCATCCAAACGGACAAAGAATGGTAATTTTTTTATTCGCCCGATTACTATCCACAATGGTTTGTAATGAGTATAAGTAAGATGTATTGCTATCCAGGATAGTGTTTCCCGTAATCGGTTCCTGTTCCATATTACCAATAAATTCCCTGGCTATATCCAGGTTCCATGCATTCATATCAGCGCTTCCCGCACTAAATACATGCAGACTATTGGCACCAATCAATTGTACCGGACTGGTAAGATGATAAATTTTATTCCCTGCTGTGGAATATTGCGTATTGCTGTTAATAACATTAGAAGAAGCATGCTTATTACAGGAAACCAGCCATAGCAGTGACAATAAAACAAAACCTGGTACCCAATATTTTGTAAACTTTATTATAAGCATATTTTATCAGGCTATCCTACTAAAAAACTTCCATGTATACGCTCCCTCTCTGGAAATTATCGGCAAGAAGAAAACTGTAGGTAAATAAACCAATTATAGTCTGGATGCAATTAATATTTCAACTCTCAACTTGATTTGGCAAAAAACAATTTAACAATTCAGCCATGCAACCAGTAAGCAATCCCCTAAATCCACCCCCTGCTCCTATAATCAGCAAACCCAATCTTCAAAGCCTCTTTAATCTGTTTATACACTATCGGATCTGCTTTTTTAATATGAAAACAGGCTTTCCCTTTCAGGCATTTCATCAATTCAGGAAACAACTGTCTTTTTACCGGGTCATTCATATAAACAGGCATATAGTATAAACCTACATACCCTTTTTGAATTAAAGCAGAAGCAAACCAAAGCTCTTCTCTTGGTCTTCCGGCAATTACTACCGGTTTATGACTAATCAGCATCACCTTTCCGTCAGTTCCGCCATGTATTTGTAAGGTACCTTTTTCATAAGGCAGAAGCATATTTTTTATTTCCTCAAAAATCGGCACCAGTTCAGGCTGCCCCGCAGATTTATCCGAATACTTAAGTTTAATCTCTTTCTTTTTAACAGCCGCTTTTTTTGCAACAGGCTTAGCTGCTTTTTTAACCAGTTTCTTCACTGCTTTTTTTACCACTTTCTTAGCAGCTTTTTTTACAGTCGCTTTAGCAGGTTTCGCAATTTTTGCCATGGTTCAGGTATTTCCTACAAGATAAAAAAATCCGCCGAAGTAATCTCCGGCGGACAAACTATTTAATCAACAAAAAAACGCGTAACGGGTAACCCGAAACTCGCAATCCACTACTACTCCCAAATCTCTTCTTTCCCCTCCAGCCATAACTTAACGGCTTCAGTAGTAACCGATTTCGGCCTTTCCAGCGGTAAAGCCAGGGCCCTGTCCCAGCAAAGACTGGCCAATACCCCTAAAGAGCGACTAACCGCAAATAATACTGTATAGAATTCATATTCCACCATTCCATAATGTACCAATAACGCGCCGCTATGCGCATCTACATTTGGCCATGGGTTTTTGATTTTTCCCAGGGATTGCAGAATGGGTGGCACTGTTTCATAAATTTTCCAAACGGTATTCACCAGTTTATCATCTGGCATATGTTTTTTCCCAAATTCCATTTGCGCGGTAAAACGGGGATCCGTCTTCCGTAATACTGCATGTCCATAACCCGGTACTACTTTCCCGGAGGAAATGGTTTTCTGCACATAGTCGGCAATCTGTTCTTTAGTTGGATCATCTGTTCCCAATTGCTCCTGCATTTCAAATATCCATTTGATCACTTCCTGGTTGGCAAGTCCATGCAAGGGACCAGCCAGTCCATTCATGCCCGCTGCATAGCTTAGAAAAGGATCACTCAAAGCGGAACCTACCAGGTGAGTAGTGTGTGCAGATACATTACCGCCTTCATGATCGGCATGAATGGTCATGTATAAACGCATCAGTTCTTTAAAGCTCTCATCTTCAAATCCCATCATATGGGCCAGATTGCCTGCCCAATCGAGTAACCCATTGGGTTGTATATGTTCACTATTCTTATATTTTCTACGATAGATATATGCGGCAATTCGGGGCAAACGGGCAATCAGGTCCATCGCATCATCATACACTGGCGCCCAATAATCTTTTTTATTCAGTCCTTTCGCATATTCTTTTGCAAAATTGCTTTCGGTTTGCAAAGCCATGACCCCGGTAACAAACATGGTCATGGGGTGTGCACTTATCGGTAAAGCATCAATCGTAGCAAATACATAATTGGGTACATGGCTTCTGCGCTGCCATACATTCGTAATATGATTGGCATCTTCCTGGGTGGGCAGATCCCCAACTAACATCAGGTAAAAAAGGGCCTCGGGTAATGGTTCACCACCTTCATGGGCCTTGGGTAATTTTTCCTGCAACTCGGGGATGGAATACCCTCGAAAACGAATTCCCTCCTGGGCATCCAGTAAACTGGTTTCTGTTACCAGTCCGGTAATACCCCGCATACCCTGATAGGCCTGTGCAAGGGTTACTTCCCCGATTTTCTTGTTTCCGTGTTCTTTGAGAATGTCTTTGATTTCCGCATTCGCAATATCTGCTTTTGCCTTAAAATGGTCCTTAACTATACCCATGACGAGAGGATTTATACTTACTTTATCAATACCTGTTTACCTAACTATCTTGATAAAGAACTTGATTAGGGGTTAAAGGTAAAACAACTTGCCATGCACAGCAAATCATTTGGTGAAGAGTGCTTTAAATAATAGATAAATCTATTTGGGGGCCTTACGATAAAGATAGACTAATACAAAAATGAATATCATATTGGGTATCCATGCGGCAATAATGGGCGGCAGATTGCCTTTTGTAGAGAAAATAGTAGAAAACCGATCTGCGATGATGAACAGGGCAGCTATCACAAAACCTACTGCCAGGTGAACTCCGCTTCCCCCCCTTACTTTACGACCTGCTACCACGCCACCGATCAGGGTGAGTAACAAAACGGTCATACAGGTAGCATCCCGTCGGTACCTTTCCACCTTCAGTTCATTCAATCCTTCCGAGCCCCGCAATTCCTGTAGTTTAATAAACCGATCCAACTGCGGACTGGTTAATTTATCCTTGGTGTATTTATCCTGGTTCAAATCATTGGGGGTGAATTCAAAACGCATCACTTTAGAAGCTTCCAGGGTAACCTGTTCATTCAGCGGATGCAATTTTCGATCGAGCAGGCCATCCATTCTCCACTTCTTTACAGCTGTATCCCAACTGATGCTTTCCGCTCTCATATTCTCAACTACTGCATTATTTACTATGCGGTATAAAAAAACCGGGCCGCCTCTCTTGGACATCGTATCATAAGAAAGTATTCCTGCATAAGTAAAAGAGTCTACCCTTTGGTAAATATTGTTATTCCGCATCAGCAAAGCATCATAAGTAGAGTTTCCATCAATGTATTTTGCTTCAAAAGTTCCCCGGATCTGGTTCGCTTTGGGAACTACATACTGATTAGCAAACCAGAGCATAACGGCCAGAATGATCCCTCCCATCCAATAGGGTCGCAACCACCTGGAATAACTGGTTCCACTGGCCAATATCGCAATGATCTCACTCTTACCCGCCATTTTCGAGGTAAAGAAGATTACAGCAATAAATACAAATAATGGGAACAATAAAGCAATGATATGCGGTACAAAACCCAGGTAATAGTCGGTAATAATCCTGCTTACACCCAATCTGGATTTTACAAAATCATCCGTTTTTTCGCTTACATCCACTACCACAGCGATAATGGTGAACAGGAAAATAGCAAAGAAGAAGGTGGTTAAAAACTTTTTCAGTATGTACCAGTCGAGTTTCTTCATAATGGGTTCCCCGCAAAGATAAAGGCTGAAAGGGAGAGCGGGGGTAAAAGGATGTTAATATGATTATGGGGTATGGGTTGCGAATTACGGGTTACGGGTTATATTGGGGGCTAGAGTCTTTGTTTGATTTGCGAGAGGATGCCGGATTTCCAGGAAGTGAATTGACCGGAAAGGATTTGATTTCGGGCTTCCTTAACCAACCATAAATAGAAAGACAAATTCTGGATGCTGGCCAGCTGTAAGCCTAATATTTCTTCCGCAATAAATAAATGTCTCAGATAGGCTTTGGTATAGTATTGACTGAGCTCAGCGGGTAGTCCGGGGTCAATCGGACTAAAATCAGTGGCCCATTTTTTATTACGGATATTGATCACACCCTGGGTGGTGAAGATCATTCCATTACGGCCATTTCGGGTAGGCATCACACAATCAAACATATCAACGCCCCTCGCTATCCCTTCCAGCAGGTTCCAGGGAGTACCTACGCCCATCAGGTACCTGGGTTTGTTTTGGGGCAATATATCACAGCATAATTCTGTGAATGCATACATTTCTTCCTCCGGTTCACCCACACTTAATCCCCCGATCGCATTCCCCACTGCCCCCTTTGAAGCAATATATTCACAGGAAGCTTTTCTCAGATCTTCAAACGTACTTCCCTGAACAATCGGGAACAGGTTTTGCGTGTATCCATATTTATCGGGAGTATCCTTTAGTCGCTGAAAACACCGGTCAAGCCAGCGATGGGTTAATTCCATGCTTTTTCTGGCATAAGCATACTCGCTCGGGTAAGGCGGACATTCATCAAAAGCCATAATAATATCTGCGCCAATACTTCTTTGGATATCCATCACATTTTCGGGGCTGAACAAATGACGGCTTCCGTCAATATGTGACTGGAACATCACACCCTCTTCTTTGATCTTTCTTTTAGCAGCCAATGAAAACACCTGGTATCCGCCACTATCAGTTAATATGGGCCTTTCCCAACCCATAAAACGATGTAAACCCCCAGCGGCTTCCAATACTTCCGTACCGGGTCTTAGGTATAAATGATAGGTATTACCCAAAATGATCTGGGCCTGAATATCCAGCTTTAATTGTTGCTGGTTAACGGCTTTTACAGACCCAACGGTACCCACGGGCATAAAGATCGGTGTAGCAATTTCTCCATGATCCGTTTTGATAATACCCGCCCTTGCTTTAGAGCCATTTTCTGTTGCTTCCAGTATAAATTCCAATGCAGCCATCCGCAAAAATAGGAATAAGATGGTTTGGAATAAATCTTACCCGGTTTGCCCGGTGAAATCAGCAAAAATTTAGAAATCAAATCAGGTATTAACACCTATTTTATAGCTCAGATTTCTTCATAGGTTTGAAATAATATAAATTTGCTGACAGGGAAATTATCCTGCTTGGCATAATCGATTAATATGCCAAAAATCTTTGACTATTTAGGGTTTATTTTCTTTTTTTACAGCAATGATCATCCACCTATTCATTGCCATGTAAAAAAGGGAGAAAAAGAGGTAAAAGTTGAGTTAACATGTAATAAAGGCCAACTTGCGAATATTTCAATTAAAATGGCTAATAAAGCCTCTGCAAAATTAACTCATGCAGAAAGAGAGAAAATAAGGAAATTTGTAGAAGTGTATTATGCGGAGATAGGGCAGAAATGGGAAGATTTTAAAGCCGGCAAGCGTATAAGACCAAAAAGAATATGTAAAGAAATAAAATGATTTCTAAAAACGATACGATATCTATTTCAATCAAAAGAGCCACTTATCTGGATGGCTTTCGGGTTTGTATTGATTTTACAGATGGTATACAGCAAACCATTGACTTTAAGCCATTTTTAGAAATCAATAAAAAAGGATATTTAAAAAAATACAGCAACCCATCAGCATTTAAGAATTTTACCATTGAAAATGGGAATTTGGTCTGGGGCAAGGATTGGGATTTGATTTTTCCCATCAGTCAATTATACAAAGGAGCAATACAACTATAAAAACTTCTATTTATTTTTTGTTCCTGCATTAAAGAGCTGAAAAGCCAAGCCTGTTCCCCTTCGATATTTGGGGATTGAAACCAGCTTTCACCGTTTTCTCCCTTTTATTCAACCTGTTATCAACTGTTTTTAGCCAGATGGATATCCTTGCCTAAACTATACGCTAAAGCATTATTTTTGCCGGATGATGATACCGCCCGTCCTGTTGGATATTTTATTTTACAGTTTTTGCTCGGTGATAGCTATACAGGTATTTTATTACCTCTATTTTTTCAGCAGACTGGCTACTTATAAAATCCCTGTAAAAGAAAATACATCTGAACATCCGGTTTCTGTAGTGATCTGTGCCAGGGATGAAGCAGATAACCTCGCCAAAAATTTACCTGGTGTATTGGTGCAGGATTATCGAACTTCTCATGAAGTGGTGGTGGTAAATGATAATTCCATGGATGATGGGAAGTATGTAATTGATGAGTTTAAGCAGTCCTTTAAAAATATCAACCATATTCAGCTTACCCAGGAAGCCAAAATGATCAGTGGCAAGAAATTCCCTCTGTCAATTGGTATAAAAAGCGCCAAATACGAGATAGTATTACTTACTGATGCAGACTGCATTCCTGCCTCAGAATTCTGGATGCAGAAAATGCAGGACGCCTATACGGATGATACTGAAATCGTATTAGGCTATGGGGCTTATCAAAAAAGACCCGGACTACTCAATAAACTGATTCGTTTTGAAACCTTTCATACTGCCATTCAGTATCTCTCTTATGCTTTGGCAGGGCAGCCATATATGGGTGTTGGCAGAAACCTGAGTTATAAAAAACAGGTGTTTCTGCGAAACAAGGGTTTTTCCTCCATTAACCAGATACCGAGCGGAGATGATGATTTGTTTATTAACCAGGTAGCTACCGCTTCCAATACTGCCATTGTAATTGATAAGGACGCACATACAGTGAGTGAACCGAAAAAAAGATGGGGCGACTGGATGACGCAGAAATACAGGCATTATACAACCAGCCGATACTATAAACCCAAACACAAAGTTTTATTAGGGCTTTACTCGCTTACATTATTCCTGATATATCCCCTACTGGCAGTTACCATGATTTTTTATAACTGGTGGATACCTCTGGCCGTTTATGGGGTGCGTTTTTTGATACAGGCCATTGTATTTTTTAAAGGAATGAAAAAACTGAATGAGAGTGATCTCTGGCCATGGTTTCTGTTTCTGGATATCTGGATTTTCTTTTATTACCTATTTACCCTTCCTGCCATATGGAAAGCACCCCGCAAAAACTGGGATTAATTTTACAGTATTTCGAAGATTTTACGGAAAAGCAAATAGCCCAGTTTGCTGCGCTGGATGAATTGTACCAGGAATGGAATGCAAAGATCAATGTCATTTCCCGAAAAGATATTGACAGTGTTTATCTGCACCATGTGCTACATTCTTTGAGTATTGCTGCCATTGCCGATTTTCAACCCGGTACACAGGTGATTGATATTGGTTGTGGAGGCGGATTTCCAGGAGTACCACTGGCTATTTTTTTCCCGGAAGTACAGTTCCATTTAGTGGATAGTATTGCCAAGAAATTAAAAGTAGTGGAAGCAGTTTGTGAAGGAGCAGGGATTACCAATATAACCATTCAACATACCCGTGCAGAAGATATCAAGAATCGAAAATTTGATTTTGCCATCTCACGTGCCGTTGCACCTTTAAAGGAACTTTGGAAATGGAGTGCACCCCTTCTCAGAAAAAAAGCCGGTGGCGAATCTATCGCCAATGGATTGATCTGTTTAAAAGGTGGTGATCTGGCACAGGAAATTTTCGAAAGCGGTCTACGCCCCAAAATGATGCCCATCTACAAAATTTTTCCGGAAGAATATTTCCAGGAAAAATTTGTGATTCATGCAGCTAAATAATTTTATGAGTGCCCCGTTCTAAATAGTTCGGCGCACTCATACAATTTAATCAGGTATCACCAGTTTATTATTTGACCGGTTAATATCCGCCAATCTTTGACTGGGGTCAATTTCAATAGATTTTAAATCTTTGATATTTCTACTGGTTTCAAAAGTATATTCAGGATGTGTCCAACGCCATTCTGTATGCACCGTTCTTGGTATATTGTCTTCAGCAGGTTTCTCACCATACATCAGGTTCAGGGGTATATAATGCAATTCCTGTGTGCCGTCTTTAAACGTCAGTAAAACATCAATCGGCATTGGCATTTTGCCAACACGCTTTAGCGAGATCTGTGTTTTGCCATCTTTCACATCAATACTTCCCACAGCATAATCAATGGTTTTGGTAGTATAGATCCAGTATTCTTTATACCAATCCAATTCCATCCCGCTTATTTTTTCTGCTACCCTGATTAAATCATTGGGATTGGGGTGTTTAAACCGCCATTGGTTATAATAAGAAAGTAAAATTTTATCCCGAACACTATCACCCACAATATATCCTAACTGTGCCATAAAAACGGCCCCTTTACTATAGGCAGCGCTACTATAGGCATAGTTGGTATTATAATGATCTGAATGGGTACTTGCAGGTTCTTCGTATCCACTTTTGGCAAGTGCAAAATATCCACGGTATGCTCCATTGAACCAAAAGCCTTTCAGGTTCCGTAAGGTAGCCATTACGCGTGTGCTAGAATAATCGGTAAACCCTTCATCCATCCAGGGATATAAAGATTCATTGGTTCCCATCATCATCTGGTACCAGCTATGCATCCATTCATGTAATGCCGTTCCGATACTCGCATTTTTTATTAAAGTAGCCATCGGATATTCCATACCTCCATCTCCCCCCTGAATAAACGTATAGGTTTTATACGGATAAGCCCCAAAGGTTTTGGCTATGATGGGATAAGCCAGTGCAGCGGTGTCCGCTACATTTTGCCAACGTTTTTCCAATGAATCCACCGCTTTATATACAAAGCGTAATAAGGGCCCGTCTTTCGTTGTTCGGGTAATCATTTTATAGGTTGGATCGGCGGCCCAAACAAAATCATGCACATTATAAGCCTGCCATTTCCATAGTTTGGTAGCACCTGTTGTCAGTTTAAGCGTAGCACCGGGTGTTTCATAACCAAAACCTACTTCATTCGGATTTTGCAGATCTCCCCCTGCCGTAACCATATAATTTTTATCAATGGTAATATTCACATCATAATCACCCCATACCCCATAAAATTCACGGGCTATATAGGGATTGGCATTCCAGCCCTGGTAATCATATTCCACCATTTTCGGATACCATTGACTCATACTATACCGGATACCTTCTGCATTATCCCTCCCGCTTCTTCTGATTTGTAATGGTACCTGGGCCTGGAAATCAACATCCATCTGCACTTTAGATTTTGGCAAAATGGGTTTGGCCAATACCACTTCTAAAATCGTTTCATGATCTTTAAGCACCTGTGAAACCCCATTGATTTTAATACTGTTCACTTTCTGATAGCCAATTTCTTCGGGTTTTAACTTACTGATGCGATCCTTTACACGGGCATCCCAATCCAGTCCATCACTGCCCCTGCGGGGTTCGGCCAATTGGGTTTTACCTAATTCAATACTTCTTACATCCATACTGCTTCCAGGCTGAAATGCATTCCAGTATAAATGAAAGAATACCCTTGTTAAAGTATCCGGAGAATTATTCGTGTATTCCAGCTTTTCAGTACCGGTAAATCGGTTGGAAACCACATCCATATTTACATTGATAACATACTTGATTCGCTGCTGCCATCTGTCAGGTTGTGCAAATAGTTGGGTTACTTGCATTAACACGAAAAAACAGAAAAGGGAAACGGGTAGTTTTTTACTCATGGTTGGGAAACTTTAAGAAGGATAAATTTCAGGAAAAAAATGATATGAATGACTCCTATTTGCTAAGCAGGGCTTAAAAATCATTCCTCTTTCCCCGCAACTACAATCACAATCTCACCTTTTACCGCTTTGGCTTTGAAATGAGCGGCTACCTCTGCCAGGGTTCCTCTTTTATTTTCTTCAAATAATTTCGTTAGCTCCCTGCTTACACTGCAGGCACGTTCAGATCCAAAATATCCGATAAACTCTTCCAGGGTTTTAACCAGTCGCATGGGACTCTCATAAAAAATCATGGTCCTTTCTTCGAGGGCCAATTGCTTTAGCATGGTTTGTCTTCCTTTTTTTAATGGTAGAAATCCTTCAAAAACAAAACGGTTGGTAGGAATTCCACTGTTCACCAATGCCGGAACAAAAGCTGCTGCTCCGGGCAAACATTCCACTTTTACCTCCTGACGAATACACTCCCTTACCAGCAAAAAAGCAGGGTCAGAAATACCCGGGGTACCCGCATCGGTAATCAGGGCCATTGTTTTCCCTGACCGTATCTGGTCAACAATATGCGTTACAATCTTATGTTCATTATGCTGATGATAAGGAGATAAAGGTTTCTGAATCTGATAATGATTCAACAGTTTAGAAGACGTGCGGGTATCCTCACACAAAATCACATCCACCTGCTGCAACACTTCTAATGAACGAAGCGTGATGTCTTTCAGGTTACCGAGTGGTGTAGGAACAAGGTAGAGCAAGGGGGAGGGTTTTGGCTTGGGTGTTTCTTTTGGGTATTGGCTTTTGGCCTTTTGATTTTTGACTTTTGACTTTTGACTTTTGAATTACCCTAACTCAATTAATCATTTCAATCTCATAAAACTCCATAACCGGGTTGGCGAGCAATTTTTTACAGGCATCTTCGGCGAGTGCCTTGGCGGCAGTTTCGGAGGAAGCGTCTATCTGTAAGGTAATATGTTTACCTACCCGTACATCTGAAACGCCGTTTAATCCCAGGTTTTGTAAACCACCCATCACAGCTTTTCCCTGCGGATCTAATAAATCTTTTAGCGGCATTACTTTAATCTGTACATTATAGATCATGATACTATGGTTGTTTAATGGTCAAAGATAGAATTACATAGGCAATAAAGCTAATTGGTACTGCCAGCCAGCCAAAAAATAAACTACCCAACAAAGCCACCAGGGCAATTAACAGAAAGGGAATGGCTTTTTTAAAACTAAAATCTTTGAATTTCAATGCCAGCATAGGAAGCGTTGAAATCATCAGGTAACTGGATATCAGCACCGCCCCATACCAAAACCATTTATTCAATAATAACTGTGCTACCCAATTTTGAGAAGTATACCAATAGATCAATGGAAAAGAAGCAAACAATAAACCCACAGCGGGAATGGGCACTCCCCTAAAACCCGTGCTTTGTCCGGGGTCTGTATTAAACCTGGCCAACCGAAATGCACCGGCACAAGGAAGTATAAAAGCAGGTAATAGCCAGATCAGTCCTGTATCCAATCCATCTGTCTGCTGGGCAAAACTTAACCGAAGAAACTGGTATGCGATCAAGCCGGGTGCTACACCAAAGCTAACCACATCAGCCAATGAATCCAGTTGCTTACCCATTTCTGAAGGCACTTTCAGCAATCGGGCAACAAACCCGTCTAAAAAATCGATGATCG
>CAIYKV010000067.1 GCA_903926855.1 uncultured Bacteroidota bacterium | reverse complement strand
TGGCGTCCACACTATATGATAGACGCAGTAGTAAAATGTGTGCGACAGCTTGCGATACTTTGGCATACCCAAATATACTAGCTATCGCATTTACTCCTGACCACCGCCTATGGCGGTGGTTTTAATAACCATAATAAAGACGACCCTTTCAGATGGAAAGGGTCGGTTAAAATGGTTCTTCTACTCATTTTCTGAAGAACGGTCTGAATTGGGCGTGCTTCCACTTCCTATTGCTGAACCACGAGGCTACGCTGTGTATTTACCACGGCACCTACAGAATTGATCAGGTTGGATGGAATTTTGTTCTTTTGAGCACCCGCAACCAGGTCTAGAATGAATTCATCAAAATCGGTGCTGGCTGCTTTTCCATTCATTCGGTTGTTTTTTGCCGGATTATGTGCGGAAGCCATATCATCCCCTGTATATTTAAAATTTTTGGCACCGGTAGCCACACAGAAAAAATCTGTCAGATTTCCACTTAATTCGGTAAAACCTGAGGTATTACCTGCCGTTACTTCTGCCACTAATACTTTAAAGAACCCATTCAGTTTCGGGTCTGCTGCAATTACAAAAATCGTACTGTCAACCACCGAACGGATACCCAGTCTGCCTTTCTCGATCATCACATTCGCATGTGCAGGATCCGACACAAGGGTAGTACCCCCTAAAGAATCATATAAGGTGGGTGCCGCAACCGTTGTTGCATCGCTTGTTTTTTTGCAGGAAATAGTGAATACCGTAACCAGGGAAACGAAAAGGAATAGTACTAAGGATCTTGTTTTTTTCATAGTATTTGATTTTAGGTTTATAAATTTTTCTTGAGATAAGTATATAATTGATAGGTTTTCGAATCGGAAGCAACGGGACAGCCACTCTTGAGTTCTTCTTTACCAGGCAGGTATCTGTTTGCTTTATAACCCAAGGAATGTTGCAGATCAGCCGTTATCTTATTGGCGTTCCCTTTGGTTGGATAATAGGTAAATACAACGATATCAGACTGCGGATTGCATAAAACATGATCCACACCTTTTTGCTGGTATAACCAGGCAGCTATTCTATCCGCATCCCCTTGTTTTATATCCTGCTTAATATCAATTCTGGCCATCACCAGGGCATTCGTATCAACATATTTATGTTGTGTAACTACATAAATATGTATTGCTAACACCATTACCAATAGAATAAAAACAGTACTTGTTCCGATGGCAATTTTTTTAATCAGTTTTGTTTTCATAAGAAAATTTTATCATGAAGAATTCATTTGACAGATAAACGGAGTTTTTGAATACTTGGATTTAGGAGGGGGATTTTTTAAAAAAAAAGTAAAAGCGTGTTTGGAGTTTGGTGTTTGGGGTTTGGGGAGGTAATGAATCCGGGTTTATTTTTTTCTCGTATGTATTTATAAAGATGGATATGATGAGTTGGAATCGAGGGGAAACATCTTTTATATACAATCATTAGAAATTATCCAATATCCCATCAGGTTGATGATCGTATCATGTAATCTGGCTGATAAACCTTTCTGCCTCAAGCCGGTAACCACCGCAGATATCTGGGGGCATTTATCATAGGTTGTATCAAGCTTGAGACCCGTTCGTTCCCGAACGGGTATTTTCATTTTGTCCGGCTCTCTGAATACAATATATTTGCGGCTCCTAAATAAGTTCTTACCAGATGATCAGTAGAAGAAATATTCGTGTGAAAGTGATGCAGTTGCTTTATATGATTGAAGCTGCGGACAGTTCTACCGCATTCAAAAAACCCGTTGAAGAGTTACAGAAACAATTAGACAAGAGTCGGGAATTATTTGTTTATCTATTATTTTTCCTGACAGAAGTAGCCAGGTATGCTGAAACCAGCGCTCAGCAAAGAGCTTCCCGTAACCTTCCCTCAGAAGCCGATCTGAATGTAAATATCAAAATAGCCGGTAATGAGTTTTTGTGGCAGATACTCGAAAACCCATCTTTTCAGAAAGCGATCGAGAAAGACGGGCCGGAAAAAATTATTGATCGGGAACTGGTGAAAAAAATCTTTACTGACCTAACCGAAACCGATAAATACAAAGAATATATTCTGGTAGCAGGAAGGGATAAACCCAAAGAGAAAGAGATCATGAAACTGATTTTTAATCAGTTAATGTTGCCCAATGAATCATTTATCAACCATATTGAAGAATTATATAATAACTGGGATGATGATGCAGATATGATGGATCAATTGATGCAAAATTATATCCAGAAACCTGGCATCTATAATTTACAGGAAATGCTGAGTGCCGAAAAATGGCAGTTTGCGCGTGACCTGTTAACCACTACCATTGACAAAAAAGAGTATTGTGCAGAACTGATTAAACCCAAACTCAAGAACTGGGATTCTGAGCGTATTGCTTTATTGGATATGGTATTGATGCGGATGGGTGTTTGTGAGTTATTGTATTTTGAAACCATTCCCACTAAGGTAACCATCAATGAATATATTGACCTGGCCAAGGATTATAGTACGCCACAAAGCGGTCAGTTTGTGAATGGAATTCTTGATAATATTCATAAAGAGATGCTGGAATCCGGAAAAATTAAGAAAATAAATTATAAAAACAAAGCCTAAAGCCATGAAATCATTCATCGCGATTATCGCTTTGATCAGTATGGGTCTATTTGCCTGTAATACGACTGATCAATCGAAGAAAAATCTCCCAGTTACCAATATTGATACCACTAATTTCACCCGGATTCAATGGCAGGATTCCATTGTCAATTTTGGCTCCGTGAATATGGGCGAGAAAATACAGGTAGTTTTCAAATTCAAGAATATAGGTGAGAAACCACTGATCCTGACCAATGTACGGGCAGGATGTGGCTGTACGGTTCCGGATTATACCAAGGGAGCCATTGCTCCAGGTGGTGAGGGTGTGGTTACCGGCGAATTTGATACGAATAAAGCGCATCCCGGGGAAGTACATAAAAACATTTTCGTAACCACAAATACCCAAAACGGAATCAATCATACGCTTACCTTTGGGGGCACAATTAAAGAAACAGCACCGGCCAATTAATAGTCCGGAGTTTGGATAACAATTATTATAAAAACAAAAACAATCGTAATGCTTAATGTAAATTTTGTTCTACTGGCAGGTAATCCACAAGGTGGTGGCGGTATGGTTCAATTGGTATTAATGGGTGGAATCATCCTGGTTTTCTGGTTATTCATGATTCGTCCACAGGCAAAAAAAGCAAAGGAGCAGAAAACCTTTACTGAGAATATGCAGAAAGGCGATAAAGTAGTTACCATTGCCGGTATTCACGGAACCATTAATAAAATCAATGAAGATTCTACCATTCAACTGGAAGTGAGTCCGGGTAGTTATCTGAAAATTGAGAAATCATCTATCAGTATGGAATGGTCAGCGGCTATTAACAAAGCAGTGACTACCGATAAAAAATAATCTCCATTCATTGGATCAGCACATAAGCACAGAACCCCTTCTGTGCTTATGTTTTATATATACATACCAACCGATTACCCATTATCCCATTGCCCGGGTTCCGAAAAAATGATACCTTCCCCTAATAATTTTAAATTCAGGCAAACTTGTCACTCAGAATCGGCATAACAGGAGGAATCGGAAGTGGGAAAACAACGATTTCCGGCATTTTCCAGGTATTGGGCATTCCTGTTTTTGATGCCGATGCGGAAGCAAGAAAGATTATGGAAAATAATCCGGAGCTGCGAAATGCGATTATTGAAAAATTCGGACCGTCGATCTATCCTGATAATATTCATCTTGACAGAAAAGCACTGGCAGCCATCGTTTTTAAAGATGCATTTCAATTGGAGGTATTGAATTCATTGGTACATCCCCATGCTATTGCTGAAGCCGAAAACTGGGCTGAGAAACAAAAAGCTCCTTATGTTGTAAAAGAAGCGGCGCTTTTTTTTGAAGCCGGTTCTGTGATTGGCATAGATTATATGATTGGTGTATATGCTCCGAAACATATCCGGATACACCGGGTAATGCAAAGAGATGGAACCACCAGGGAAGAAGTTCTTTCCAGAATGCAAAGACAGATACAGGAAGAAATCAAAATGCGTTTATGTGATTTTGTGATCATCAATGATGATCAACAACTATTGATACCGCAGGTTTTAAAATTACATGAACAGTTTTTGAAAGAAGCCGAAGAGTAAAATGACTGGTAATTGAACTCGTCAATCATAAATGCGAAATTCATGATTTCTCAAACACCCGATCCACCTTATTACGCAGTGATCTTTACCTCAGAGAGAACAGGAGTGAATGACGGATATGCTGAAATGGCTGAAAGAATGGTAACACTTGCCCAGCAACAACCCGGATACCTTGGACATGAATCTGCACGAGAAAATATCGGCATTACAGTATCTTACTGGGATAGTCTGGAAGCCATCAAAAACTGGAAACAAAACACCGAACACCTGATTGCCCAACAAAAAGGCCGCTCTGAATGGTATGCGAGTTATAAAACAAGAATCTGTAAAGTAGAGAGGGATTATTCGTTTTCGATTTGAATGGTCGAATGGTTAAATTGTTGAATGATTAAATGGCTCAATTGTTGAATGGATAAATGGCTCAATTGTTAATTCTTAATTGTTAATTATTAATTGCTTTTATGCGTAAAGCGCTACTTTGGCTAATCCCCATACTGTTGTTAAGTATTACTATGTATTTTTTTGTGTTCAACTGGCTGGTACCCAAGACTGCTGCATTTACCACTCCCATGAAATGGCGGATGTTACCTATGCGTCAGCACAGAAATATTGTTCGTGACTATTTAGGAGAACCCGTGGGAAATGATACTACAGGTAAATTAACAACCGATGAATGGGAGCAGGGGGGAAAAGGGAAAAATTATCTTCTACGTATAGACTATGCGTTGGATTCAACGGCTATCAGTTATAGTATACATTATCGGTATAGTAACCGATTGATGGGAAGAGATTATTTGATTGATAGTTTTTCGATAAAATAGATTCTTATTTATCATAAACTTATTGCAATAATAAAATTCAGTCATTCTATTATTCCAAATTGCGTGTCGCTCGCGGTCACGAGTACTCGGGAGCCCCGTCCCTGTTATCCCGAGTGCTCGGGACTGATTAGAAATGATTTATCTGGGCCCCTATAATGATAGTTTTCATTATTAAGAGTTAGCCAGATATGAAAAAGTATCATAGCAGAATACCTTATCACTAATCAATTTGAATTTCAATATTACCCGTATTCCAGGTGACTGAATGCCTCATTATCTCTTGACTAATAAATAATGCCATTTGCTCTAATACTTCCCTAACTTTAGAAAAATATTTTTGCCTTATGCCCACTCCGGTTACTTATACGGCAAAGATCAAACGATTTCTGGGTTTATTGGGACCAGGATTGATTACCGGTGCCAGTGATGATGATCCGTCGGGAATTGCTACTTACTCGCAGGCAGGGGCACAGTTTGGTTTATCCACTTTATGGACTGCATTGCTCACGTTTCCCTTGATGGCTGCGGTTCAGGGTATGTGTGCGAGAATCGGGATGGTTACTTCGCAGGGCTTAACAGTTACATTAAAGCAGTACTATTCAAAACCGTTGTTGTATATCATGTTACTATTCAGTTTCCCGGCTATTACACTGAATATTGGGGCAGATATACAAGGAATGGGGGCTGTAGCGAATATGATTTATCCAAAAATTCCAGGTTCTATTTATTGCGTTTTGTTTACTGCAGCACTTTTATTTGTTATTATAAGATATCCTTATGAAAAAATTGCGAATATTTTAAAATGGCTTTGTCTTTCATTATTGCTGTATATGTTGGTTCCCTTTATGGTAAAACAGGATTGGAGACTGATTCTCAAAGATACTTTTGTACCTGTTATTCAATATAACAAAGCATTTTTTTCGATTATTGTGGCCATTTTAGGTACCACCATTTCTCCGTACTTATTTTTCTGGCAGGCAACCATGGAAGCTGAGGGGATGACGCATAGTATCAAAAAAATAATTGTCAATAAAAGGACGCTTGGGAATATGAAAACGGATGTGAATATGGGTATGTTTTTATCTAATATAGTCATGTTCTTTATAATACTTACCACCGGAAGTGTACTTTTCCCAGCAGGAATTCACCAGATAGATACCGTTGATCAGGCTGCCAAAGCGCTGGAGCCATTAACAGGCAAATTAACTTATCTCATTTTTGCACTTGGCGTATTGGGGACCGGTTTATTGGCCATACCCGTACTGGCAGGTGCACAATCTTATATGCTGGCGGAAACTTTTGGCTGGAAAGCAGGGCTTGACAAAACATTTACACAGGCAAAGCCTTTTTATATCTCCATTATCATTTCTCTATTAGTAGGTTTATCGTTAAATTTTTTAGGAATAAGTCCGATCAAAGCATTACTCTACACGGCTATTTCATATGGATTAACAGCACCTGTAATGATTGCTATCGTTATGCATATTGGCAACAATAAAAAAATAATGCAGGAACATACCAATTCAAGAATATCCAATATTCTTGGGTTTATTGCCCTTGTATTAATGACGGCAGCTGCGGTTGCTTTACTCTATTTTTTGTTTATCTGATTGTTGAACCAGTTCCCCGAATTAATTTAAGATCTAAAATCAAAATCAACAACTGATCCGGTAACACCATCTTTTGAGTTTTCCTTCAAAATCGAATGGGGTAGTGGCTTTGGTGATATCTTTGATGTCAACTGCTTTTATATTTTCCTTATCCAATACAAAGCGTGTAAAATTGGTACTGAAATAGATGGTTCCCCCGGGCGAAGTAGCCGCAATCACATCATTGATCAGTTCCACATGATCACGTTGTATATCCAGGAAGTCTTTCATTCTTTTACTGTTACTGAAAGTAGGAGGGTCCATGATCAGCAGATCAAAACTATTGGGCAATAGCGTTTTCAAATACTGTTTAACATCCGCATGTAGAAATGAATATTTATCCTTGTCTTTAAAAAGGTTGATCACAAAATTATCTTCTGCCCAGGTAAGATAGGTTTTAGAAAGATCAACCGAAGTAACTGATCTTGCACCACCCGCTGCTGCATATACCGAGAACGAGCCAGTATAACAGAACAGATTCAAAACCCTTTTGTCTTTGGATTGATCCATGACCATTTTACGGGTGATACGATGATCCAAAAAAAGACCGGTATCCAGGTAATCAGTTAGGTTAACCTGGAACTTTAAATTATTTTCCAAAACAGTGATGTATTCCTCCCGGGCATCCATTTTTTCGTACTGACCTTCGCGGTGACTCATCCTTTTACGTTGCCGCACAAACATATTCTCAACGGGCACTTCTGTTATTTCATGAATGATTACCAGACATTCATCCAACCAGGTTTCATGTTCTTCATCCGTCATGCCATGTCGGCGCAGGTATTCTGCTAAATACAGTTTATCCTCATAGCGCTCAATACAAAAAGGAAATTCTGGTAGATCATGATCATAAATCCGATAACAACTCAGTTGCTGACGCTTGGCAAGTTTGCTCTTGTGTTTATACACTTTAGCCAACCTGTTTCGAAACATTTCTGATTTTTGGTTATCGGACATTTAGGTGATGATTATTTTGGGTAGATGGGCAGAAGTAAAAATTCAAAAGTCAAAATTCAAAATAGCTATTGATAACTTTTGAATTTTGACTTTTGAATTTTGATTTATACTCGAGTTATTAAACTATTTCAACTTTGCCAAAGAGTCCTTAATCCTTGCCCAGGCTGTTTCAATATTTTCCATACTGGCAGCAAAAGAAAAACGAACACACTTGGGTTCGCCAAATGCATCGCCCATTACACAGGAAACATGTGCATTGTTCAGGATATACATACTAAGGTCAGAAGCATTGTGAATGGTTTCGTTTCCATCTGATTTTCCATAATA
>CAIYKV010000066.1 GCA_903926855.1 uncultured Bacteroidota bacterium | reverse complement strand
GTTACTCTTCATCAAAAAGAAACGAGTAAGCGGGATAGTAGTTGCAGTGCTAGGGTTGGCTTTATTTATCTGGCTATATTATGCTTGTATTATTTAAGTAGAGAAGTTTCTGTAATCTCCTCATCGAAAACCCTCTTTCTCTTGTTCTCTGCGGGAAAAAAATAACAATATTTTTTTCCCGCAGAACAAGAGTAGCAGAGATGGCGCAGAGAATTTATACAGAAGCCCCCATTTCTGTTAAGGCTTTCACCAATACATCCAATTCTGCCGTTGTTGTAAATATATTCGGAGTTATCCTGCAACCATGCACATTTGCTCCATCAATCGCTACCGTATATATTTTATATTTTTTCAAAAGAAGATCTGACATTTCTGCAGGCTTCATTCCTTTAATGCCCACATTCGCGATACCACACGACCTCTTTGGATCAACCGGAGTATTTACGATTACATTAGGCAGGTTACGCACTTTTGAAGTCCAGTATTGCTGTAAAAATCGAAGCCTGGTTTCTTTTCTTTCTGCACCTATCATTTGGTAGAAAGCAACGGAACTGCTTATTGCGAGATCGGTATGAACCGGATGGGTGCCAATATGGTTTAGCCTTGAAATATCAATATTGCTCTTATCACCTTCTGCCAATAAAGGCCAGATACCACCAATCCTTTCTCTTCTAACATATAATAAACCTACCCCTAACGGCGTGCTCAGCCATTTGTGCAAACTGGCACCATAATAATCACAATGAAGATCAGGAATATTAAATTGAATATGCGCAATTGCATGTGCTCCATCTACCAATACTTCCACTCCTTTTTTATGCGCCATATCGCAGATTTTTTGAATAGGGAGAATCTGACCGGTAATATTGATCATATGCGAAACCAAAATCAATCTTGTTTTATCAGTGATGGCATCGGCATACAGTTTAACGATCTCTTCATCAGATCCAGGGTGATTGGGAACTGAGAGGACCTTATTTACCACACCAAATCTTTTCGAAACCTGTTTAAACATTTCCAGCATAGAACCATAATCCTGTTCAGCCATAATGGCTTCATCTCCGGCGTTCCAGTGAATACCACCAATGACCATATCAAGTGATTCAGTTGTATTACGTGTAAGTATCAGTTCATCCGGAGAACAACCCGCTACAGCCGCTACCTTAGCGGCCATCGCTCTTTTATTATCCCATTGCACCGTGCGCATATAATACGAGCCCTGGTAATTCACTTCACGAATCTGAGTAATATAATATTCCAGTATCTCAGTAGGTAAAATATTATAATACCCGCTTTCCAGATTTATATAATCCGGTTTAAGCCGATATCCCCCCCTGATCCGCATCCAAAAATCATCATCACTACCAATTGATTCAGCAGATCTGTCTGCAAATTTTGCTAACCATTGGTCCATTGCCCCTGCAGATAAAGGGGCACTGATGCCGGCCAATGCCAGGCTTTTTAGGAAGAGTCTTTTTTTCATGGTATTTTATTTGGTCATTAAGTTAGTAGGTCATGGGCTTTTGGCTATTAGCTGTTGGCTGTTGGTTGTTTTTGAGTTATTAAAAATAACCAACAGGAATATATAAATACAAAACCTAAAGGATAATTATTAATAGCCAATAGCCAAAGGCCAACAGCCAACAGCCAACTATTCCCTCGAAATTCAGTATTCAATATTCGATATTCACTCTCTCTCTCTATTTCAGTAACCCGCTAAATTTGGTATACCCCAAATGCCATGCATCTTCCTCAACTGAATCAGTAACGGATAATTGAATACTATATTTCTTTTTGAATGCCCTGGGAAGTATATCTTCTATCTGGTAAATATCATCTACATCAATTCCATACTTATCATCAATATGAGAGTCTGCACCTTTAAAACCGGTATGTTTATAAAAAGCGGTTTGTTTGGCTTGTTGGATAGCTGCTGCTTTTTCAGTACCAATAGCCAGCATTTTATAATGGTATTCTTCAAACTCCTGCTCTTTGTAACCGCCCAGATTGATAAAGAAAAGTTGGTTACCGGGTGGGGATTTGTCGGACCTGCCTGATGGTTTTTTTTCGATAACACTAACTGCATAATTTTCTACCTGCGTTACTTCCCGCCAGGCATCTATATGTAGTTTCCCGGAACCCGGCCAGAAAGCTTCCATATCGGGTATGAGTTCTTTGAGAGAATGGGCAATACCAAAAAAAATATCATGTTGCTCGGTATGTCGGCCTTTGGGTTTGCAGCCCAATAAGATCATATATAGTTTTGGTTGCGGCATATTGCTAAAATAGCTTTATTTTAGGATGCTATGAAAACAATCGGACTATCTATTGGATGTATTTTTTTGTTCCTCTCAGGTAATTGTCAATCTCTGTCGCTGTTACAAAAAGTGCAGGCAGAACTAAATCACCAAAAAGGTTTTTTTGCTATCGCATATAAAAACCTGCAAACGGGTGAAACGGTTTTATGGAATGAGCATATTTCATTTCATGCTGCAAGCACTATGAAAACACCGGTAATGATTGAAATCTATAAGCAGGTGGCTGCGGGTAAATTAGTGTTAACAGATTCTGTTACCGTAAAGAATTCATTCCGGAGTATTGTTGATAGTAGTCTGTATCAGTTGAACCCCAATGATGATAGCGAGCAGAGTTTATATGGGATGGTAGGTAAGCGGATACCCTTATCAGAACTTGTGTACCGAATGATTATCCAAAGCAGCAACCTGGCCACTAATATGCTGATTGAAATGGTGGATGGTAAAAAGGTAACCCAGACTATGCGCGACCTGGGTGCGATGGATATACAGGTATTGCGGGGAGTGGAAGATGGAAAGGCATTTGAAAAAGGATTGAATAATACGACAACCGCCTATGACCTGATGTTGATTTTTGAGAAAATGGCCAGGGGAGAGATCCTAAGCAAAGCTGCCAGTGCGGATATGATTCGAATTCTGCTTGACCAGCGATTTGGGGAACTGATACCTGCCTTATTACCCAAAAATGTAAAAGTGGCTCATAAAACCGGTTCTATTACCGGGGTTCAACATGATTCTGGTATCATTCTTCTGCCAGATGGACGAAAATATGTGTTGGTTATGCTTTCTAAAGACCTGAAAGAGGAAAAACCGGCTGTTAAAGCTATGGCCAGGGTATCTGAAATCATTTACCAGTATTTTATGGCAGGCCAAAAGTAGTAACAAGTCAAATAATTGATAATCAATTACTTATTTGAAATTCCTGCATGAAAACCCTTGCGGATAGGAGTATTTGATTTGCATATATATATATATGTATGCAAATGGCTGGTTTTAACAGTATTCAGAATTCTTAGTAGCAGATGCAACTTTTGAAGACTATTTGTGGTCTGACTCTCAACCGTTAAAGGCTTGTGTAAAAAAGATATTTATTAAAATTCACTAAAATTTTAACAAAAAATTTTTTTTATACAAAAAATGTGTACTTTGTACACGCTTAATAACCATATAAACTGCCATTTATGAATTTTAGAAAGCTTGTCATGCCCACGCTAGTGGGGTTATTTGCTTGCTTGTCCGTAATCTCCGCGCAAGCCCAAAACAAAACTATCACAGGTAAAGTAACTGACTCTAAAGACGGATCCGCTTTAGTTGGTGCCTCTGTAGTTGTTAAAGGATCGAAAGCCGGAACACAAACAGGTGCTGATGGTACCTTTAAGATTTCTGTTCCTTCTTCCACAACCACCATCGTAATTTCATCTGTAGGCTACGGCTCACAGGAAGTTAACATTTCATCAAAAACTTCAGTCACTGTTTCATTGACTGCTGTTAATGATCAACTGAGTGATGTTGTGGTTATTGGTTATGGTTCTGTTCGTAAGAAAGATTTGACTGGATCTGTTGTTTCAGTTCAGGCTAAAGATTTCAACCAGGGAGTAATTACTTCACCTGACCAATTATTACAAAACAAAGTAGCTGGTCTGGAAATTACCAATTCCAGCGGCCAGCCTGGTGCTGCTCCAACGATTCAGATCAGGGGTACATCTTCTATCCGTTCCAGTAACAATCCATTATATGTAGTGGATGGAGTTCCATTGGACGGAGGTTCTGCAAGACCAAATATTGGTACTTCTTTTGGTTCTACACCTAATTCAAACCCACTCCTGTACATTGATCCGGCCAGTATTGCCCAAATCGATGTTTTGAAAGATGCATCTGCTGCAGCTATCTATGGAGCAAGAGGTTCTAATGGTGTAATCGTTATTACAACCAAAAAAGCTACTGCCGGACCTATTAAACTTGAATTCAACAGCAATTTCGGTACTAGCATGGGCTTCATGAAAAGATTCGCAATCTTAGATGCTGGTCAATACCGTGCTGCTTTAACTAAATATGGCGAACCTGCCAGTTTGGATGGTGGTACAAGCGTAGATGCATTAAAAGCCATCACTCAAAGTACATTATCTCAGAATTACTCTTTAGCCTTCAGTGGCGGTAATGAAGCAGGAAGATTCCGTGCTTCATTCTTAGGTTCTGATCAGAAAGGATTTATCAAAACTACCGGTCTTCAGAAATACCTGGCTACTATTGGTGGTAACTATAAATTTCTTGACAAACGTTTGACTTTGGATTTCAACATGATCACCGGTAACTATGCAGAGTTATTAACGAGCGTAGGTAATAATACCGGTTCTCAGGGTAACCTGATTTCTTCAGCAGTGAGCTGGAACCCAACCCAATCGTTTACAAATCCAGCTACCGGATTATACAATTTCCCATCTAATGGTTCTGGTAACCCACTGGCCTTCATCGATGGTTACAATGATAAGAGTAGCGTATTTTCCTTCTTAGGAAATATCTCTGCGGCTTATAAACTCACCGATAAATTAGAATACAAAATTTTATATGGTGTAAATAGCGGTACTGGTACACGTACCCAAAACCTGGAAGGTTGGGTAGCAGGTATTGCTGGTGTTTCTGGTTTGGGTACAGGTCAGATTGCTACTTCAAAACTGAACTCTCAAACCATTACACATACATTGAATTATAAAACTGATCTGAGTTCTAGTATTACAATGGATGCCTTAGCTGGTTATGAGTATTTTAAAACTGATTACTCTGGTACCGGTATTTCAGGAACAGGTTTCAATACCAACCTGAACCAGGCAACAAGAATTGCGATTCCTTATACAAGTATGATGCAGGATGCGGCAACACAAACTCCTTTCTTCTCTTATGCTAATCCAACAGCTGAAATTCAATCTTATTTTGCAAGATTGTCCTTCAATTACAAAGACAAATGGTTATTAACCGGAACCGTACGTGATGATGGTTCAAGCAAATTCGGTAAGAATAATAAATATGGTTTGTTCCCTTCAGGTAGTCTGAAATGGAATGCCAGCAACGAAAAATTCATGCAGGGTAATAAACTGTTCTCTAGCTTAGCTTTCCGTGCTTCTTACGGTTTAACAGGAAATCAGGAATACCCAGCAGGTTCTTCTCAAGAACAATTTGCACTGAACTCATTTAACAATGCTCCTCAAGTAGTAAATGGTAACCCTAACCTGAAATGGGAAAAAACAGCTACCATGAATATTGGTGCTGACTTCTCATTCCTGGGTGGTAAATTATATGGATCATTGGAATATTATAACAGAACAACTTCTGATATCCTGTTCCAAACCAATGCGATTCAACCAGCTCCTTCATCTATCTCTTTCATCAACCTGCCTAATGCAAACCTGATCAACTCAGGGGTTGAATTGGCTTTGGGTGCTACTTTGATAGACAAAAGAGATTTGGGTTGGAATGTGAACTTTAACTATGCTTACAATGCAAACATGATTAAAAAATTCACTGATCCAAATACGGGGCTGAATCTCCAAGTACAAACTGGTCAGGTAAGCGGTCAGGGTGTATCTGGAACACTGGCTCAGGTAATTGCCAACAACCAACCGGTGAATGAGTATTTCCTGAAACCATTTGGTGGTTTTGATGCAAGTGGCAACCAGATCATTGGTGCTAACCCACAATATGCAGGCGATCCTAACCCACATTCTCTGGTAGGCTTCAATACCAGCGTTCGTTTAAAGAAATTCACTTTCACACTGAATACAGGGGGTTCTTTCGGATTCTTGATCTACAACAATACGGCTACTTCTATTACCAATATTTCTGGTATTGCTCAGGGTAGAAATATTGACCTGGCTGCTTATAATTCAAAAGAAGCCCCATCAAGTGGTGTAGGTGCTTCTACCAGGTTCCTTGAAAAAGGAGATTACTTCAAACTCAGGAACTTTACCGTTCGTTACAGTATCGGTAGCGCTGGTAAATACATCAAAAACCTGAGTGCCTTTGTAAGTGGATCTAACCTGTTTGTAATTACTAAATTCACTGGCTTCGATCCTGAGGTGAACATCGACAAAAGCAATAACTCTTACCCATCAAGATCTATTGAATATGTTCCTTATCCAACACCCAGAACACTTTCCTTTGGATTTAAT
>CAIYKV010000065.1 GCA_903926855.1 uncultured Bacteroidota bacterium | reverse complement strand
CTTATAAAGTTCGGTATGTAATTAAGAAAAGCAATGCCGATAAAAAAACGATTGATGTAAAACCGGGAGATATGCTGGTGAAAGTGAATAATGAATCGGTTGATAAAAATATTGACCGTAGTTATTATTTCAGCAAACCCTCATTGGACAAAGAAATAAAACTTTCTTTTAACAGGGCCGGTCAGAGTATAGATGTGAAAGTTCATCCACAGCCCAGTCTGGCGAATAGTCTGTACGATGAATGGATAGACAATAACCAGAAGCGGGTAGATGAGCAAAGCAAGAACCGTATTGCCTATCATTGTATGAAAAATATGGGCCTCCCAGAGTTGGAGAAATTTTTGATAGATATGACGGAGGATTTTTATAAAAAAGATGCCTTGATTCTGGATCTGCGATATAATACCGGGGGCAATGTGCATGATGAAGTGTTGAAATTCCTGAATCAGAAAGCCTATTTGAAATGGAAATACCGCGAGGGTAAACTAACCAATCAATCTAATTTTAATCCGGCTGATAAACCCATCATCCTGCTAACCAATGAACAATCTTTGAGTGATGCAGAGATGACTTCCCAGGGATTCAAAGCTTTGAAACTGGGAAAAATTGTGGGAGCGCCTACTTACCGCTGGATCATTTTTACCAGTGGAGCCGGATTGGTAGATGGTTCATTTGTACGATTACCGAGTTGGGGTTGTTATACCCTTGATGGGAAAGATATTGAGAAAACAGGGGTAACACCGGATATTGTAGTACCCATGAATTTTGTAGACCGGGTTAATAAACGTGACCCGCAATTAGACCGGGCGATTGAAGAGATACTGAAGGAATTGAAATAGAGATTCAATAAAGTTAGATAGTATACTAAGTGTGGAGAAAAACCAAAGGCTATAAGTGTTATCATGGATAAAACAAAATTTCTGAAATGGATAGAACAATCGGGTATCAGTTTTGAAAGAACAGTACCATTTAATAAGCATACTGATCGATTGGTAGCATTGGATTTTACAGAAGCAAACCAAGACTTAGGCATAACCATTTTAGAAGATACCCATTTGTTTTCTGAATATGTTTCAAAAAAAATATCAATTGCCGTTGCTGTATATGGAATAGGTGGCTATTTTGAGAACAGAACAGTATATCAGCGCAGTTCGGTTTTTGCAGGAACAGAGGCAGATAAAGAACCCCGCAGTCTTCACCTGGGTATTGATATCTGGGGTAAAGCTGGTGTATCGGTATTTGCACCACTCGATGCAGTGGTTCATAGCTATGCATTCAATAATCGTTTTGGTGACTATGGTGCCACTATTATCTTACAACATGAAGTGAAAGACGGCTTATTCTATAGTCTCTATGGCCATCTATCTCTCAAAGACCTAGATGACCTGTGGGAAGGGAAACCCATAAAAGCCGGGGAACCATTTGCTCATTTTGGAGAACCCGCTGAAAACGGCAGTTGGCCACCCCATCTTCATTTTCAATTAATACTGGATATGGAAGGGATGAAAGGAGATTATCCAGGGGTGTGTAAGGTGAGTGAAAGAGAAAAATATTTTTTGAATTGCCCGGATCCGGAACTGGTGTTGGGGATGATGCAAGAAATACTATAAATGTCGAATATCGAATATTGAACAAGGAATGATGAAGTATAATACTTCGATATTCATCATTCCTTGTTTGATATTCGATATTCAAGGAGTTACCACGGTAACTCTGCTCCTAAATGTATTTACTTCCCTGTCGGGCCATCTGCTTCTAACAATGCCAATGCAACTGATGTTTTAGCGCCATCCTCAACTTCCATGGGAGCGGCATCAGAACCCAGATCTGTTTTTACCCAGTCTGGGTGTGCAGAGTTTACTTTGATGGGGGTATCATCTGAAGAACAAGGAATGATGAAGTATAATACTTCGATATTCATCATTCCTTGTTCGATATTCGATATTCAAGGAGTTACCACGGTAACTCTTGCCCTAAATGTATATACTTCCCTGTCGGGCCATCTGCTTCTAACAATGCCAATGCAACTGATGTTTTAGCGCCATCTTCTACTTCCATAGGAGCGGCATCAGAACCTAAATCTGTTTTTACCCAGCCTGGGTGTGCAGAGTTTACTTTGATGGGTGTATCCTGTAAAGCAGCTGCCAGGTGAATGGTATAGGAATTCAAAGCTGTTTTAGAGGTATCATAGGCAAACAGTTTTGAATTGTAGATAGGTGAGGAAGGATCACTATGCAGGGTCAAGGAGCCCAATATGCTACTCAGGTTTACAATACGACCTGCTTCACTTTTACGGATAAGCGGTAAAAGGGTATTGGTGAGTTTTAATACCTGAAAGAAATTCGTATCGAATGTTTCACGAAGTGCTTTTTCTGATATAGTAGGCGTATTGTTTACACCCCAGTCACCATGTTCTACCTGAATACCTGCATTGTTGATCAGGATATCGAGTTTGCCATATTTATTCTGGATGAATTCAAATGCAAATTGAATTTCTGCATCATTATCTACATCCAATTGTAAAAATTCAGCGTCAATACCTTCTGCATGTAATTTTTCTACAGCAGCAATACCTCTTTCTTTGTTTCTGGAAGCAGCAATAATACTCACTCCCTGTTTGCCCAATTGACGGGCGGTTTCAAAACCAATGCCTTTATTGGCACCGGTGATTAATGCGATTTTTTTCGACATGATATTATTTAATTAATTTTTTAAATGTTGATTTAGCTTTAGCCAATGTTGGTGTTAGCCAATGTTGGTGTTATCACCAACATTACTTTGGTACTTTATGTTTCCTGCTGATAATATCGACAACGGCAGGAATGGCGAATCAGCTTTTCAATAATTTGAAAGCATGTGTCCACTCATTCCGGGTAAACCCTGGTAAGCACCAGAGAATACAAAGGGGTTCGATAGCACGGGCTGCTTCTGCCTTGCCCATATCTTCTGTATCCCAACCAAATGCAGTTAATAGCGAAGTGACTGTTTTTTTAGCATCTTCATTATTTCCTGCGATAAACATACTGGGTTTTCCTTCAGCGAAATAGGGTTTATACATGAGTGCATTTCCTACACAGCTGAATGCTTTTACAATATTGGCTTTGGGTAAAGCGGCCTGAATTTTTTCAAGAAGAGAACTGTTATAATCTGTGAAATAAGGCAGCACACCATTAACCGGAGCTGAGAGAGAGATCGGATTGGTGGTATCGATCACGGTTTTGCCTGTGAAATTGTCAACACCAGCTAGGCCAATCGCTTCCAGGGTTACAATACCCTTGGTGGCAATCACAATGATATCAGCATAGGCAGCTGTATTCGCAAAGCTTCCGGTAATAACACCGGGATTTTCTTCCACCCAATCAAGTATTTCATGTTTGGCTGTATTGCGGGAGCCTAACATTACGGGGTGACCTTCTTTTGCAAATGCAGCACCCAATACACGACCCACTATGCCGGAGCCCAGTACGCCTATTTTAAGAGATTTTGTATACATATATGTCAATTTTTATTCCCTATTTACTATGAGGCATTATAAACTGCCGCAAATACTTTTGCAAAATCAGCCAGTTTCACTTTGCCTAATGAAGCAGGACGATGTTTCCAATAATCTTCTGACATTTTCCCGCTTCTCAAAGCGCCACCCATTTCAACATAATTCTTGGCCACTTCTTCCGGTAACCCTGCCTGTAACATACCACCCAAAGCCTGTTCATCTGTGAACTCTACCCAGGTAAGTTCCGGTTTACCAATTGCCTGACCGATGGCGGAAGCGATTTGCTGACTGGATACTTCATCACTGGCAATATATTGTATGCTATGGCCGGTAAACGAAAGCTCCGTTAAGGCTTTGGCAGCCACAGCGGCTATATCTGTAGGATCTACAATTACAAATTTTCCTTCTGCCGCACTGAAATTACTACCCATAATGCCCATGCCCTTGATCAGACCCAGGTTGGCAAAAAGATTGGGATAGAAATATCCTGGACGCAGGTGAAGGATGTTTACATCCGTTAAAGCACTCAAAGCTTTTTCGGCTCTGAACAAT
>CAIYKV010000064.1 GCA_903926855.1 uncultured Bacteroidota bacterium | reverse complement strand
TTTTTTTGCCGTGGCCATTCGCCCGGCATCAAACCAATAGAGGCCCGTCCACAGGAACTGACTAGAAATTACGTTTCTATCACTCTGCATTTTAAGTTTTAGAAATATTTGAATATCAATAATCTAATAACTTAACAGTTTAGAGAATAGCTATTTGTTTAGGAGCATCTTTTACTTCTTCTTTTTTAGGAAGTAATACCAGCAATACTCCGTTTTCGTATTTAGCCTGAATAGCGGCTGTATTGATTTTATCATCCAGGTTAAAGCTTCTTTTAAAGCTTCTGGAACTGAATTCTTTGCGAATGGTTTTGTAATCTTTTTTCTCGGTTTCTTCTTTCTTTTCGAAACTGATGGTCAATAAACCATTCTCTAACTGGATAGCGAAATCTTCTTTATTCCTGCCCGGAACACTTAATTCTACATGATACGCATCTGCAGTTTCATGAATATTGGCTGGGGGAATCGCAAAACCAGCAACATCTTTGCCCCAGTTTGCTGGAAATGATTGGAAGATTTCATCAATTAAACCACCAAAATGGTAAGGGTTTTGTTTTACAAGTGTCATAACTATAAGTTTTATTTTTTTATGATTAATAATGATGGATTATTTTCAAAACCTATACCAACCCCAAAAACAAGCTAAACAGGCATCCAAATATCAGAAATAAGCAAACAATTAAGCCATAATGGCAGTTTAATAATTATAAACCAGCCCTTATGGCATGTTTCGATCTTTTTAGAGATAGAACTTTTGTCCTAACTTTGCGTTATTAATAGAACTACTAAACAACTAAACACATGTATCCAGCAGAGATAGTATTACCCATGAAGGCAGAATTGACCGATAGTGGATTTGATGAAATGGTATCCGCAGCCGAAGTAAATGATACTTTACAAAAAGAAGGAACCACCCTGGTGGTGATCAATTCTGTTTGTGGATGTGCAGCCGGTACCTGCCGTCCAGGCGTGTTAATGGCTGTGCATAATGCTACCAAGAGACCGGACAGGTTAGCTACCAGTTTTGCCGGTTTTGATATTGAAGCCGTAAACCAGGTAAGAGCGCATTTATTGCCTTATCCGCCTTCTTCACCCGCTATCGCACTGTTTAAGGATGGTCAGCTGGTAAGTATGGTAGAGCGTCACCAGATTGAGGGCAGACCGGCCCAGGTAATTGCCCAGCACCTGATTTCTGTATTTGATGAGTTTTGTAATTAGATTTTCACTTAGTTTTGTTCATAGATGGGTTAGTAAGTACAGGCTCCACTTCGCGTGGGGCCTTGCTTTTTTTATACCCGGTATCCATCGGTATGGTTTATGAATCAGCCTATTATCTATCTTGGTATCATTATTTCTGAGTAACATTGCAGGTAATTATTTCGGATCAATTCAAGTATAATCGTTCTTACATACATGTATCCAAATCTATACTACGCATTTAAAGATATTTTCGGAGTGAGTTTATCCGGTTTGAAACTGGTGAACTCGTTTGGCTTTTTTGTTGCTATTTCGTTTATTATTTCTGCCTGGGTGCTTACCCTCGAATTGCGCAGAAGACAGCAACTGGGTCAGTTTACTTTTACGGAACAATCCATTGTAATCGGCGCCCCTGCTGGATTTGGTGAACTTCTGATCAATTTTTTATTGGGTTTTATTTTCGGTTATAAAATTGTTGGCGCATTTACCATTGCAGATGCGTTGAATGATCCACAATCCTATATTTTGTCTGCACGAGGTAATCTGCCGGTAGGATTGTTGGTGGGACTCGCTTTTGGCGTTTTGAAATGGTGGGAAAAGAACAAAGAAAAACTGGATACTCCTGAAACCAGAACCGTAAGAATCTGGCCGCATGACAGGGTAGGAGATTTTGTGATTTATGCCGCCTTATTCGGATTTCTGGGTGCCAAAATATTTCATAACCTGGAAAACTGGGATGATTTTGTCAAAGATCCGATGGGTGCTTTGGTATCCTTTAGCGGACTTACTTTTTATGGTGGTTTGATCTGTGCGGGACTGGCCATCATTCTCTATGCCAGAAAAAATAAGATTCCTGTAATTCATTTGGCGGATTGTATGGCACCTACCATGATGCTGGCTTACGCTTTGGGAAGAATTGGCTGTCAGGTGAGTGGTGATGGGGATTGGGGGATTGTGAATATGCATCCCAAACCCTTTTCTTTTTTGCCTGATTGGCTTTGGGCTTATCAGTATCCGCATAATGTAGTGAATGAGGGGATTCCGATTCCGGGTTGTACCGGGCCTTATTGTAACCAATTACCGATGCCGGTGTATCCTACAGCTTTGTATGAGATTTTGATGTGTCTGGTGCTTTTCTTTGTGCTTTGGGCGATCAGGAAAAAGATTAAAATACCAGGACAATTAGCTGGCATTTACCTGATTTTTAATGGTACTGAGCGGTTTTTTATTGAGAAAATACGGGTGAATACCAAATATGAGTTTCTTCCCTTTCATCCAACACAGGCTGAAATCATCTCTTTTTTATTGATTATTGGGGGGATTTTGATGGTGACGCAGTCGAAAAAATGGTTTGGGAAGGTGGGTGGGGATTCCTGATAATTGCTAGTTACTATTGAATTGGAGCCTGTCGTTTGACGGGCTTTTTTTATGGGTTTTGGGGCTCTTGTGGTGGGCTGGATGTTTGATTTTTGGGAGATGTATGAAAAGCGGCAGCGCGGAGAACGCGGAGAACCGCAGGGAACGCAGAGAAGAAACTGCGAGAATAAAAGCAACGATCTTAAGTAAGGTATTGATAAAGAATGATTTAGGAAGCTATACTCCTGAAAGCGCTGAGAATTACTTTAACAGAACCCAGTCGGGTCTGCCACTTATCACGTGATTTT
>CAIYKV010000063.1 GCA_903926855.1 uncultured Bacteroidota bacterium | reverse complement strand
TCGACTGCATAAATTTTACCTAAACGAGTAATGACTATAACCATGGGATATCCAAGGATCCTATAGTGTCGAATGATTTCTGATTTATCTCCTTGATTTTCCGTATACAAATTAATTTCATCATCAGATGAATATTCTCCGGATTGCAGGCTTTCTAACCATGTTTTTTTGTCTTTATCTATTGAAATTGTAATGAATACCACATTGCTGTCTTTTTTTTGGGCAATAGGTTTTATTACGGAAGCCATTCCGGGGCAGGCACCGCATCCGGTATACCAGAAATCCAGCACCACTACTTTTCCTCTGAAATCGGTAAGTCTGATTATCTTTCCCTTACTATCCGGCAAACTGAATTCGAAGGCTTTGGCACCCTTGGTTCTTCTTTGAATAATCGTTATTATTTCTAATAATGCCGGGTCCGTAATTTTTTTAGCTGTTTCTTCAATTTGTTTACTAACACTGTCTGTAATAACAGTTTTTTTAGCGAAAAAACTGGTAAGTATCTTTTGTTTTAAAAGATTGTTGCGATGTTGGACGATTTCATGATAAACTGCATTCTTAATATCACTACGAGATAAACGGATTGCCGGGTTTTGCAGGAATCTGGTTATACAATCCAGTTCTAATTTAGTCAAAACATATTCTATATAGAATTTTGAATACAATTTCAGATTCGAAACAGTCGTATCCAGCTGATCTGATAAATAATGATCAGTATAGTAACGGATTACCGCTGATTTCTGAATACTATCTCTTGAAGATGACAAATATGATTTCGCAAGAGTATACTCGGATTGTTTTTTTTCATAATAAATTTCGGTTAGTAATAACCGGTACATTCTTTCACTAAGTCTGCCTTCATATCCATCCAAAACAGCCTTTTTTAATTGATAACAGGAATCTATTGTTTTGACTCTCTTTTCGCTTTCTTTATACAAGTCTGCCTTATCACTATCGGTAATTCCAGATGGTCTTTTAATCTGACTTATTTGAAATTGACAGATAAAATTTTGGCGGCTCCTTCCAAAGAAAGCTGCAGCTTTTTTAGTTTGTTGGATATAAACACTATCCCCTGGTTCAGCAAGGTAATTATCTAGCACAAACCTTTTGCCATTTGAATAATAGAAAATGAGCCGGGTATTTGTAGGATCTTGTAATCCGGGAATATGAAATGAAAATCTGCCGTCCTTTATTGTGATGCTTCGGGAAGTTGAAAATTTATTTATCAAGTCCATTAGCTTTGAAGCAATCACTAAATCAACTTTATACGCACTGTCTGTCTTCCCCTCAATGATGATTTCATTTTTACGTGAAGTTTTCTGCCCCGCCATCAATAGCAGAGGTGAGAGAAACAATATAAATAATAAGGGGTTTGTTAATATGGAAAGATATGTTTTCATGATTAATGATTTTTCTTCAAAAAATTATCGAATATTTTGTTTACTGTCAATAAACCTGATCTCATTATTGGTATGGGTAATAGCGTACTTGGGCTTCCCGAAAAGAATTATTACGTGCAGTATTTAATTAACACTAAGCATTATCAAAAATTAAAGCTTAGCCCTTTTATAAGATTTATTGCTCCTTGATTGCATCAGCAATTGATTTTTGAAAGCTTGCAATAGTTTCCTGTCTTTGCGAACGTAAAGAATCTGGTATAGGGTTTACAGCAAAAATTTTCCCAAAACGATCAATGACTATGATCAGAGGATAACCACCAGTCATATAGTGGCGCATAATTTCTGTACTATCTCCTTTTCCTTCAGTATAC
>CAIYKV010000062.1 GCA_903926855.1 uncultured Bacteroidota bacterium | reverse complement strand
CTTTCATCCTGATCATTTCCATCTCCCGTTCCGGATCGCCTGGAATTAGCACACGCTCATGGCCTGGCGCAGGGGTTGCCGATCGAAATCTTTGTATCCAGTTATCCATATGTGATTTGAATTCATCGGCCTTACGAAACGCATCTATTCGCATTGCCCCAAAAAAATGCCCCAACCCTTTACCCGGCATATTTTCAGGCATGGCTACATAAGCAGGAAAAGGAGGCGCCCATGGACCATATGAAGCCCCACTGAGAACTGCCGAAAAAATATCAACAATACTACCTAGTGCATACCCTTTATGACTACCATGTTCCCGATCACTACCTAAAGGAAGCAAGGCGCCCTGCTTTTTTAAAATATTGGCATCAGTTGAAGCATTCCCGTCTTTATCCTGCACCCATCCTTCTGGTGTATCTGCCTGTTTTCTTTGCAATATCTCCAGCTTACCATTGGCAGCAGTAGTGGTGGCAAAATCTGCCACAAACGGAGGTTGCTTATCGGCAGGAATGGCTACAGCAATGGGGTTGGTACCTAACATTCTTTCAATAGAAAATGTGGGTGCCACCAGCGCACTGGCATTGGTCATGGCCATTCCAATCATATCCTGTTCCAATGCCATCATTGCATGATGACCTGCTATTCCAAAATGATTACTGTTTGAAACACTTACCCATCCGGTCCCAACGTTCTTTGCCTTTTCTATCGCAACCTTCATTGCATAGGGTGCAACTACCAGTCCCAGTCCTGCATCTCCATCAACCACAGCGGTGGAAGGAGTTTCGTGAACAATCCGAATATTCGGTTTGGGATTTACCCGATTGGCCTCCCATAAACGGGTATAACCACCTAAACGGGCAACGCCATGACTGTCGATGCCTCTCAAATCAGCGGCAATTAAACCGATAGTAGCGGTTCTTGCATCCGTATCTGAACAACCGATACTTTTAAAAACTGAGAAAGTAAATTGGTATAATTGATCGTAAGAATATACAGCCACGATAACCGGATTTTATTGAATCAGAAACTTGTAGAATTACTATTGCAATATACCCTGTTTTGCGCTTTATTATTGCATTCTGAGTAGGCATGATCAGCAAGTTTTAACAGAAAACATTGTTTCTGATTACCTGACTTAATGAATATAATCCGGGTATCATAAAACAGGGAGGTCTCAATAAAATAAGACCTCCCTGTTTTTATTAACTTCTTATTTCTTTAGAATGGCAGATCATCCAATGGCTCAGTCAGTTCATTTGCAGAAGGACCTGCCGCTGCGGGCTGAGAATAAGCAGGTGCTGATGATGCATAGCTATTACTACTATCGCTACTTCCGCCTCCGCCTTCTGTGTTTCTTCCACCCAATAACTGAACGCTGGCAACCCTAAGTACAAGCGAAGCCCCATTACGTCCATCCTGTGTGGTATAGGTACGAACATCGGGCTGTCCTTCAACATATACCTGTGTTCCTTTCTTTAAATAAGGAGCCACTGCTGTACGGTCGGTCCAGTAAGCACAGTCAACCCATGTTGTCCTGTCTTTCTGGTTACCCTGCGCATCTTTATATTTTTCTGTATGCGCAACTGTAAAATTAATTACGTTCTTACCGTTCACATTGTTTACTATCGCATCTTTTCCAAGATTTCCGATTACAAGAAGCTTTATCATGCTGAATGAATTTTGGTAAATATCTAAAAAAGCAGCTTACCAGTTTTAAGTATTTATACCCAAATCAACGGGTAATTTGCCGGTAATGATTTTAGTAGTGTTACTTATTGTTGGACCGCGCTTGCCGCTAATGCCGATGCGATTGATTTTTTTAGCCAGGGAATAGTTCCACCGGATAAGCCGGATGTATGAAACAAAACTTTGCCAGTCCTGTCTATCACCACATGGGTAGGGTATAAAGTAACCCCGTATTGACTGGCAATATACCTTCCATTATCAATAATATTATAGTGATAAGGCGAAGTTTTCAGGAATTGTTCCAGATCATATCGCTGGTCAAGGGCAATCGCAATAAACACCACATCCTTATTATCTTTATAAGAATCAACCATATCATTTAAATCAGGGATTTCTTGACGACAGGGAGGGCAATTGATGAACCAGAAATTCAACACAACCACTTTCCCAATCAGTTGTTTTAGTTGATATTTGGTTCCATGCATATCTCTTTCTGAAAAAGAATGCAGTTTTTCACCTGTCTTGAAGAATTTACTCTCGGTGGGTTTTGAAAAATGTGATTCCCTTGCATTTTTTTCTTCCTGAGTTAATGGTACAAGTAAGCCTGATTTTTTATCGGCTGATAATAGCAACTGGTATTTGCCAGTAGTCATCATTTTTTTCCAAATAATTTCCGGATAAAGGATGCCACTTGAATCCCGAACTTCAATCTGATCCCAATTGACCTGTATTGTCGATTTTGAAGGTGCAACCTGGGTATTTTGTGAGATAGCAGTAAGGGATATGGCCAGGAACATTAACCAGAGCGCATATTTCATATAATCTTCTTTTATAATTCAATTTAGGTAAAATACTATTTCCAGCGCTAAAGGATGCATTTTTTCCATTTTCGTAATATCACATGCCGCCATTAGCCGTTGCTTTCCGTTTACTTGGTTTAATTTCGCAGATGCTTTACTCCTGATGAGGAAAGCAATAAATAATAATCATGAGTCGTAAAGGAAAGGTTTTAGTGGCTATGAGCGGCGGTATTGACAGTACCGTTGTAGCGCTTATGCTGCATAATGAAGGGTATGAAGTTGTAGGTATTACCATGAAAACCTGGGATTATGCCAGTAGCGGCAGTACTACCAAAGAAACAGGTTGTTGCAATATTGATTCTTTTAATGATGCCCGTCAGGCCGCTGTTCACCATGGATTTCCCCATTTTATTTTAGATATCAGGGAAGAGTTTGGTGATTTTGTGATTGAAAATTTTGTGGATGAATACCTGGCCGGCCGAACACCCAATCCCTGTGTGATGTGCAATACACATATTAAATGGCGCGCATTATTGAAAAGAGCCAATGCACTGGATTGTGAGTTTATCGCCACCGGACATTATGGCTCTGTTCGCCAGCATGATAACGGCAGGTATGTGATCAGTAAGGGACTGGATGAAACCAAGGACCAGAGCTATGTTTTATGGGGATTGGACCAGGAATTACTCAGCAGAACCATGCTTCCCTTAGGTGGTTACCGCAAATCAGCGATCCGCCAGATGGCCATCGATCTCGGATATCCAGAGCTGGCAAAAAAGAGTGAGAGCTATGAAATCTGTTTTGTCCCTGATAATGATTATCGTGGTTTTTTAAAAAGAAGAGTGGAAGGATTAGAAGAAAAAGTAAATGGAGGATGGTTTGTAGATAAAACCGGCAAAAAATTAGGTCAGCATAAAGGGTATCCATTTTATACAGTAGGCCAGCGTAAAGGTTTGGAAATAGCCATGGGCCGTCCTATTTATGTTACCTCCATTGATCCCGAAACCAATACAGTAGTATTAGGAGATGAAATGGATTTAGATCAGAATGATATGCTGGTAGGTAAGATCAATTGGATGAAATATGATGGTATAACTGACGGCATGGAAGCCATAACCAAAATCAGGTATAAAGATAAAGGGGCCATTAGTAATTTATACTATTCTGATCATGGTATCCGCACAAGGTTCTATGAGAATGTGAAAGGTATTGCACCCGGACAAAGCGCTGTTTTTTATGAGGGTGATGATGTGATTGGCGGAGGGATTATTCAAAGAGGAGAATTGGTGCTATAATTACGAGGATACTGTCTTATGCTTTTTGAAATAAAGAGGCAAACATAGTATCTGCTTTATGGGTATATCCTATCAATACTTCTTTCTTCAAACTTGTGCTTGAGAGTTCTTTCTCTATGAAGTTGGCCATTTCTTCATTTTCCTGGCTAAATACTGAACAGGTGATATATAAAAAATAGCCTTCAGGCGCCACTAAAGAAATCGCATTACTGACAATTTTCTTTTGCAAGTCTGCATACTCAGCAATTTTCTTTTCTGAGAAAAAATAGAGTTGTTCCGGCGTTCTTCCCCAGGTTCCACTTCCACTGCATGGAACATCGCAAATGACAAGCTTACATTGTTGAATATTGGGAATATTTTTTGACAGATCATTCACAAAGGAATGGTAGCTTTTGATACCTGCATTTTTAAATCGCTGCTGAAGATTTTTTAAAATAGAGGGTCGAATATCAGATACAGTTGGGTAAATATTACCCAGTACATCTTTTGCCAAAATGGTTTTCCCGCCACTGGCAGAGCAGCAATCCCAAATAGGCGTGTTAGGTGATAAGTTGTAGGTAGTAAGTTGTAAAAAAACTGCTATCCTTTGTGAACTGTAATCTTGAATGACTACCTCTTTATCTATTTCCAGCACGGTATCAATCTTCGTGGCATTTGGCAAAGCGATGCAGTTTACAGATAGTTGTTGAAATGGGATTTTATGATCAGTCAGCTTTTGTAGAACTCGCTTTTCATTTCCCTGGCGGATACGTAAAAAAAGATCAGGTTGAATAAAGTGCGAAAGTATAAAGGCAGTTGCGTCAATTTCTTCACTTAGCTCTGTAATCCATGGAAAAATAGACTGAATAGAGAAATCAGAGTACTGTGATTGTATAAATACCAATCTTTCTGAAAGCTCCTGGTCCCATTTGTTAAGCCAGGTAGCATCAAACAATATTTTCCAATCCTGGGGCTCTTCATTAATTAGAAAAAGAGCTGCTTTTAGTCTTTCCTCGATGGAATGCGCTTTCAATGCATGGCCTATCCGATAATAAGTATAGCAAATATGTGATATCCATTTCCTGTCAGTAGACCCATATTTCTTATTCTGACCAAAATATTGCTTCAGGAAATGAACCAGTGGAACATTACCATCATATTGACGAATAAGTAAAACTGCCGTGTTAAAATAAGATTGAAAGCGCATAGACTGTTACAACTCCAGGAGAGTTTTCACCGGATCTTTTCCCATTAATAATAATTCCGGATTTTCCAGTAATTCTTTTACACGTACAAGAAAGCTTACACTTTCTTTCCCATCAATAATCCGATGGTCATAGCTCACGGCAAGATACATCATAGGGCGTATCACTATCTGTCCATTAATGGCCATGGGTCTATCCTGTATTTTATGCATTCCTAAAATAGCACTCTGTGGAATATTGATGATTGGAGTACTCATTAAACTTCCAAATACACCACCATTGGTAATGGTAAACGTACCACCCTGCAAGTCTTCTGTAGTTAATTTACTGTCGCGTGCTTTACCCGCCAGTTCTACAACTTTCTTTTCAATATCTGCCATTCCCAGGCTTTCTACATTTCTGATCACCGGCACAGTTAACCCCCTGGGTGTACTTACCGCGATACTGATATCCGCATAATCATGATAGATGATCTGATCTCCATCAATATACGCATTCACAGAAGGCCATTCTCCCAGCGCAATAGCGCAGGCTTTGGCAAAGAAACTCATGAATCCCAGATTTACACCATGTATTTCTTTGAATTTGTCTTTATATTGTTTACGCACTTCCATGATCTTAGTCATATCCACTTCATTAAAAGTGGTTAACATGGCCGTGGTATTTTTGGCTTCTACCAGTCTTCTTGCAATCGTTCTGCGCAAGCTGCTCATCTTTTCCTGTCTAACATTCCTCGTAAACAATTCGCCACCGGCAAAGGCTTTCTTTCCCGGATGTGACAATGCTTCTAACACATCTTGTTTTAATATTCTTCCACCGGTACCGGATGGTATGATTTCGGCAGGGTTAATTTTTTTATCGGCAATGATAGCAGAAGCAACCGGAGTGGCTTTGATATCATTCACTACAGGAGCAGGTGTTGCAGAGGGTGTTAGGGGTTGCGGGTTAGGGGTTACGGGTTGGGCTGGAACCGGCTCTGATTTGCCTGCTGGTTTCGTAGCCGTTTCGTCTATCTGGGCAACTGTATCCCCAATAGTAAGGGTATCCCCTTCTTTGGCAAGGGTTTTCAGAATACCTGCTTTTTCTGCATTGACTTCGAAAGTGGCTTTTTCACTTTCCAGTTCGGCAATCACTTCATCACGGTCAACCCAGTCACCTTCTTTCTTTACCCATTTCAATAAGGTAACTTCCGTAATGGATTCTCCGATGGTAGGTATTTTAATATCGATCATAATTATTTTTATTTCTGTTTTGCCTGCTGGTATTTAAATAGAAAATGCGGTGGATATGATTTCGGCCTGTTCCTGTGCATGCACTTTTGCATACCCGGTTGCTGTTGCAGCACTTGCATTCCGGCTGATCACACCAAAATTGATGCTCTTCAGATTCATTTGCAAAAAGCTGGCAGCCCCCATATTCAAAGGTTCTTCCTGCACCCAGAACCAGGTGGCTTTATTGTATTTTTTATACAATATATCCAACTGTTTATAAGGCAAAGGATAAATCTGCTCAAGCCGCACAATAGCAATATCGGTCCGGTTCTCTTTCTGCTGTTTCTCCGCCATTTCAAAATACAGTTTGCCACTGCATAATAAAACCTTTTTTACACCTGCCGCTTCCTGTACAAAAGAATCATCAATCAGTTCTCTAAATCCACCTTTGATAAATTCGCTGATATGGCTAAACGTTACTGGGTTTCTTAAGTTGGCTTTTGGTGAGAAATTGATTAAAGGTTTGCGGAAACTCCATACCAGTTGCCTGCGCAATGCATGAAACAGATTGGCTGCCGTTGTTATATTTGTGATCACCAGGTTTAGTTCGGCACACATCTGTAAAAAACGTTCCATGCGCGCACTGCTATGTTCAGGACCCTGCCCCTCATATCCGTGCGGCAATAACATAACAATTCCATTCTGTCTCTGCCATTTCTGCTCACCGGCAGCAATAAACTGGTCGATCATCGTTTGTGCACCATTGGAAAAATCTCCAAACTGAGCTTCCCAGATAACCAATGCTTTCGGGTTTGCCAAAGCATATCCATATTCAAAACCCAGTACTCCGTATTCACTCAATAATGAATTATAGATTCTGAATTTCTCTTGGTTTTCTTTGAAATGATTCAGGCGGTTATATCCTTTATTCGTATTCTCATCGCGAAGGATGGCATGTCTATGACTAAACGTTCCACGCTTTACATCCTGTCCGCTCATCCGCACAATATTTCCTTCCAGTAGTAAAGAAGAATATGCCAATAGTTCGCCGGTTGCCCAGTCAATTTTTTGTTCTGTCTGTAGAAGTTTTATTTTATCCTGCAATAATTTTTCTACTTTCTTCAAAGGCGTAAAATCTGCAGGCCACTGCATGAGTTTATCAAAAAGTTGTTTTACATCTTCTTCGCTGATACCCGTATCGGGAGAATGAATAAAATCTTCGTCTTTGGCTTTTCGTAAACTTTTCCAAACCAGTTCGGGTGGCTGGTATTTATAGGGTAATGGGTTCTGTTTAATTTCATCGAGACGCTCTTGTAAATCGGCCCAGAATTTTTTCTCCATATCCTTTGCCAATTGCTGCGCATCGGGCTCGCCGTTCTCTAAAAGATATTGGGTATAGATTTCTCTGGGATTCTGGTGCTTGTCGATAATGGCATACAATTGCGGCTGTGTATATTTCGGATCATCACCTTCATTATGGCCATGTTTGCGATAACATACCATATCAATAAAGATATCGCTGTTAAACTCATTCCGGTAACGGGTTGCCATCTCAGCACATTTTACTACAGCTTCTGCATCATCTCCATTCACGTGCAACACAGGGGCCTGAACCATGGCAGCAACGGAAGTACAATAATCAGCACTTCTGGCATCATCAAAATCAGTTGTAAACCCGATCTGGTTATTGATTACAAAATGCATCGTTCCGCCGGTATAATATCCCCTCAAATGGCACATTTGTAATATTTCATACACAATACCCTGACCCGCTACAGAAGCATCTCCATGAATTAAAATGGGCAAGATTTTTCCGAAATTACTATGATACATCACATCCGCCTTTGCTCTTGCAAAACCCAATACAACCGGGTCAACTGCTTCCAGATGCGATGGATTGGGCATTAATTTGAGGTGTAAGGTTTTATCGTTACTTGTCTGCACCTCACTTCCATAACCCATATGGTATTTCACATCTCCGCTACCCATGGTCTGATCAATGGTTGCAGTTCCTTCAAACTCACTAAATATCTGTTCATAGGTTTTGCCCATGATATTGGCTAACACATTCAACCTGCCTCTATGGGCCATTCCAATCACCACTTCTTCCACTTCATTTTCTGCTGCTTCATTTAAAATAGCATCCAATGCCGCAATCGTAGTTTCCCCACCCTCGAGAGAAAATCTTTTCTGCCCGACATATTTGGTATGCAGAAATTTTTCAAACATGACTCCCTGGTTCAATTTTTCCAGGATGCGTTTCTTTTTCTCAATACCCAATGGATTAGAAAAGCCTTTTTCCATTTCATTGGTAAGCCAGTCAATCTTTTTCTGATCACCTACATATTTGAATTCGATCCCTACATTGGCAGCATATGTTTTTTCCAGATGTGCCAGTATATTTCTAAGGGTAGTAGTACCCATTCCTATCAGATTGCCTGCATGACAGGGAGTATCGAGATCAGCATCAGACAATCCAAAAAAAGCCAGGTCCAGGTTAGCGCCCCGGTCTTTTCTGGCCCTAATGGGGTTGGTTTTAGCCAATAAATGGCCTTTATTCCGGTAACCCAGTATCAAACGGTACACTTTGATCTCTTTCATCCAGTCAACCCCGGAATCCTGAGTAGCCCCCTGTTCAGCAGGGTTACTGGCAGCAGAACCATTGGATACTGCAAAATCGTAGCCATCAAAGAACTTTTTCAGGTCAGGATCTATGCTGGCAGGGTCTTTTAGGTACTGGTTATACAGACTTTCAATATAAGCCGGGTGAGAATTGGTTATGTACGAGAAATCCTTCATTGGGTGCTTTTATACAAATTTTGGTTGAAACGGATAGCAAATATCGGTCATTGAAGGCAGAAAACAGGTCATATTTTAGTTACAAAACCGGCCTGTTTTGCTCCAAAACCCCAGTTTTTTACATTTTTTTTACTTTTAATTTTCATCTTTCGTTCCCAGTCCTTACCTTTGCCGTCCTGAAAAAAACAGAACATGGCAAACCATTCAGCTACAAAGAAAGATGTGAGACAAGCCGCAAAGCGTCGTGATCGTAACCGTTATTACGGCAAAACGACTCGTAATGCGATACGTGAACTCAAAACCAATACAGAGAAAAAGGTTTACGAAGAGCAGTTACCTGATGTGGTTTCTATGATCGATAAACTTGCTAAACGTGGTATTATTCATAAGAATAAAGCTGCTAACCTGAAAAGTAAATTGACTAAGAAAGCAACTACTATCGCTTAGTATTTGATTCCAATCATATAAAAAAAGCCGGTCATTCAAATGATCGGCTTTTTTATGCTTCAATAGTGTCACTTACTGTATGCAATGTGATGGTAAAGCAGTTGATATTATTTGCCAAAGCCGCATAGGAAATTTTCCCTTTGTGGATAGTAATAATCCGATCAATAATAGCCAATCCCAGCCCAAAGCCCTTCGATTTTAAAGCATTTTGCCCACGGTAAAACGGCACCATTATTTTTTCCACTTCATCTGGTTGCAATTGTGGCCCAACACTTTCAATATATACCCGAACTTCATTCCCTACTGATTCAAGATTGACATCTACCTTCTGATCGATAGAATACAAATAGGCATTTTTCAACAGGTTAATAAAGGCTGATTTTAGCAAACTCTCATTTCCTTGTATAATAAAGTCACTATCGTTTTCAGGAAGTGTGGTAAAAGCCAGATTCACGGTAAGTCCGGGAAACATCCGATTGGCATTACTAACCGTTTCAAACAATATCTCATCAATCCGCAATTGTGGCCATTCCTGTGCAAAACCCATCTGCTCGTATTGTGAAATCAGCAATAAGGAATTGGTCAATTCAATTAATTCCTGTTGTTCTTCTTTTAAAGAGATTAATAATTCCTTATAATCCTGCTCTGCCATTTCTTTATCCAAAGCCGATTCTGTTTGGGATAACATGGTTGCCAATGGAGTCCTCAACTCATGCGATGCATGGTAAACAAAGCTTTTTTGAAACTCATACGACTTATTCATCCTTTCCAGCATTGCATTAAAATTCTTAGCAATCTCACTGATCTCATCTTTCGTATTGGTTACTTCCAGCCGCTGGTTAAGATTTTGCAACGTAGTTTTGGTCATTTGTACACTGAGCTTTGTAAGCGGCAAAAATGCTTCGCGTACAAAAACAAATGATAAAAAAGCGGTTAATAAAAGCCCGGCTATAAACACTACGGTAAGTATGATCTTCAGGTTATCCTGCTTTTCAAAACCTGGCTTATCCAATCCGGTAGCAATTACAATCCTTCCTTCCTGTTTGAGGAATATGCCAACATGCTGGTATTGATTTTCCGAAAACCATTGGTATTCATTTTGCCGTTTAATTTTATTGAGGATATCAGGCTGTATGCTGAAACGCAGACTATCCGGCAATTTTTGGATTAGCTTTCCGCTGGTATCCAATATAACAACCTGCTCATCATACAATGTACTATTGTGCAGTACTTTGGTAAGCATTTCAGAAGCAATTTCTTTAGGGTCTGAAATATGAGAGATGGTATTGGCAAATTCTAAGCCCTCAATTTTTACCCGTCCATAAAAATCTTCTTCCCGGTAACTATAATTGAGAAAATAAATAGTGATAGAAGAACTAATCAGGATGATAGCCACAAAGAAAGTAAACAGGAGTGCAAAACGTAATTTCAGGTTCATTGCACCAGCGGTTTATTTTATATAATACCCAAAACCTGGTTTTGTATGTATCAATTTTACCGGAAAGGGTTTGTCAATCTTATTCCGTAGGAAACTTATGTATACTTCTATTGTGTTGGTGCCCGTATCAAAACTAAGATCCCAGACTTTCTCCAGTATCTCCTGTTTGGAGATCACCCTTCCTTTATTTCTGGCCAGTAATACCAGTAATGTAAATTCTTTGGCTGTCAGGTTAATATTGGTCCCACTTCTCACCACAGTCTTATTTAAGAAGTCGATCTGCATATCTTCCACATCAATTTTATCAGATACAGTAGGCAATTCAGATCTTTTCAGAAAAACCTTTACCCTGGCAAATAATTCAACAAAATGAAAGGGTTTGGTTATATAATCATCTGCTCCCAGGTTAAAGGCCTCTACTTTATCATGTATTTCACCCGCCGCACTTAACATGATAATGGGAATTTTTTTATTGGAACTCCGAAACTCATTGCATAACGAAAATCCGTTTTTGTAAGGCAGGTTAATATCTAATAAAACCAGGGAGTAGGTATTCAGTCCAAAAAGGCGGGAAGCTTCCGCCCCATCAACGGCCAAATCTGTTGCGTATCCATGCCTGATCAGTTCTTCCTGTATCACTTTCGCCAGCTTTATCTCATCCTCAACCAATAATATTTTATAGCTGTTTTCCATTACCATATGTGCATTTGAACCTTAAAGTAAGGAAAAAAAAACTGGTTTCTAATCAGCATTTCTTTTATTAGCCCGGATAACATAAAATCAAGTCATACTATATGGCCAAATAAATGCCGATCTGGAGGTATTTTTCTTGCCATAGGAAGCAAAAAAGGAAGGAAGATAAATCCAGCCCCATTATGATTTGCCTAAAGCCTTGTCGTTAAAGGGTTTGCCCGGATTATTCTTTCTGAAACAAGGTTACAAAAAACAACCCACCCCTTATCCCGGAAATCAAAACGGATTTTTAAAAGAAAGTTAATCTTTTAAAAATCCGTTCAAAATGGCTGGAAGAAAAGGGATTCGGGTAATCAGCCCGATCAAATCATTCAGCTATTTTCTTTACTTCACCACTACCTGAAATACTTTGTTTGATGGTAGCTGCCCCTTTATAATAAACAGATCCAACCCCGGCAATATTGATATCAAGATTCAAATCTGCGAACACTTTCACATTCCCGCTTCCGGCAATTCTCACTTTTGCATTTTCTGCTTTTAGTCCATCAGCGTTATAGTCACCCACACCACTAATCTGGATACTTTCATCTCTGGTTTCGCCTATTACTGTCATGGTTCCACTACCGGCAATCTCTGCCTGAATTTTCGGGGTATTTACTTCAAGATTCATATCGCCGCTCCCGGCAATTTTCAGAACAAGTTTATCACCGCCTGAAAATTTTGTTTTGCCAATAATATTACCACTTCCCACTAATTGAATTTCCTCCAATTTATCTGTAGTGATATACACTTTCAACTCATGGTCGGAAGAAAAACCAACATGATCTCTTGACTTGATTACCAAAAAACCATTTTCTTCCGCTGTAATTATATAGGGGAGAAGATTTTCATCTGCTTCTACTTTTACAGAGGTAGTGGGTCCCTGGGTAATTTCCACATCATAACTACCTAGTAATTTGATTTTTCCAGCCTTGCTTACGGACCGATCCTCGGAGCTTAATATCCCATTGCCCTTGATCTGCCGGCAAGAAGACCCTACCAAGATAACCAGGACCAAAAAAAGGTAAATACGTTTCATAGTTAGGTTTTGTGGTTGTAAGATAGCGAAAACCCTATTTCCTGCATAGCCGTTCCCGTTGATTTCTTGACCGCTTGTCAGGCTTTAGTACCATAAAAATTTCTGTTACCTTCGTTCCCATGACAGAAAAGATACTTATCCTTGATTTTGGCAGCCAGTTCACCCAATTGATTGCCCGGGCAGTTAGAGAAGCCAATGTATTTTGTGAAATCATTCCTTACCAAAAAGCGTTCACATTTGAACCGGGTCTGAAAGGGATTATCCTGAGCGGCTCCCCTTTTAGTGTAAACGAGGAAAATGCGCCAACCGTAGATATTGCCGGCTTTATTCAAAAAGTACCGGTCTTGGGAGTTTGTTATGGAGCACAGTTAACGGCCAAACTAATGGGTGGTAAAGTTGACAAATCTAATAAAAGAGAATATGGAAGGGCAAAACTGCAAAAAAAGAAAGAAGATATTCTGTTGAAAAATGTGGCCGATGATTCACAGGTATGGATGAGTCATAGTGACTCGATCACTTCTCTGCCAGAAGGATTCGAAATACTAGCTATTACAGATAGTATTCCCGTGGCGGCATTCAAAAAAACCGGAACGGAGACCAAACCCCTATATGGTATCCAGTTTCATCCTGAAGTATATCACTCCACCGAAGGAAAAAAAATCATCAATAATTTCCTGATCGATATCTGCGGATGCAGCGGTAGCTGGACACCCTCTCATTTCATTACCAATACCGTTGCGGAATTAAAAGAAAAAATTGGTAACCGCAAAGTGATCATGGCATTAAGCGGTGGTGTGGATAGTACCGTTGCCGCAACCCTTATCAGCCGTGCCATTGGTGATAACCTGTTTGGGATTTTTGTTGACAATGGGGTTTTACGAAAAGGCGAATTTGAACAAGTGCTGGAAACCTACAAACAATTGCAGTTGAATGTAAAAGGCGTTGATGCCAAAGAATATTTCTATACAAGACTGGCCGGGAAATCTGATCCGGAAGAGAAAAGAAAAGTGATTGGGAAAAGCTTTATCGAAATTTTTGACAGAGAAGCCCATTTACTGACGGGGATAGATATGCTTGGACAAGGAACCATTTATCCGGATGTAATAGAAAGTGTGAGTGTGCATGGCCCTTCACAAACCATTAAATCGCACCACAATGTGGGAGGCCTGCCTGATACGATGAAACTGGAACTGGTAGAGCCATTGCGATATCTTTTTAAGGATGAGGTTAGAAAGGTAGGACTCGAACTGGGCATACCTGCAGATATGATTAATCGTCACCCATTCCCTGGTCCGGGTCTGGCTATCCGGATATTAGGAGAAGTAACCGAGGAGAAAGTAAAACTGTTACAGGATGCAGATCATATTTATATACAGGGATTAAAAGACCATCATTTGTATGCAGCTGTATGGCAGGCGGGCACTATTCTGCTGCCTGTAAAAAGTGTAGGAGTAATGGGTGATGAAAGAACCTATGAATTTACAGTTGCCCTGCGGGCGGTAACTTCTGTGGATGGGATGACGGCCGATTGGGCACACCTTCCCTATGAATTTTTGGCAACCATTTCCAATGAAATTATTAATAATGTGAAAGGGATTAACCGGGTGGTATATGATATCAGCAGCAAGCCTCCGGCTACAATTGAGTGGGAGTAGACTGTCATTTACCTTGTATTGAAAAGAATTTGTATGCAACTGATCAAACGTTTCTTCTTGTTTATTGTATTCGTTTGTTGCGGACGCATTTGCTTTGCCCAATTACCTGCAAAAACACCAATGAAGATTGCTGTTTTTGCACCTATTTATCTTGACTCCGCATTTGCCGATGGTAATTATAAACTCGGGAATGCCAATCTTCCCCGTCAAATGGTGGCTGGTCTCGATTTCTATAATGGTGTTATGCTGGCCATAGATTCATTGAATAAAGAACATGTACCGGTTACTGTATTGTTTTATGATACCAAAAGTATCCTGAATCCGATACAAAAACTGGTAAACGGAGATGAACTGAAAGATGTTTCTTTATTGATTGCTTCCTTTAATAATCGCAGTGATATCAAGCCCTTGGCTGATCTTGCCTTACAAATGAAAATACCCCTGATTTCCTCTACCTATCCAAATGATGGAGGTATTACCGGCAATCCATTTTTTGCCATGATAAATCCCACCCTCAAAGCACATCTGGAAGCAATTTACCGGTACCTCCATAAAACGTATCCTACAGAAAAATTGACTCTATTCAGAAGAAATGGGGCTATTGAGGATATGATTGAACAAGTGATTACTGACATGAATAAAAAAACACCCGGACTGCCTTTAAAAATAAATACGGTAAACCTTCCCGATAGTTTTACAGTGGCACAGGTAACAGAAACCCTGGATAGTACCAAACAAAATATTCTGATCTGTGGCAGTCTGGATGAAGAATTTGGAACAGAATTGAGTAAAGCTTTGGCTGCATCCCGCAATTACAAAACTATTACCATGGGTATGCCTACCTGGGAAGGAATCAGGGATATCAGTAAGAATATTGAAGTTATATATACTTCTCCCTTTAATTTTTTGAGGAACGATAAACTCTTGTTTGACCTCTTCAGCAAATACAAAGCTAAATATTCGGGAAGACCGAATGATATGTTTTTCAAAGGTTTTGAATCCATGTATCATTTCAGTAAACTACTGCTTAAATATCCAACAGGAATCATCAAAGCATTATCTGATAAGGATTTCAAATTATTTAATGACTTCGACTTTCAGCCCATCAGATCTGGTAAGCAAAGCAATTCAATTGATTATCTGGAAAACAAGAAAATCTATTTTATCAGAAAAATGGATGGGTTGGTGAAATCGGTTAACTAACCTTTTTTTGCACACCAAGGCACAAAGACACGGTTGGTTGAGAGGTAAACTAAGGAGTATTTTATCGATTAATGGGGGTACGCATGAACTTGTTCTATAAAACTGAGTTACTATATACAAACACTTCAAAACTGTGCCTTTGTGCCTTAGTGTGAGATTTAAACTGCATACCAGATATTATCCGTAAATTTAATGGCAAATACTTTTATGCAAAAAGAACAGGATATCTGGGAATTTGTTCAGGAAAACAAAGCCTTACTTCAGGAGTATTTCGATGTAAGGGTCCGGATTTTCAAGCTTGAGATGATTCAAACCACCGCAAGTATTGCCGGTATATTAACCTGGCTGATTGTTTCACTTTTCATGTTTTTTTTACTACTATTTTTTGCAGGTATCACATTGGGTATCTGGATTTCTCATTTACTCAATTCGTATGTAGGAGGTTTTGGTATTACAACCCTGATACTTTTATTCGTAGTGATCATATTAACTATCTACAGAAAAAAAATATTTATTAATCCTGTTATACAGGTGATGATCAAACAATCCTTGAAATGAGCGGAAGTTCACATATACAACCCATTACTGATCTCAACAGTTTACAGCTTGAAATAGACAGACTGTACTATAAAAAAGAGGAGATTGAGCAAACACTTTCACAAAACTTAGTGTATCTGCAAAAGGATTATCCTCATATGATTCGCAGAACGATTTTCAAAAAAGCCGGATACAATGAAACCTCTCCTGTTCTGCAAACTATTCTATTGCTACCCAAAGTGCAGGAATTACTAAGCAAACTAAGCGAAAAACTCTCCGCTAAAATTGGCGCTGTTTTACTTAGATGGTTTGATAAGCTGACGCAATGAAACCTACAGATACTGAGGGGCATAGAGTGATTACACAATGGCTGACTGCGAAAGGCTTGTATGCTTTTCCGTTTCAGGAGCAAACCTGGCAGCAAATATTAGAAAGCAATAGCGGTTTGGTAAATGCGCCAACAGGTTGCGGGAAAACTTATTCGGTATTCATCGGAGCCATTATCCAATTCATCAACGAGCATCCAAAAGATTTTCATTCTAAAAAAAGCAATGGTCTTCAGTTAATCTGGATCACCCCCCTACGGGCCTTGGCAAAAGATATCGGCAGGGCTATGGAAGAAGTGATCAGCGAATTGGGTATGCAATGGCAAATAGGGATTCGCAATGGTGATACACATACTTCAGAGAGAGTAAAGCAGAAAAAAAATATGCCCGAG
>CAIYKV010000061.1 GCA_903926855.1 uncultured Bacteroidota bacterium | reverse complement strand
AGTCCTTTATTTTCATCTAGCGAGACCGGGATTTGAACCCGGGACCTCAGGGTTATGAAGATTTTTTGAGAAAATGAAGGTGTTGATTTGTAGTTAGTTACATTTTTATAAAATCGAAATCAATATTGTAATGACTTTAGAGCATTAAAAGCAATACCTTGACTTTACAAATAATTATAAGATGAAAAAAATATACCTTTTTTTATTATTGATAATACAGATTCCTAATGTATTCTATGCGTGGAAAATCCGGTCTCTTTGACCAGGCATTTCCGGTTTTCATTGACCAGGAAACCTTCTGATTATCAATCCATTTAGTGGTCAGACTTAACCGGATTTTAATGGTCAAGGTCGCCGGATTTTTCACTCTTAGCGGATGTATTACCCGATAAGTATGGTAATACATTGATCAATGCATGGCTTTCCCGAAACGGAAGAGCAACCAATAGTATGAATCCGGTAGAGTTGTTATGTTTCATTGGTAAAAGAGGTATGGGAGCATTGGAATTTGAACCGGTTGAGCCAAAGGTTACAAACGGTGCAACAAAAATTGAATTAGATAGCCTTATCAATATTGCCCAGAAAATATTAACCGGAAGGCAGGATTTCGCAACCAAGCTTTCCGCAGATGAAGAAAGAGCATTAACTGATATTCTGAAAATTGGTTCTTCAGCAGGTGGTGCCAGGGCCAAAGCAGTAATAACATACAATTCCACGACAGGAGAAATTCGGTCCGGACAAACAGATGCACCCAAAGGCTTCACGCACTGGCTATTAAAATTTGATGGTGTTACTGATCTGGAATTAGGTACCTCGTCCGGTTACGGAAGAGTAGAAATGGCGTATCACCTGATGGCTAAAGAAGCCCAAATAGAAATGACAGAGTGTAGATTATTGGAAGAACAGGGCAGGGCACATTTTATGACAAGAAGATTTGACAGAGAACCTGTTAGAGGAAAGATACATGTACAAAGTTTTTGTGCTTTGGGGCATTATGATTTTAGTGAGATAACATCCTATAGCTACGAACAATTGTTTGAGATGATGCGGATGATGTTTTTGCCTTATCCGGATGCCGAACAATTATATCGGAGAATGGTATTTAATGTGATGGCAAGAAATTGTGATGACCACACTAAAAATTTCTCCTTCATCATGGATAAGACAGGTACCTGGAAACTGGCCCCTGCATTTGATGTGTGTCACTCTTATAGACCTGATAGCACATGGGTAAGTCAACACTCTTTAAGTATCAATGGTAAACGACAAAACATAACACGTGATGATTTGCTTTCTGTAGCAAAGCAGATGAATATTAAAAAGGCTGATTCTATTATTTCTCAGATAAGAGATATTGTAAGCAGGTGGAATGAATTTGCGGAACAAACAAAAGTGAAAGAAAATCTAAAGACTGCTATTGAAAAAACACTTTTGCTATTGTAGCATTGTGTTCATCACAAGGCAATATGAATACCCATTTTGAAACTAATACAGATGTAAATACCTGATTAATTCCAACAAAATTTCATGAAAAATTCTATCACGATTTTATTCTTTATTGCATTGTCACTATTTATATCCTGCACCCATTCATCCCAGGATGAAAAACTGGCCATCCAACTTTCTCAATCTAAAAATTTCATTCAACTAGAACTGATTTCGAAGAAAATGATGGATCAGGTTAATCAAATAAAAAAAGATCCTGAATTATCGAATACATTTAAAAACCTGGACTCATTATCAAGACGAGATTCTATTTTAAAATATTTATTACGTTCAGAAAATTTTTCGCAGACTAGCAGGCAAATGGCGGAAGCGGCCAAAAATATGAACCAGGAATTTCCAGAACTTAACAAAATGTCGCGAGAAGAGAAAAGGAAAGTCTGGAAAAAAGCAGCAACCCTGGTAATGGCCAATCAAAACAGTAAATAAATCTAATCGCTGTTTTAGTTACATTTATCATACAAAATACAAATTATGAGATCATCTTTATTGCTACTTACCTGTTTATTCCTGCTGAATCAATTAACTGCGCAGGATCTCTATATTCCGAGAAATGTGCAAAAAGCCTATCAAAAAGGCACCCGTTCAAAAGATGGCAATCCCGGGCCTAATTATTGGCAGAATTATGGTCGGTATTCAATCGATGTAAGCATTCAACCTCCTTCCAGAAAAGTAAGCGGTAAAGAAGATATCGTGTACTATAACCGTAGTAAGGATACCATCAGTAACCCGGTTATTAAACTCATTATCAATATACATAAACCCGGGGTAACAAGGTATAATGATGCTGCTGATGAGTACCTCACCGATGGTACCCATATAGATGCGGTAACCATTAATGGCGCTCCGTATAAATGGACCGAGCCCCAGGGTCATGCCACCTGGCAGTCACTGAAATTACCCAAACCGCTTTTACCCGGTGATTCGGTCAAGCTGAATTTTGTATGGCATTATGATGCTTCTGTAGAAAGTGGCAGAGAAGGTATGCTGGATGCCAGTACCTATTTCCTGGCTTATTTTTATCCGCGCGTGGCTGTATTTGATGATTATAAAGGTTGGGACAGAATGACTTTTACCGATGCGCAGGAGTTCTATAATGATTTCAATGATTATAGCCTTACTGTTCATGCTCCTAAAAATTTTATTGTATGGGCAACCGGCGATCTGCAAAATACACAGGAAGTATTACAGCCTGAATATGCCAATAAACTCAATCAATCACTTTCCAGCGATGAGATCATTCATATTGCTACTGCAAAAGACCTGGAATCAAAAAAAGTAACGGCACAAAATGATATCAATACCTGGAAATGGACGGCTTCCAATATCACCGATGTAACGGTAGCCATTAGCGATCATTATGTATGGGATGGCTCAAGCGTGGTGGTTGATAATAATACACAAAGGAGGGCCAGCGTTCAGGCTGCTTATAAAGACGAGGCGAAAGATTACCAGTATATGGTTCAGTTTGGTAAACATGCGCTGAGTTGGTTATCGAATAACTGGCCGGGGGTACCTTATCCTTTTTCTAAAACCACCATTGTATTGGGACAAGCCGATATGGAATATCCGATGATGGTGAATGACAATAGTTTTCCGGATACCAATTTTGCACGTTTTGTGGTGGAACATGAAATAGCGCATACCTGGTTCCCTTTTTATATGGGTATCAATGAACACCGGTATGGTTTTATGGATGAAGCCTGGGCCACTACATTTGAATACCTGATTGGCAGTGCGGATATGGGCAAAGCAAAAGCCACCGAATTATACAAAGCTTTCCGCGTAAATGGCTGGATCAATGATGCGAATGATGAAGAAGATTTACCGATTATTACTCCTGGCAATATATTAAATGGCCCCGGTTTGGGTAATAATGAATATGGCAAAGCCTCTATCGGTTACCTGGCTATGAAGGATTATTTAGGAGATGATTTATTCAGAAAATGTTTGCATGGGTATATGGATCGCTGGCATGGCAAACACCCTATGCCCTGGGATTTCTTTTATTCCTTTAATGATATCAGCGGTAAAAACCTGAATTGGTTCTGGAACAGTTGGTTCTTCTCCAATGGATATATCGATTTGGCCGTGGAAGAACCGAAGGCCAAGGGTAATGGGTACCTGATCCCTTTAAAAAATATCGGCGGCTACCCTGCACCGGTAGATCTGATGATCAGCTATACTGATGGAACCAGCGATACCTTACACCAAACTCCGGCTATCTGGGAAAGCAATATTCATGAAACCACCATTAAAGTAGCTACCAAAAAGAAGATCAGCAGCATTAGTATTGATGGAGGTATTTTTGTAGATGCAGATAGAAAGAATAATAGTTGGAAAGCGGTTTCTAATTAAGCAATAACCACACAAGAAATAATTCCACCCAAAAAGCCATTTGTTTAATTGACAAATGGCTTTTTTTGTCGGGATATCATGATCGATTTATACTAGCCCTAACTATTTTTTTGGCGCTTGAATCTATATTTCTCCGACAGCAATCGCAACTTTTGAAAATCGCTATACGTATCAATTTTAAAAGTACGGTTACGGACTATAAAATAAATGCTGGTGCCAATGGGTAATGTTACAAAAGCTGTCAAAACAAAACTTCCGATAATCATGATAGCGCCTTCAGCTGATTGCGTTGGATGTGCCAGTAAAACCGATCGCAGTAATCCTGCTCCAACAAATAATGAAAGAGGCAAAACAAGGTTTCCAAATGCCCCTGCCTTTCTGAATTTTACGGATTCAATATCATTCCAATATAAAACAGTATCCCTTGTATGTAAATGCATATAGATGGCTGTATCAGATATGCTTACTAACTTGCCAACAAATCTGTTTTCAAAACTATTCTCATTGGCCCTTGTATAGACAACAGATTCGTATCTTTTTTGAGCAGATGCAGTATACAAAAAGAAGCAACAGAATATTATAAACACTCCTTTCATAACGAAGAATATTTAATTGACCAGATACTTTAATTTTCTATAATTATTAGATAATTAAAAGTTGCTCTTAAGATTATCTACAATTTAAGAAAAATTTATATTCAATTAAAAAATATGTTTATCTTACTACCAACTTATTTCCTGTTTCATGAAACCACTCTTTTTATACGCTGCTTTCTTACTTGCAGGGATTGGTGTATCTAATAAACCCAGGTTTAAGTACCTAAACAAAAAAATTCCGATCTATATAAGTATTTCTAAAAATGTGACAGATACCAGTTTACTTGTTTCATTAAGGGATACTTTGGGAAAAACGGGACTTGAAATAGTTTCAGCGGAAGTGTATCATAAATTGGTTAGTGAATTTTTTAAAAATATGCGGGAATATCCCAAAAATCATCCAGTAGCAAAAACTCCGAATTTTGAAAGAGATTGGACAAATATGATGCAGGATGCCTGGACCAGAACTTACCCGGCCAGTCAACAATTGGCAATTTTTTTAAGAGATAAAGATATAGCTGCGTCTCTTCAAACATGTGATAGTATTGGCTTTTCTTACTACAAAAAACCTCTTGACCATTTTGATTTGCATAACCCACAAGCGAATAGGGTTTATCAATGCTGGAACATGAAAGAGATTGGGTCTAGATCGGCAGATAGTGTTTTGACGTTTTTGTTTAAGAAGTTATAGACCAGTTCTATTGCTGGTGATAACACCAGCAATGGCATAACATGAAAGAAATTGGGTCAAGATCGGCAGATAGTGTTTTGACGTTTTTGTTTAAGAAGTTATAGACCAGTTTTATTGCTGGTGATAACACCAGCAATGGCAGCAATGGCATAACATGAAAGAAATT
>CAIYKV010000060.1 GCA_903926855.1 uncultured Bacteroidota bacterium | reverse complement strand
TGCCAGCCTACACAATTCTTTGCCTTTAATAATTCTAAACAAAAGTTCTGATAATGAATACCGCGATCCGTTTGTGTTTTCACCAACCAACCTGCCCCACTCATATTACCCATTCCTGTTTCGGCTGCCTTTGTATAAAATTCAGTGATAAAAAAAGGTTTATCACTCCAGGTGGCCCAATCAGAAATGTGTTTTTCTTTGGGTTGCCAGAAACCATAATAGTTAATAGAAATAATATCAATAAATGGTTCAGCAGCTTTAAAAATATATGGATTGTTTTTCGCTGATGAATGCAAACGGCTTCCTATATACAAATGATTGGGGTCATTCTTTTTGATCGCGGCAGCTACAATAGAATAATATTGCTGCGTAATCCAACCAATAAATTCTTCTTTTTGCTGAGCAGTAATAGTAGTAGAAGTGATCCCTTTATCAGTCATCCACTTTTTTGCAGCTATATATCCTAGTGTATTACTATTTTCTTCCTTAACAACTGTGTTTAATTCAGAAGAAGTGAAAGGAAGTTCGTTATCAGAAAAATGCCCTAATAAATTGGGGTCTGTTGCTAATGGAACTATTTTTTTTGTTTCTTCTGCACAAAAAACAGGAAACGCAGGATCTAAGATCAAAGACAGATCAGACTCATTCTTTCTTTCCGGAAATTTATTGCTGATATATTTTTTAAATGCGCCTGCCAAACCCAATTGTGTTGTGTAGACCAAGGGTTGTTTAGCTGTTTTATTGTATGCAATGATCGTTTCAATATCGGACCAGGAACCGGCAGCATTAAAACCACAATTATGAAGTGAATCGGCTGATGCTGCTATCCACTTTTCATCTTTGCCAAATTTGTTTTCAAATGCCTTTATATTATTGGGTGATTTGCCTTGCCGAATCCCGTTAACAGCCTTTACTACATATAAATGTCCTAAAGGATCTATCACCCACCAACGATCATTTATTTTTTCCGTTCTAAAAAACCCTGTTGACCCACTTGTAACAGATAGATCAGCGCCATATCTGTCAACTTTAAGTTCTTTTACAGCTGTAAATCCATCTAAAGAATCGATCACAACAGAAGGAAATGATTTCCAGTCTGAATATTGAATTTTCCGATTACTGTCTCTACTCCATTCCTTTGCTTCAATACTGATTGTATGATTATTTTTTTGAGCTATTGTTGTTGAACAATTCAAAAAAATACAAATAAGACTGAAACAAAGGCTACTTAGTTTTAAATAAGTAGCCTTTTTGGTATTGATCATAGTTATTATTTAAAGGGGTACTAATATCCCGGATTCTGAGGCATTGGCTTACCCAGATTTGCATTTATTGTTTCCTGTGGAATTGGCAATAAAGTATCTCTTAATTGAATAAGCGGACCTGCAACAAAATTATATTGTTGCGTTCTTCTAAACCAGATGGGCTGAGCAGGATTTTGCGGGTCCCTGATTCTCAACAAAGTATACCTTCTGTGTTCTTCAGAAAATAATTCTCTGGATCTTTCGTCTAAGATGAAATCAATATTGATCTGACCGGCTGTTACCAATGGTGCTTTTGCACGAGCTCTTAAAATATTAATGGTAGTCGCCGCTCCTGCCGCATCTCCTAAGTCTAATTGGGCTTCAGCCAATAACAGATACGTATCAGCCAATCTTAAGTAGATCTCATCATTACCATTAGAAGCCTGTTGAATATCGGTTGAAACATTCGGTGCCCAATCCCATTTTCTGGTACTAGGCCAGTTAAAGTCAGAAGATGGTTCATTAGCATATGTCAGATATGCCGTTCTCACAGTATCGCCTAGCTTTTTACCGGCAGGCAATGTAGCAGCATTGGTCATGATATACCGATACCTTAATTGTATGCTTGCTGTGGTACCTGTTCCGACGATATTTTTTTCAACAACCAAAGAGTCTCCTTTTGTTACACCCGGAAGAACTTTCAATGTTACCGCTTCATCCGTATTCATGATCCAGGAATATCTGAATGAATAAAGACTACCACGAACATCAGCAGGATCATAATTTAGTAGCGCCCATTTTGTTGGGGCAAACCTACCCAATCCTCTTCCCCCATTTACCACCATATAACCAACAGGCGCAACCCCGCTAATGCTAATTGAGGCATACCTGTTTTCCCACCATCTTCTCATGATATTATATTCAAATCCTTGAGCAGTGGTTGGATACATATTTTGCATAACAAAGAGCGCTTCTGTATTTCCCTCGATTCTATTGCTGTTGCCATCAAAGAACATATCAGTAAATGCACTTCCCGGTTTTGCAGCGTTTACACCATATCGATTGGTCACTAAAGAAAAAACCCCACTACTAATTAAGGCAGTCGCTTTGTCTTTTGCCTTTTGATATTGTCCTTCCGCCAAATATAATTCAGCCAAATAATGCGTAGCTACACCTCTGGTAAATCTACCTTCATTCGGAGGTAAAGCTGCCATCCCTGCTTCTGCATCTAAAAGATCTTTTTCTATTTGAGCTCTTACATCAGCAACCGGTGTTCTAACCCAATCATTCTTTGTTACACTATTATCTGTACCAAGATTAAGCGGTACATCACCGAATAAATAAGTTAGATGGCGATACGCTAATGCCCTGAACAATTTAGCCTCCCCAACAATTTGATTTTTGTCCTGGGCTGTCCAATTAATGGTTGGATCTGAAGATCGCACGATGATAACATTGGAAGCATTCACAATTTTATACAGCCAATTGAATAGCGTATTGATATCCGTACTGGATGGATTTAAAGTAGCTCCAAAATTATTAAAGATATATTCCGGCTGACCTGCAGCAGGATAATTACTATATGCGTTATCAACACCAATGATTGCTGGTGTGATCATCATATTATTATTGTTATTGCCAGTATTAACCGGATTTTCCATCTTACCGGTACCAGCCCTTTCGAATCGAAAGAGGTCGTAAATGCCATATAAGCCAGTTTCGAAGCCTGATTTTGAAGTGTATATTGCCTCGGGAGTAAGTCCTGTTAATGGATGTTCATCCAAGTAATCCTTTCTGCAAGAAAGAATCGTTGATAGAATCAGCATCAAAACAATGCTATTCAAAAGATATTTATTAAAACGGTACATATGATTTAGTTTTTTCTTTTTAAAATTTAAAATCCAACAATAAGTCCAATGGTCAATTCCTTTTGTAATGGAATATTCAATTGAGAAGCAGCTGATAATTCAGGATCTAACCCATTGTATTTAGTGAATGTTAATAAATTTCTCGCACTTGCATAAACTCTAAGATTGGTGATCTGTGCTTTTTTCAAAAGAGAGGGTGAAAAATTATATGCAAATGAAATGTCTTTTAACCTTATAAAGTTAGCATTCTCATATATTTTTATAGGGACCGGACTAATGTTAGAATTTAAGTTATTGGACCAGTGTGACCCGTTAGGATTACTTGTACTCCACCAATCTTTCTTTGTTGTATTCGTTGTAATATCTGTACCAACATTATCCTGCATTAATGGATTCTCTTTTGTTACACCCTCCACTCCTTGAATGAATATGGATAAACTAAAACTTTTATACGTAAAAGTATTGGTGAATCCCCATGTAAACTTTGGATCCAATTGACCAATGATGGTCCTATCGTTTGCAGTAGAAATGACACTGTCACCATTCAAATCCTTTATTTTTACATAGCCTAATCTTGGGGTAGGAGATTTAATAGGAGAATTGATACTGTCAGAAGCTGTTTTATATATACCATCATACACAAGATCAAAATTTACATTGATCGGGTGTCCGATGAACCAGGTATTCAGTGTATCATTTTTACCATCGCCGTAAAGAGAGGCGATCTTATTGTTATTATATGCAAACACCAATGTTGATGACCAACTGAAAGTTGGTGTAACAATATTCTTTGTATTCAGCATTAATTCCACACCAGTGTTTTGGACCTTACCGATATTCATTAACACAGAAGTATAACCTGTAACAGGAGATACTGATCTTTGCAATAGCAATCCGGGATTACCTGTGTGAGCTTTATAGAAATCTACACTACCCGAAATTCTGTTATTCAGGAATCCAAAATCTACACCTGCTGTAAACTTTCTGGTTGCTTCCCATGCCATCACAGGGTTTCCTGCGATATATGGAATATAACCTACTCTTGTAGTATCACCGGGGCCTCCGGTAACATAAGCATTATTAGTAAGTGTAGTTTGTGTCTGGTAGGCTCTGATGGCTTCATTACCATTTAAACCATAGGATACTCTGATCTTTAACTGACTTACAGAAGTTGGCAAATGAATAAATGATTCTCTGGACAGGTTCCACGCGAAAGCGCCTGTTGTGAAAATACCATACTTATTATCCACGCCAAAACCTGAATAACCATCTCTTCTGGAAGTAAGGGTTGCCAGATATTTACCTTTATAACCATAATTGATCCTGGCCATCTGGGAAACACGGTTTTGTGTAAATGGTGCTCCATTGGTACCTACCGGAGCATACGTACTACTGCTCTTGGTAATAGTAGCCTGATCAAGATTATATGCAAAATTATAATCTAGGTTGGGAAAGCCATAGCCTCTTGTATCATTACCTTCAAAATCATGGCTCTGACTACTATATAATGCTGTGATATTGATAGAATGATTCCCGAATTCTTTAACGTAACTCAAGATATTTTCTAAAGTAAAACTTCTTTCTACAGAACTGTAATACTCCCCTTCTCCATTATTGGTGTATCCATTGGTAGTATTTCTACCCCAGGATGTTCTAACACTTCTGTTGCTTATTTCCGCACCTCCGTTTAATCGATAGGAAAGACCCGGAATAGGCAGTGAAACTTTAATATAATCAGAACTGAAAATTTTATAGGACATATCCGAATTCCATATCAGTAAATTATTGAGTGGATTACCCATTAAATGATATTCGGGCCATGCATATATGCTCGGTGTTCCATCAGCATTAAAAGGGGTAGTCAAAGGATTCGCTAAATTGGCACCCTGACCATTAGCTCCCGAAAAGTTTGCAGCAGTTCCGCTTCTGTCTGAAACAGTAATGATATTGTTTGTTCCGACAGTGATAAACTTATTGATCTTGATATCCAAACTTGGGCGTAGGGTGTATCTTTTAAAAACATCTCCTTTCGCAACTCCATCCACATTTAATGCAGCTACGCCTAAATAATAAGTAGTTTGATCATTACCGCCATTCACTGAAAGGGACACATTGGACCTTTTTCCTGTTTGTGTTGCCAGATCAAACCAATTTACACCGGTACCACTCGCATTGATCGCTATTTCAGAAGGGGTTAAAGAAACCGCATTTCTTGTTTGTTTGAAATTGTAAAAATCGCTTGGACTTAATAGATTAGGTATTTTAGAAACGGTTTGAGTACCGGTAGAAATATCTAGTGAAATTGTGTTCTTACCTTTTTTTCCTGATTTACCAGTTATTAAAATAACACCATTCGATCCTCTTGAACCATAAATAGCAACGGCTGATGCATCTTTTAAAATTTCAAGCGACTGAATATCATCGGGATTAATATCTGAAAAGTCTCCTTCAAAAGGTATTCCATCCATAATGATCAAAGGTCTTGTATCGGCTTTGATTGAATTTCTACCGCCAATTAAAATACTTACCTGATTACCTTCTGCACCACCTGTATTGGTGGTAATGGTTACACCAGGCAAAGCACCTTCCAATGCTTGTGTAAAGTTATTGTTCGGCAATTGCTGTAAACGGTCTTTACTTAATGAAACAACAGAGCCCGTAACATCGCGTTTTTTTACAGTACCATATCCTACTACCACTACATCATTCAAAGTCTGATCTTCGGATTCCAGAATGATCAGCAGACTACCTGAATTTGGTTTCACCTCAATTTTCTTTTTTACAAAACCAACTCTGGAAACATTTAATACAAGTGGATTATTAAAATTAGCAGGAACTGATAACTTAAAATAACCTGACTCATTTGTTGAAATAAAACTATTGGTTTTGTCCAGATTTACAGAAGCATCTGCAATTGGTTTCTGGTCTTTAGAAAGGACTTTTCCTTCAAGATATCTTTGTGCATTTAGCCCTATAGCAATCAAAAACAGGGACACACTGAAGAGAACTTTTTTCATATAGCAAATTTTCAGTGAAAATACAGTAGCTAAAAAGATTAGAGTAATATAGTTACGAAAAGGTTTTCGCGCGAAATCAAAACCTGTTGGCAATATTCTCCAAAACGGTGATGCCGTTGTAACGATAAAGAACCTGCCCGTAAAAGGATCGTCGCAGAGCATTAAAGCGGGTACGAAAGTCCGTAATATCCGGTTAGTGAACAGCGATCATAATATCGACTGTAAGATTGATGGGTTTGGCGCGATGGCACTCAAATCGGAGTTTGTAAAGAAAGCTTAGCAGCGGACTATTTTATTCATTTGTTCATCGTTCAATTGTTTAGCTGCTTATGTATTTAAAGAATTTTCTTTCGCTTCTTTTAAGAAAAGACTTACAACAAAAGCCAGTACCGAAAAACAACCCAATACAACAAATGCATTTGTAAAGCTACCGGTGATATCTGCAATTTTTCCTAATAATGGCGATCCCGCCAATATCATGATAATACCCAGCATATTTACGAGTCCCATGGCGGCCCCTGCCCTACCGGGGAATAATAAGGTGGCTTTGCTGAATAAAGCAGCATAAGGTAACCCACATCCAAACCCGATTAAAATAATTGCCAACATCACCGGGGTAAAGCCGGTGCCGAGGAAAGCCAGTGTAAAACACCCGATAATATTTAGTGCGATACTGATCAGAATCAACCTGCGGTAGCCTGTTTTCTTAACCAGTTGCCCCCCATAAGTACGGGTAATAATGCCCAATAACAGTACGATGGAACCAACTGCCCCCGCAGTTTTAGCGGATAACCCTATGTTTAGCTTTAATAATTCTATGATCCATGTACCAATGACAATTACTAAACCAAATGATGCCATTTGTAAAAAACCGAGTACCCATAATTCTTTATGCGCAAGCAGTTCACCAAGATTGATATGCGGATGATTAATTTTTTTGGGAGCAGGTGCCCAAATCAACAGCAGTAATAAACTTATTCCGGCAATAACAGCCGTTGTGAGGAATGCTCCGGACCATTTAAAAAAAGAAGCCAGTTGTGGTACTGCGAAAATCACAAAGCCGGACCCCAGTAATATCGACGCCCCATACAGCCCCTGTGCCTTGGGTAATTGGTCATGGGGTAAGGATTGCGCAATATAGCGGGCACTTCCGATAAAACTGATTCCTGTTCCCAGGCCAATAAAACACTTCCAGAAAAACAGTTGTTCATAACTGCCTGAAAATGCCATGGCTGTATTCCCAACCGTAATAATCAGCAACCCTGCAAGTATCACTTTTTTCCCGCCAAACCTGTCTGCAAGATGGCCGCCTGGTATTTGCATTAATGCATGGGTTAGAAAAATAGCACTCGTAAGCAGGCCCGCCGCTGCTTTATTAAAAGCAAATTGTTGCATAAGAGCAGCAGCAAGCGGCGCATGATTGGTATAGTTTACTGAAAAAGCAAATCCGGCTAAACACGCAAAAAAAACCGGGAGGGTATTGTTGGGCTTCATTGAAATTTATTTGTGGTTAGCGGAATCAGTAATTTCATCCACACGCTTGCGGATATCATTCCCCCATATATGATAGCCTTCGATATTGTAATGCAACTTGTCATCTCTGAATAAAGAAACATTAGGTTTACCATCAGGTCCTAAAAACCTTGATGCTGAATTCGTTGTAAATAAACCTGGGGACTGCTTACAGTATTCTTCAATTAACCGGTTGGCTTCCTGCACTTGCGACCAGACAGACCATCTCCGCTCTGAAGGGGATATCTGTAACCAGGTGATTGGAGTGGCAGGATATTTTTCTCTCAACACCTTTACAACATATTTAAAAAGTTCCAGTACCTGATCAGGTGCTTTATCTTTTTCCGATCCTACAATATCATTGCCCACATACATAAAAATAGCTTTTGGGCGGTGTGGGAAAATAATGCGTTTAACATAGTAAGCCAGATCACTCAGGTTTGATCCGCCATATCCACGGTGAATAATTTCCTGGTAATCGAGATCAGCTCTGATATTGTCCCATAGGCGTATATAGGAACTACCTACAAAAAGAATGGCCTTATCGGAATAATGTTCCTTTGTATTCAGGCTATCAAATGTTCTGATATCTTTTTCCCAGCGGGTTACATACTCTCTTGGATTAACAGTGTAGATATAGCGTAATTGGGTATACAGCCAGTCTGCCATTGATTGTACAGCACTGTCCTGCTTATCTTTTTTATTGTCCAATGTATGTCCGGCACCATAAAACGGACGCCATCCGGTCGGAATCCCTTCCTGCAAACAACGCTGGTAAGCAATATAAGCACCGTCATGAAAACCATGATATTGATAAGAGCTGTCGTACGGCACTGTTTTGTCTTCTGTTCCGGCAATATTGAATAATGGGGCATCGCCCATTTTAATCCAACGGTAATCGGGAATTGCACCCCATGAATTGATTACACCCTGAACTTTTGATGAATATCCCTCATTACCACTGCTCCCTTCCAGGCTTCCCCATTTTGCTTTGTTGATTCCGGAAGGAATATCCTGTTCCTTCATATAGGCCATTCCCAAACAAGTCATTGATCCCGCAGAACTGCCCGCTATAAATATCTGTGCAGTATCTATGCCATATTGATCGGCATAGCGCCTGAAAAAACGTACTGCAGCTTTTCCATCCTGCTGCGCCCGGTACAATGCTTCGGCATAATCGGTATTCGTTCTGGTTTCAGCAATACCTAACCGATAATCGATGGTGGCCGTTACATAACCACGTTTGGCGAACGCCGTACATATTTTAGCTCCGTAACCACCAAAGCGGGTATTATTCAGAAATCCACCGCCGTGAATAAATATCAGCACCGGGCGATGCTTCATGGTATCACCCTGGGGCAGGTACATGTTCAGTAATAATTGCTGCTGTTCACCCTTCAGGTTAGTCGCCTGGCCGTATGCAACATCGGCAATAGAATCAATAGCCGTGAATACCGGCTGCCTGAATCGCTTCTGCGCGTGGGCAGCAAAAACGGGCAAACAAAAAAGCAATACTAAAAACGCCTGAATATTCCGTTTCATACAAAAAGTTGTTTAACCTCATTCTTTACCACTTTACCCATTGCATTACGGGGTAGTTCGTTTACCAGTAGATATTTACGGGGTGTTTTATAAGCAGCCATTTTTGTTCGCAGCCATGTATCCAGTTCTTTTGTATCAATTGTCTTATTTACAACGATTGCCGCTACTATGAGTTCGCCCCATTCTTCATTGTCAATGCCTACTACTGCACAGTCGGTGATGCCTGTATGGGTTCTTAGTACTTCCTCAATTTCCAATGCTGAAATTTTATATCCTCCTGACTTGATAATGTCCACAGAGTTACGGCCCAATATCCGGAAATAGCCATTTTCGGCAATAGCAACATCCCCGGTTTTAAACCAACCATCTTCTGTAAATGTAAGCCTGGTTGCCTCAGGTTTTTTCCAGTACTCAAGAAATACATTGGGGCCTTTAATGAGTATCTCACCAGGTTGATCAATGGGAGCATCCTGGTAATTTTCATCAGCCAAACGAACAGAAACCCCCGGCAATGGCAATCCTACAAAACCCGCACGACGCTCTCCCTGATATGGATTGCTGATTGCCATGCCTATTTCGGTCATTCCATAACGTTCCAACAATATATGCCCGCTTATCTGTTTCCATTTTTCAAGAATAGTAACCGGCAACGCAGCGGAACCACACACCATTAGTCTGAAATGCCGGAAAATTGATTTGACAGCGGTTTTATCAACTTCATCAAGCGTTTCCCAGTGTGTAATCAGTTTATAATAAACGGTAGGAACGGCCATAAACACATTAATCCTCCCGGTTGAAAAAATATCAAAGATTAATTCTTTTGAAAACTCAGGAATAAACTCGCAGGTAGCTCCTGCATATAAAGAACAGCAAACCACGTTGATGATTCCATGCACATGGTGTAATGGTAATACACAGAGAGTGCTATCTGCGGAAGACCAATCCCAGGCTTTTATCAGGGTTGTTACCTGTGATTCGATATTTGCATGTGTGGTAACAACACCTTTAGGCAGATTGGTTGTACCACTGGTGTACAATATCATAGCCCGGCGTGAATTTTCAATTACCGGAAGTACCCTGTTTGCATTCAAATCAGGTTGTTGATTCGTTACTAACAGCCTGATTCCCCTTTCCTGGGCATAGGCCGCAAAGATGCTTTCAAATTCAGGAGATACCACAATCACAGAAGCCCCGGTATCTTCCAAAACATATTGTAAAGAGGGAAAAGGATAGGTTAAACACAACGGCACCGCAATGCCCCCGGCGCGCCAGATAGCCCATTGCACTTTTACATAGTTAAAACCAGGGTTCACCATGAACGCCACGGGAGCTTCCAGCAAATCAGGTTCTTCCTGTAATAAGTGTTTAGCAAACAACCCGGACTCCTGTATCAGCATCTGGTAAGTATAGGAATCTTTTCCACACACAATAGCCGTTTTATCAGCAAATTCTGTAGCCTGCTCTATACATTGAAACATAGCAATCGGTTTGGCATCAACAAACAATCAAAAAATATACAAAAAAGCCCTGATGAATTCCGGCAATCCTTTTAAAAAATTACAGCGTAGCCATATCAATTACAAAACGATACTTTACATCAGACCTGATCATACGCTCGTAGGCTTCATTAATATAACCTACCGGTATTACTTCCACATCAGATACAATATTCTTTTCTGCGCAGTAATCGAGCATTTCCTGTGTTTCTTTCATCCCGCCGATCATTGAACCAATAATGCTTCTGCGTTTTGTGATCAATGAAAATGGCGACAGGTTCGGCTCTTTAGAAGGAAGCCCCACAATCAATAATTTACCTTCGATATCCAGCAGGTCAAGCAGAAAGGTGTAGTCATGATTGGCAGAAACGGTATCCAGTATCACATCGAAATGACTCGCATGCTTTTGCATGGCTGCTTTATCGGTGGATAAAAGAAAATGATGTGCCCCTAACTTTTTTGCATCTTCCGCTTTACCCGGCGAGGTACTGATGACTGTAACCTCGGCGCCAAAAGATACTGCAAATTTCACCCCCATATGCCCCAAACCTCCCAAGCCCACTACCGCAACTTTCTGACCGGCTTTTACCCCGGCAAAACGCAAAGGCGAATAAGTAGTGATACCTGCACACAATAGTGGCGCGGCGGCAGCAGGGTCAATTTTTTTTGAGATATGTAACACAAATCTTTCTTTCACAACTATCTGGGATGAGTAACCACCTTGTGCAATAGTTACGCCATCTCTTTCCATTGCATTGTAAGTGCCGGTCATGCCTTCATTACAATATTGTTCCTGATCATTATTACAGTTCTTGCAGCTGCAGCAGGAGTCTACCATTACCCCTACTCCCACCAGGTCACCGGTTTTGAATTTAGTAACCTCACTGCCGGTTGCAATAACCTCCCCAATTATTTCATGTCCGGGCACCATTGGATAAATAGAACCACCCCACTCATCGCGCGCCTGGTGAATATCACTGTGGCAAACACCACAAAAATGTATTTTCACCTGCACATCATCTGACCTGAGGTCTCTTCTATCAAATGAAAAAGGCTGTAAAGGGGTTTTAGGGTCGAGTGCCGCATAGGCTTTTGCCGGGATCATAATTTTTATTTTTTGTTTTATTTACTCTATCGATTTTTCTTGGGAAGATAGCACCGTTCAAGCGTTCGTCAAGCGTCGCTTGTAACAAACCTGATAAGGCACATCAGTATGCATAAAACAATCGGGGGGGGAGATTTATTTTTTTCATACAGTTTTGTTCAGCAGTCAGAACAATTGAAAAATTGGCTTTTTCAAAATGGCCTGACTGATGAATCGTATAAAAATAACCTGCCACCTCATTGTAGCGGCAGAATTCTACGAAAACGTTTTCTCGTTTGTTTAATTATGGGCACTCAAAATGTGAAATTCCCTGCACATCAATACCTGTCAGGGACTCAATTGGCGGCGATACTTGTAGTGTCTTCAAAAAAGCCGGTCTCCTTATTTTTCCGCACTTTATCCCATGGAAAACACTGACCATTCATCGCAATATAAACGCCATGTGGCAATGATTGCACAAATGCCAGTGCACTACCAATGTTAAATAATCCATCAGAACTACCAAACTTGATAGGAATCATGGCGCCTGTAATGACAATGGTTTTATCTTTAACCTGTTCAGCAAGAAGTTTCGCTGTTTCGGTCATCGTATCCGTTCCATGCGTGATCAGTATTTTATTCCGTGCTGATAAATGACAATGCCGCGCAATTAATTCACGGTCTTCATGGGTCATATCGAGACTATCCTTCAGCATCAGTGTGGTAATGGCACAATCCAACCGGCTTCTTCCCATATCCAACAATTCCTGCAAATGTGTTTGATTAAAGTACAACTGACCGGTAATCAAATTGTATTCTTTATCAAAAGTGCCCCCCGTTACAAATATTTGTATAGACATATGCGTAGATTTTCTTTTATAAAGACTTATTTCGTGATAACTTCAGGCAACAAAAAAGATGCGCTGAGTTCTGTAACTGTCATCCGCCTGTGAATCACGAAATATTACTATTATAAAGGTAGATATTATTATAACACCATTTATGAAACAGCTAACCATGGCCTCCAGGAAATCGATCGTATGTTTTGCATTTTTAACAGTTTATGTAACGGGCTATTCGCAGTTATTGACGGAGGAAGCAACGCTGTCGAAAATCAGGGACGAAGGTTTTCAGCATTCAGCAGCGATGAAAATGTTGTATGAATTCACAGATATCAATGGACAGCGGCTTACTGGATCAAGGGAATACCTGGGTGCGGCCAAATGGACCTCAGGCAAAATGAAAGAAATCGGGCTCGACAATGTTCATTTTGAAAATTTCTGTAACCATTGCCGCGGCTGGAGCGTGAAAACTTTCAATGTTGAAATGGTGGCCCCGAATTATATGCATATTGTAGCTTATCCATTGGCAATGACAAAAAGTACAAACGGTATTGCAGAAGGTGCTTTAGTGAATATTGAAAGTTTTGCAGATATGAATTCCGTAAAAGAACGTTTTACCGGAAAACTGCAGGGGAAAATTGTTTTGCTCGGAACGGCACCCAGGCAAAGACCTTTAACAGACAGTCTTTTCAGAAGATTCGGAGATGCTGATTTAAAAAAGATGGAAGACCAGTTAAGTCCGGCTGTGAAACCAACGCCATTACCCGAAGAACTTGATGAATGGAAGGTTTCGGATCACCGCGACAAACAGTTTCTTGAATTTGTTGAG
>CAIYKV010000059.1 GCA_903926855.1 uncultured Bacteroidota bacterium | reverse complement strand
TGAGCACTCTCATGCGGCTACTATTTTTACTACATACAAATCAATTATCATGAAACTTATTATAACCACCCTGTCTCTTTTTTGCATCAGCATCGTTTCTGTAAAAGCGCAAAAGAGTTCCTCTCTAACACAACTATTACCTGCTTATTATGATATCAAAAACGCATTGGTGGCCAGTGATGCAAAAACCAGTTCTCTTAAAGCCACTGAGTTTGTTCAAGTCATGAAGAGCATGGATATAAAACAGCTTTCAGAAAACGATAGTAAGGTTTTTATTCCTTTACAGGAAAAACTAAATTCGGATGCGAAATATATTTCAGAGAATACAAATATCGAAGCCCAAAGAGATCATTTTGCAACCCTCTCTCTCTCATTATACACATTATTAAAAGCCGTAAAAATTTCTGAGCAGCCAGTTTATCAGGAGTACTGTCCCATGAAAAAAATGTATTGGCTAAGCAATGAGCCTGCTATCAAAAATCCATATTATGGCAAAATGATGCTGACCTGTGGAAAAGTGACTGATACTGTAAAATGAGTCTGTCTGTCATTTACGTAATAGCTAACCTAGTAACCTGCAGTAAAACCTAATTCAGTTTCATGAAAAAAATGATTCTTGGTACCGGGAAGTTTTTTTTACGGATAATCAAATCGATTTTTATCCGTAAGAAAGACTGTTGCCTTTAATAAAAGGCATTAGCCCGATAAACCCAGGGATTATTTGATTGTCAAAAAATTTATTGATGAAATCGTTGATATATATAGTAGCGATGACGCTTAGTTTTCAGTGCTCTGCTGTCTGGGGACAAAAATTGAAGAGCCCGGAAAAAGACAGTAGTATCTCCTTCAAAGTGTTCGGAGCCTGTGAACAATGCAAGCAACGTATTGAAGATGCCGCTAAAATCAGAGGGGTAAAATCAGTTAGCTGGGATGTGGATACCAAACAATTATCCCTGGTTTACAATCCATTGCTGGTTTCCGTGGAAAAAATACAAAATCGGATTGTATCCGTAGGACATGACCTGGAGAATAAAAAAGCCAGGGATCTTGTGTATAATCAGCTACCCTCCTGCTGCCATTATCGTGAAATGGAAACCATGCAGACTACTATTTTGACGGATAGTGTGAACGCGGTTAATCAGCTTAGTGTGTCAGATGCATCAGTAAAAACAGGTGTTACGCCAATAATTTCTCAAGCCCATATCATTAAAGGACTGGTGGTTGAATCTGACACAAAGGGTAAATTCAATCCCTTATCAAACGCAACTATTCACTGGCTGGGAAGTAATACCGGAGTGGTTACAGATAGTTCGGGTATTTTTCAGATCCCGCATAGGGGCAACTTCAGCAGATTAGTAATTAGTTATACCGGATACCAGTCGGATACCCTTACGGTAACCGATATCAATGAATTAAAAATCGTATTAGCTTCTAACCAACAACTGAAAGAAGTAACTGTAACCAACCGGCAAAGGGCAAGCTATATTTCTTCGATTAGTCCTATCAGAACAGAAGTAATGACCGGAAAAGAATTATTAAAAGCTGCCTGCTGTAACCTTAGTGAAAGCTTTGAAACCAACCCTTCGGTTGATGTATCCTATAATGATGCCGTTACAGGATCTAAACAAATACAGTTACTGGGACTAAGTGGTAATTATACACAGCTTACAGTTGAGAACCTGCCCGGCCCCCGTGGTATTGCCACACCATTGGGTTTAAACTCAATTGCAGGGCCCTGGATAGAATCTATTCAGCTTACTAAAGGAGTTGGCTCAGTAGCGAATGGTTATGAAAGTATTGCGGGTCAAATCAATGTTGAATTAAAGAAACCAGAAAACAGTGAGCAATTACTGGGTAATGTGTATGTAAATGATTTTGGCAAAACAGATCTGAATCTAAACCTCTCAACCCGAATCAATAAAAAATGGTCATCCGGATTATTATTACACGATGATTTTTTAACCAATAAACAAATAGATTTTAATAAGGATGGATTCAGGGACCTGCCTACAGGTAATCAACTTAGTCTGGTGAATCGATATAAATTTGACAATTCAATGGGATGGCTTGTACAATTGGGTTTTAAAATACTGAATGACCAGAGAACGGGTGGGCAAACCGCTTTTGATGCGGCTACTGATAAAGGAACTACCCTTCATTATGGTTTGGGTATCAACACAGAACGTTACGAAGGCTTCGCTAAAATCGGATATGTATTTCCACAACAAAAATATAAAAGTATCGGGCTTCAGTTAGCTGCTATCTCTCATAGCCAGAATTCGTATTTCGGGTTAACCAACTATCAGGCAAAACAAGAGGGATTTTATACAAATCTGATCTATCAATCCATTATTCATACTACAGACCACAAATTCAGAACAGGGCTTAGTTTTCAATATGATCATTATAATGAAACACTGAATCTAATTAATTATAACAGAAAGGAAATCGTGCCAGGTGCTTTCTTTGAGTATACCTATACGGCTTCTACAAAATTTAGTGCAGTAGCGGGTATCAGAGCAGACAATGATAATCTATTTGGATTTTTTATTACCCCCCGTTTAAATATACGGTATGAACCCATTAAAGGAACTGTGATCCGTGCCAGCGGAGGGCGGGGACAAAGAACGGCGAATATTTTTGCAGAAAATACAAGTGTATTGGTCAGTGCCCGTCAGTTACAAATTATACCCGGCAATCCGGGTAAAGGATATGGTTTAAACCCTGAAATTGCCTGGAATAAAGGAGTAAGCATAGATCAGAAAATCAGGCTTTTTGATAATGATGCACAATTGAGTGTCGATTTTTTCAGGAATGATTTCACCAACCAGGTGGTGGTAGATATGGAGAACCCAAGACTGGTTAAGTTCTATAACTTACAGGGGAAATCCTATTCAAACAGTTTACAAACAGAACTCAGCTTTTTGCCTGTTAAGGAATTGAGCGTGAAAATGGCATATCGATATTTTGATGTAAAAACCAATTACAGCGGGCAATTACTGGAACGGCCATTTATTTCCGGAAACCGTGCTTTTATCAGTTTTGATTATACAACACCCAATGCCTGGAAGTTTAATTATACAATTACCTATAATGGGAAGAAAAGAATACCCAATACAGCCAATAACCCGGTTCAGTATCAGTTACCTTCCTATTCTCCCGATTATGTATTAATGAATGCACAGGTAAGTAAGACCTTTGGTAATAAGCATCCCATGGACATTTATTTTGGGGCAGAAAACATCACCAATTTTTTTCAGAAAGGAGTTATTGTATCTGCCGACCAACCCTTCAGTCCTTATTTCGATGCCTCCATGGTATGGGGGCCGGTTAGTGGAAGAATGTTTTATCTAGGCTGGAGGATCAAAATCAAATAGCAAGTATAGTTAGTATTATTACTTTATTCGATTTATTATGAGCCATGCAGGTGGTTTATAATTGATAAACCACCGCTTCATAAGGTCTTAGTTTTCCATCATTTGGTGAACTGCCATAATTATCGATTAATAATTTTGCCTTACTGATATCGACAGGAATATTCGGTTTTTCTAAAGATGATGTAAAATTCAGCAATACCAGTATTTTAGACCCATTCAATTCTCGTGTATACGCATATATTTTGGGGTTATCTTTATCTAGTAATTGGTATTTCCCATATACCAGTTCGAGATGCTGGCTTCGTAGTTTTACAATATTTCTGAAATATAGTAAAACAGAATTGGGATCATTTTCCTGGGAAGCTTCGTTGATACTTGTATAATTTGGATTGATATTGATCCAGGGGGTACCTGTTGTAAATCCCGCATTTGCCGTATTATTCCACTGAAATGGGGTGCGCCCATTATCGCGACATTCGAATTGTATCCTTTTCATAAACTGTTGCATATCCCCACCTATATTTTTTTGGTGCTGGTATTCATTCAGGGTGGGCATATCACGATACTCGCTAATATTGGTAAATCCTGCATTTGTCATACCCAATTCATCTCCATTATAATAGTAAGGTGTGCCACGCATGGTCATCAGAAAAGTAGACAGCATTTTAGAAGATACCTCTCTATAAGCAGCACTATCGTTGCCAAATCGGCTAACCAACCTGGCCTGATCATGGTTGGCAAGAAAAACGGATAGCCATCCTTTTTCCGCAAAAGCGCTATCCCAACGAGAAAATACTTCTTTAAAATGTAAGAGACTATATCCATTTACTTTGGCAATATCAACACCCTCAAAAGCATAAGCCATATTCAACTCATTTCTTTCTGCATCCACCAGATCATGTGCATCCTGAAAAGAATTTCCTGCTCCTTCGGCAACACTCATTACATCATATTTACTAAATACCTGTTGATACATTTCTTTCAGGTAATCATGTAAATGCGGCCCCATGGCATAATATTTTACAAAATCATTCTCATAGCCTTTCGGGAACACCGGGAAACTGGTATCCTTGGCAGCAAACTGGAAAGCGTCGAGCCTAAACCCATCAATTCCTTTTGCGGCCCAGAATTTCATAATATCATATACTTCCTGGCGAAGTTTTGGATTTTCCCAGTTGAGGTCTGGTTGTTTTCTGGAAAAATAATGCAGGTAGTAGGCATTGGTCAGAGAATCATATTTCCAGGCATCATGATTCACATCAAAAAGGCTATACCGGGGAGCAGGTTTTACTCTCTCGGCATTCCACCAATGATAATAATCTCTATAAGGACTGTTTCTGCTGCTTTTACTCTGCTTAAACCATGCATGTTCATCGCTGCTATGATTTACCACCAGGTCCATTACCAGTTTGATCCCTCTTTCATGTAAACCCTTTAACAGGAGATCGAAATCAGCCATTGTTCCGAAATCTTTCATGATATTCCGGTAATCGCTCACATCATATCCATTATCGTCATTCGGGGAACTGTAGATAGGGTTCAACCATACCACATTGATGCCTAAGCTTTTAATATAATCCAGTTTGGAAATAATTCCTTTCAAGTCTCCGATTCCATCTCCATCACTATCTTTGAAACTGCGGGGATAAATTTGATAAACCACGGCTTCCTTCCACCATTTGCGATCAACAGAAGCATTAACCGAAGTATCCGGTTTGGCTTTGCAACCCATATTTGCTTCAAAAATTACCAGTAACAAAATACAAAAAACGAGTTTAGACTTTTTCATATAAAAAAAGATAATAGCAATTAATCAGTAGAAGATGAAGTTACAAAAATTGCCCTAATCTTACCCGCGGATTTGAGGTGGTTTCTTTTATCAGGATTTACTGCTTACTTTTAATACATGTCCGAACCCAATACTATTAAGGCCGTTTTCATACTTCCGCCCGGGGTGCATTTGCTTGATATAACCGGACCTGCGCATATTTTTTATGAGGCCGAATGTTATGGGGCCAAAGTAAATCTGTTTTTTTGCAGCCTGTATCCAAATGAACGAGACTCAAAAAGTAGTTGTGACTTATCTTTTGCAAAACTTACCCCATTTGATCAACTCTCACTGACAGAAGGAGACCTGGTATTCATTCCCGGTTTAGATGCGCGTTTATTATTAACCGATGAATTCATGCGTTCTTGCAGTTACTTTCAGGAATGGTTGCAAACACAATTTGAAAAAAAAGTAACCATTTGTTCTGTATGTACCGGAACTTTTTTGCTGGCAGAAGCAGGATTACTCGATAACCGGAATTGTACCACCCACTGGAAATATATGGAAAGGTTTGCCAATCGTTATCCCAAAGCAAAACTTCTTACCAATCGCCTGTTTGTTGAAGACGATGGCATTTATACAAGTGCGGGAGTATCATCCGGTATAGACCTGGCTTTGCATATGATTGAGAAAATATGGGGCGGACATTTTGCTGCCCAGATAGCGAAAGAAGTGGTCGTGTATTTCAGGCGCTCAATAGATGATCCGCAATTAAGCATTTTTACCCAATACCGAAATCATATGGAGCACCGGATTCACCAGGTGCAGGAAAGGCTTTCCCAAACACTATATTGCAAAATAAGTATTGAGGAACTGGCTGCCGGGGTGAATATGAGTCCGAGAAATTTAACCCGCCTGTTTAAGAAAACTACCCAGCTATCCATTGGCAATTATATAGATCTGCTAAGGGCAGGGCTTGCCCAACAATTGATGAAAGAAGGGCAAACTCTCCAATTTGCCACTACCCAATGCGGTTTAAAAAGCACGAATCAACTTAGGCATATCATCAGGAAATATGGGGTTGAGCAAGCCGGATAATGTCCCGATACTGCGCATGAATGTCCTTGCGCTTTATTCACTGTCCTATTAGCTTTACAAAAAAAAGAATGAAGTCAATCAGGATTCTGCTAATCGTAAGCTTTTCCTTATTTTTTATTGTCCAAACAGCTATCGCACAGGGAAAGCAGGCCTATTATTGTACACCCTGTGGCAGCAGTTGTGACACAACCTCTTTTATCAACCCGGGTAATTGCCCGAATTGTGGAATGAAATTAATGAAAATGGATATCGAAGAACATCGCAAAGGAATTATGGCAAAGAGAATGAAAGTATTATTTTATTTACAGGATGGCGTGGAAGTGTTGGATTTTGCCGGACCATTAGAAGTATTTTCATATGCAGGCTTTGATATAGCTATCGTTTCAAAAAACAAAAACACCATTCTATCTCAGGGTATATTAAAAATTACACCTGATTATAGTATCGCAGATGCCCCATCAGCTGATATACTTGCATTTTTTGGAGGCAATGCTGGTATTGCAGCAAATGATCCGGAGGTGATCAACTGGATCCAAAAACAATCTCCTCCGGAGTATTATTTTTCCGTATGTACAGGTGCATTTATCCTTGGCAAATCAGGTTTGTTGGATCATCTTACCGTAACTACTTTTCATGAAAGTATCGAAAGCCTTAGGCAGGAGTGTCCAAAAGCGAATGTTCTGGCAAATACCCGTTTTGTTGATAACGGTCATATCATTACCACGGCCGGAATTTCAGCCGGAATTGACGGTGCTTTGCACCTGGTAGAAAAAATAAGAGGTGCAGAATCTGCTAAAGCAATCGCCTTTTATATGGAGTATGATAAATGGATACCCGGACAAGGGTTGGTAATGGAGAATGCACCTAAGAAGTGACAAAGGATTTTGTTTCAAAATATATCCAGATCCTTTCCATAAATCACCAGACCTTTATATCTATCTGTAATCTCCTTCATCAGGCTTTCTTTACTCGTGCCAAACTGAAGTTGATGAATCAGGATTAGCATTTTAGGGTGAACCGTATTGGCAATATTAGCAAGTTGTTCCGTAGAGGTATGAAAATTGCTATGGTAATCCTGCCATTGCTTTTCCCGCCTGGCAAGCCCTTCCATAGAATATACTTCATGAATTAATATATCGCAATCCTTTGCATTTTTGATCAGGTTTTCGCTATAAGTGCAATCGCCCGATACTACAATCACTTTATCCTTTGTTTCAAAACGATATCCAAATGCCTCGGGCCAGGAACCATGATTTACCCGAAATGCTTTTACTGTAATATTGGAATCTGCATACACCAGCCCGGGTTGTATTTCATGTACAGTTACTTTATACCCCTGCGCATGCCCTTTTTCAAGTCCATATATCCGGATATCCATATCCTCCTTATAGGCAAGCAGTAAATGATCGGTCATATTTTGTAACCCTTTTGGGCCAAACACTTCCAAGGCCTGGTCTCTGCCCGTAACAGCAGGACTTAACAAAAAATCCGGATACCCAACTGTATGATCAGAATGAAGGTGCGTAATGAATAAACGGGTAAGTCCTGCAGAGCGCAAGGCCGGTATATTTTTTTCTGCGGCAGCAGCAGCTCTTCTTACTACCCCTGGACCACAATCCACCACATAAGAATGGTTATTGACGATAATAGCCACTGAGGGCCCGGATCTATCGGGCTCAGGATTGGGTGTTCCGGTTCCCAATAAAACAACCTGGGTTGCGTTTACATTTGCTGCCTGGGCAATAGAACTGAAATGATATAAGAGTGCCGCAATACTGAAAAATAGAGTTCTCATAAAGCTAATTGGTAGATACAACCAAAATGTGAAAACAACTTGAGTAGGTTTCTGCTAGTTATCCGACCTCATCTTACGCAGCCATAAATATACTGCCCAGGTGCTGGTAATCCCAAAAATTACCAGGACAGGTAAATAATTCTGCCTAAAAAAATTACGAAAATATGCTCCTACCAGAACATAAGCAGACGCTACGCAGAGTTTCAAAACGATAAACTCAGCATTGGACCAGCTGGTCTTCATTTTTAGGAAGTTCATAACAAATGGTTTTACTGAAAGGTACTATTAGATTTACTAAAATAATCTGGATATCTGTGGTAAATAATTGTTTATATTAGGTACTATAAATTATTTTTTATGGAAGCTTCCAGAAGAAAATTCGTACAGATACTTGGTTCTTCACCACTATTGTTTATGCCAGCCGTAGGCTTCAGTTTGGGTGAGGCAAACCCTGAACAAAACATGACCATTCAACAGGTAATTGACCTGATCTTGAAATCTGTTCCGGGTGCCCCTTTTCCCAATTCAGTAGACACGATTAAAGCAGGTGATGCAACGCAAAAAGTTACCGGGATTGTTACTACTATGTTTGCCACGGTTGATGTAATCAGAAAAACTGCAGCACTGGGTGCCAATTTCATCATTGCACACGAGCCAACATTTTATACGCACCCAGACGAAACCAAGTGGCTGGAAAAGGATGAAATATATCAATACAAAATTGCCTTATTAAATAAACTCAATATTACTGTATGGCGATTTCATGATCATATACATGCCCATCGGCCTGATGGAGTTTTAACGGGTGTTTTATCTGCTTTGGGATGGGAGAAAATGGCTGATGCAAAAATACCCAATCTGATTGCACTACCAGCTTCTCCATTGCATCGTATTATTGAATTGGTTAAAAAGAAACTGGAAATTAAACATCTTAGATATATAGGAGATAAAAACCAGGTTTGCAGCCGTATAGTTATCATGCCGGGAGCAGTGGGTGTAAGAACACATATTTATTCAGTTGGCCAGCAAAAACCGGATCTGATTATTTGTGGTGAAATCAGTGAATGGGAAACCGGCGAATATATCAGAGACCTCCAAGCTTCCGGAGCCAAAACATCATTAATCGTGCTAGGGCATTCTGTAAGTGAGGAACCCGGAATGGAATGGCTAATTAGCTGGCTGAAACCTCAATTGCCGCCAATTACCCTAACACATATCCCCTCAGGGGATCCCTTTAGCTGGGAGTGAGAGTCGGAAATATTCCATGTATTAAAACCCTTTTTATTCAAGGATAGCACATAGCATGCTCCTCTGATTTTATTACTCCTTCCTTAGTTATAGTAATTTGTTTTATTAAGAAACTCTCTGCCGGGTTCTAAATTGCTGAAAAAGCAGAATGCAGCCTCTATACATACGTTTAACAAATCCATCACAATTTGAATTTTCCAGTATTCATTACTCCTGAATAATTTGTTTTCTATAAAACCTTAGTAACTACCGACACATTTTGCCGGTTAATCGATGTTTAGTTATTTTCTGGCAACACTTGCAATTGACTAGGAATCTCTCAAGTGGATGCAAACGCTGCATCCAAAAAATAATCTGAATTCATTTTATAAAATTTTAACAAAATAAGTATCACAGATTCAATAACGCAGGTATCAATTACTACAACAACAAATTTTAAAAAAATATGAAACCATCATTCAAACCATTTATCGTTAACATGGGACTGGCCATTTGTGCAGCCCTGGGTTCCTGTAATAAATCAGCAGAACTTTCGAGTACAGCAAATAACAGTTCCAACACATTGGCTACCTCTTCAGCGGTTGCAGCAACACAGGCGATTGCCGTTTCTGTGTCTACCAATGCTACAGGAACAACGGCTTCATCAGGCACCAGTACAGATTCAGTATATGTTGTTAACACCTGTACACCCAGACAACATCGTGATTCCATCAGTCAATCTTCTTTACTATCAGCCATTACCACATATTTAACTACGAATTATTCAGGATATACTTTCCAAAAAGCCTTTAGTGTGAAAGACAGTAGTGGTACCGTTCAGGGTTATATTGTTATCATTCAATTCAATGGAAGTCCTGTAGGTCTGAAATTTGATGCTTCCGGTAATTTTGTGAGTGTGCTAGAACAAAGAGAAGGACGAGATCTTACTGGAAAAGGGTATCATGAAGGAGGTTGTTTTCAAAACAGAGATGGTATTCTTCGGGATACGCTTTCTTTAAGCAGTTTACCAGCCACTATCATTTCCTATTTTGCCTCTAATTATGCCACGGATACGTTGGTTGCCGCTTATATAACAAAAGACAGTAATTATGTAGTGATTAGTAAAGATGCCGGGCTCTATGCAACGCAATTTACTTATACGGGTACATATACCAGCCGTACTTTGTTACCTGCAAGACCCGGCAAAGGAGTAGTGGTAGACCAGAGTGCATTACCATCCGCAATACTTAGTTACCTGACAACTACATACCCCGCTTATGTATTTGATAAAGCATTTTCGTTCAGTAGTAATGGAGCCATTATTGGTTATACAGTAATTATCGATGCGAATAGTACCCGTTATGCGGTAGGTTTTGATGCTTCGGGTAATTTCCTAAAAGTGAAAACCATTCATTAAACGATCACTCAAAAAATTGTTTAGTAATAAAAAGGAAGCGCTTTTTTCAATGAGAATAGCGCTTCCTTTTTAAGATAAAGATTATTCATCTATTTCCAATTATTGGCTACCTGACCAGGTCTTCTATTGTTTTCACAATTGCCGCCAACAGATCATTGGGAGGCGGGGTTTTAACAGCATCTGCCTCTACCAGCACCCGATAGTTTCTTTCCTCATCTGGTTCAAATAAAAGCTCCTGCTCATTTACCAACACCTTGAATTTATGGGTATAGCCTGTGGTTATCAGCCATGCTTTAAAAATAAGTGTTTGATTATTGTAAGAAACAGGCAGGTCAAAAGGGTCTTCCATCTTGTCAATATTACAATTTTAAGGGAAGGATTCAAAAACAGGTTGTCAGAGCTGCCTGGTAGAAACCTATTACTGATCAATTCCTGCTATTTTAGTTTTGTCTTGCTTTTTTCAGTCTATTTACTAATTTTATAGAGCAAACACGGTAAATCCCAATAATGCCCAAAAAATACATCCTGATCCCTTTTTTAGCATGCCAGTTGCTTCTGTCTGCGAAAGCACAAGGTCCAAACAGGCATCATGCCAGCAGTCACGGTGGCTATTTATCAGGAAGACCCGGATTTTCTCATAATGGCGGACTTTTTAAAAAAATACCTCCTGGCAAGAAATCAAAAAAGGTTATCAAAAATACCCCGGTTCAGTAGCACATATTTTTAGAGCAGCAATACAAGATAGTTACAGCAAATACTAGCTAATAAGCATATTGCTTGCATGGATGAATAATGAAAGCTATGTTTGTACGACAATCTTTTATATGCAAAAAATCACTCCTTTTTTATGGTATCATGATAAAGCCGAAGAAGCCATGTATTTCTATCTTTCAATTTTTAAGAATGGAAAGATTGGGAAAATTTCCCGTATGGGTGAAAACGGCCCTGTAATGTCTGTAACCTTTTCTTTGGAAGGATATGAATTTTTTGCACTTAATGGCGGCTCTATGTTCAGTTTTACTCCTGCCATCTCCTTATTTGTAAATTGTGAATCACAGGAAGAAGTAGACGAGCTATGGGAAAAGTTGTCAGAAGGGGGTGAAAAAAGCAGGTGTGGGTGGTTAAAAGATAAATATGGTCTCTCCTGGCAAATTATCCCTTCTGCACTAGGTAAACTAATGAACGATAAAGACCCTGCCAAATCAGCCAGGGTAATGAAAGCCATGATGGCGATGGATAAGATTTCTATTGCAGGACTGGAAAAAGCTTATGAAGGAAATCAATAAAAAAATTTCTATCATTTGCACATAGCAAGCGTAAGTGTGTCAGTACAATGACTAACTTATTACTATCAGGATTTTGGATGCCTGTTCCTCGTTCAAAATTGAAGGAATATGAAAAATAAAGGCCTTTTAGTCTTATCCATTCTGGTCATTAGCAGTATTATTTCCTGTTCTGAGAAACAAGAGAAACAAAACACGGCTATTGCAGATTCAACAGCAATCACCAATGCGCCGGATAGTTTTATTATCCGGTTTTTGAAATGGTATCAGCAGAACAATACCAGGTTAAATAGAATACACCTTGTAAAAGGTGGCGGTGCCAATACAACCAATTTTTATGCTATTGATTTCGGGGGCGCAGAACAATACCTGACCGAGTTAAGGAAAAGCGGTTTTTTTTCAGAAGCTTATCTCACAGAGATGAAAAATTATTTTAGTTCAAGTGATCGGTATTTTTTGCAGCACCCTCAGAATGATGGTCCTCCATGGGGTTTTGAGGCAGATCTGGTTATGAAAGCGCAGGATTATCAGGAAGTATGGGATAATCTTACAAAAGCCTTCATTGTTGAAAAGAGTATTTCCAATGGTAAAGCCATTATTAAAATGGTTTTCGGGGACAATTATAAAACCACGTATTTTTTAAGTCAGCTAAATGGGAAATGGATGCTTGATAAAATAGAGAATGATGCAACCAATAGTTTGTAATGAATTATTCTTTTACTATATTTCTTATTGAATCATTTTATGGGTACAGAAAAAAAGCATTTCTTCCTGAAACTCAATCCCCCAAGAGCTTCCTTCATGGTAGATATGAATGAAGAAGAACGTCAAATCATGTTTAACCATATTGCTTTTTGGAAACCTTTTGTTGAGAATGGAACCGTAATTGTGTTGGGACCGGTAATGGATCCAAAAGGCGGATTCGGGATTGCCGTGGTTGCGGTAGATAATGAAGAAGAATTGACAGCTATTATTTCCAAAGATCCGGCAAATGGATTAAACAATTATGAAGTATATCCGATGAGGGCTGTTACTAAATAGACTGATTAGATTTTGTAAAATATAGCGAACCAATTTAGTGGCTGCTATTAGCACTTCATTATAAATTTTATCAATACCATATTATGAGCACTGTAAAGAACTTCTACACCCCAAAGGCACCGAAAATGAGTAGCGTATTTCCACAGGCCATGATTGCAGATCCTTTTATATTTCTTTCCGGTACGCCAGGACTAGACCTGTCAACCGGACTAGTCATCAGCGATGATTTTGAAGAGCAGCTTCGCCAATCTTTTCAGAATATCAAAATTATTCTGACAGAGGCGGGCAGTGATATGAGGAAAGTTGTAAAGACAACTGTTTTCATGGTAAGCGGCAATGACTTTAGTATCCTTAATAAAGTGTATGCAGAGTTCTTTCCAGAGAACGCCCCGGCACGAAGTACACCACAGGTTATGCCCTTTCCCGCTGGGATCAAGGTTTCTGTTGAATGTATCGCAGTTTTATAGGCTGAAAAAATAGTTTCCACTAAACCAGGTAATCTATCCCATCATTTTCCAATATGAAGAATGGGCAAGCAACCTGATAATTTGTGCTAAACTGGCTATTTATTAAGTAAGATGACCAGAATCAGTATTTTATGCCTTAACCAGCCCAACTTAGTTTAGTAATTTCGCGATACTAGAAAAATACTGACTATAGCCTGCTTCCTGTGCATAAATCTCAGTATCCTATTAACCAATGACGATTCTACCGGGGTATCGCCACCCAACTGATTGAGTATGATACCGATTAATAATTTTGCAACCCAAGGCCTAAGCGCTGAAAAAGTAATTGAAGCAAGGAACGAATTCGGAACTAACAATCTTCGTTACAAAAAAGAAAATAGGTTTATTGATGCACTAAAAAGTCTAGCCAAAGAGCCAATGGTTATTCTCTTGTTGGCGGCTTCCTGTATTTATTTTATCAGCGGTAATACAGGTGATGGCATCTTTCTTGCATCTGCCATCGTACTGGTAGTAACTATTTCCTTATACCAGGATTCAAGAAGCAGAAATGCTTTGGAGAAACTAAAAGATTTTACCCAACCTACCTGCAAAGTAATCAGGGATGGGGAGGTTAGGGAGATAAAAACGGATGAACTTGTAATGGGTGATAGTATGATCATTGAAGAGGGGGGGTCGATAGCTGCTGATGGAGTGATTATTCATTCTAATGATTTTTCGGTGAATGAATCAATACTTACCGGCGAATCCTTTCCATTATTTAAGGATGTGGATAAAGAAGATAAAAATGTTTACAGAGGTACAACAGTAGCCAGTGGTTTGGCCATTGCCACTATAACTGCAATCGGAAGTAATACAAAATTGGGTAAAATAGGAGAAAGCCTGGAAAACATCAAGGAAGAAAAAACACCCCTTGAAACCCAGATTGGGGATTTTGTCAAGAAAATGGTGATTGCCGGAGCTATTGTCTTCGGGATTGTTTGGTTGATAAATTATACAATTTCACATAGCGTATTAGATAGCCTCTTAAAAGCACTCACACTTGCCATGAGCATTTTACCGGAAGAGATTCCGGTAGCTTTTACCACATTTATGGCATTGGGTGCCTGGAGATTAATGAAAATGGGGATCGTGGTAAAACAAATGAAGACTGTTGAAACTTTGGGTAGTGCTACTGTGATTTGCACAGATAAAACCGGAACACTTACTGAAAACAAAATGACCCTGGCAAAACTCTTCGTGCCTTCTGAGCAAACTATTATTGACCTGAAAAATATAAAAACAGAAGAGGAAAAAGAGCTGATACAAATAGCTATGTGGGCCAGTGAACCCATTCCTTTTGACCCGATGGAGACTGCCCTGCATAATGCCTATTCCACTGTTATTGGAAAAGATGAAAGACAACAGTATAAAATGATTCACGAATACCCACTGGCTGGGAAGCCCCCAATGATGACTCATTTGTTTGAAAACAATATCAAAAACAGAATCATAGCAGCCAAAGGCGCCCCAGAGGCCATTATGAATAGCTGTTCACTTACCATAACCCAAACAGAACAAATCGAATCCGCCATCACTACACTTGCCAATGAAGGATATCGTGTTTTGGCAGTAGCGGATGCTGAATTTGCAGGCACTGATTTCCCTGCAACCCAGCAGGAATTCCCTTTCCGATTTAAAGGACTGGTTGGATTTTATGATCCGCCAAAAAAAAATATTCAATCTGTATTAAATGATTTTTATACAGCCGGCATAGCTGTAAAAATTGTAACGGGAGATAATTCTGCTACCACTTCTGCAATTGCTAAACAGATAGGCTTCAGGGGATATGAAAAAACAATTACAGGGGATGAATTAATGCAGCTATCTGATACAGAACTAACCAAAAAAGTTACTTCCTGTTTTGTATTTACCAGAATGTTCCCTGAAGCAAAATTAAAGATCATCAATACACTGAAAGCAAATCATGAAATTGTTGCAATGACAGGTGATGGTGTAAATGATGGCCCAGCTTTGAAATCTGCCCACATAGGTATAGCCATGGGTAAAAAAGGAACCGAAATAGCTAAACAGGCAGCTTCATTGATTTTACTGGAAGATGATCTATCGAAAATGGTGGATGCCGTTGCCATGGGAAGGAGAATCTATACTAACCTCAAAAAAGCGATCCGGTATATTATTTCGATTCATCTCCCTATTATACTCACTGTATTTACTCCCCTGGCACTGGGTTGGATCTATCCGAATATATTCTCACCAGTTCATATTATTTTTCTGGAACTGATCATGGGGCCTACCTGCTCGATAATTTATGAAAACGAGCCAATGGAAAAAAATACTATGCTACAAAAACCGCGGCCATTTACCAGCAATTTTTTCAATTGGAAAGAATTAACTACCAGTATCATACAGGGATTATTCATTACAGCAGGAACATTGGGTATTTACCAATATGCTGTAAGTCAAGGGCTCAATGAAACAATTACCAGAACCATGGTCTTTGCAGTACTTATATCAGCAAATATATTCCTGACATTGATTAACCGATCATTTTATTATTCAGTGCTCACGACTTTGAAATATAAGAATAACCTTGTTTTACTGATCATTCTTCTTACCATTGCTATAACAGGTTCTTTATTTTACATTCCTGTTTTTTCTTCTTTCTTCCTGTTCTCTTCATTACCAGCACCCGAATTGTTACTCTGCATTGGCACTGGTTTTGCATCGGTAATATGGTATGAAATCATAAAATGGAGAAAAAGAGAACTGGGAAGTTTAGTTAGTAAATAACAGGAAATAGATAGTAATGAAAAACTGGCCTGTTCAGGAATTACTCATTACGCAGGTTCTGTAAACAGCCGGGGTGATACCTTCTGTTTTTTTAAATAGCCTGACAAAATAATTCACATCCGTAAATCCGCATTGCAAGCTAACAGTTGTAATACTGGTACGTGTATCTTTCAATAACTGTTTGGCCATTTTAATACGTTCGTTATTGATAAACTCCAGCGGTGTAATACCTACCTGTTCTTTAAACCATTTAAAAAAAAGGTTCCGGCTCATATAAGCTTTTTTGGAAAGCTCATTTACAACAATTCCATCTGTCAGGTGGCCACTGATATAGTTTAACACATAATGCAATCTTGTTTGATTCTGTATCTCCGAACTTTCAGTGTATACCTGTTCCAGGTGCTGGCTTTGCACCAATCGTATCAATAATTCTTTCAGACTAAGATCAGCAAATATATTTTTCGCTTTTTCTGTACCACTGCAGATCCGGATCAGTTTATTAATCAAATCAGTGATCTCTGTATCATTCGCAAAATGATATTGGTTAAATTGTAAACGCCAGTCTTGCTGCTCAGATTTATCACTATTGTAAAAATGATTCAGGTATTCTAAAGTTCCGGAAATATATTTTTGATCAACCGCTAATGCAATGCACTGGGTAGGGGTTGCTGCCTGTGCTTCAGGAAAATCAATTACCATGGTTTCATTGGCAGGCAGGATTACGGTTTCACCAGGCAGGTAATCAAAAGAAGGTTTATTGTATAGGTGCATTACCTTCTTACCCCTTATCATGCTGGTGATCACAAAATCATTAAAAGTAAGGGGAACCCGGTAAGCCTGCTGGTAGCTTTCGAAAATATTCAGTTCACAATTATCCAGATTAAATATCCGCCTATTCTCTACCAGGGTCTGGAGATATTTGGGATGGGTGAGTTCAATACTATCTAATCGTTTTCCTATTGGCATAATCGTAACCTTAAATTACAAAACATTGCGAAATGAGGTGAATTTTGTTTGTCAGGATTTAGAAAAAGGTACAATTGTGCTATTGAAAAATACAATTATGCAGGCAGTCAACTTCAAAAGGAGATTAGTTTCAGGCATTCTTTAACGATTAAATGCCATATTATGAGTACAGAAACTACTGTTGCCAGCCCATCACTTGTGGCGGCCCGACCCGCTTTCAAAGCCCGTTACGACCATTTTATTGATGGTAAATGGCAAGCCCCTGATTCTGGGGAATATTTTGAAAATATCTCTCCTATTGATGGAAAAGTTTTTACACATGCTGCAAGGGGAAATGCTGCCGATATTGAAAAGGCGGTAAAAGCTGCCAACAAAGCTTTTTTAACCTGGAGCAAAAGTTCAGTAACTACCCGTAGCAATCTTTTATTAAAAATTGCACAGGTAATTGAAGACAACCTGGAATACCTGGCTATTGTTGAAACCATTGATAATGGAAAAGCAATCCGGGAAACCCGCGCAGCAGACCTGCCACTCTGCGTTGACCATTTCAGATATTTTGCCGGGGTTATCAGGGCAGAAGAAGGAAGTGTTTCTGAACATGATGAAAATACCGTTTGCATTAATTTACATGAACCATTAGGGGTAGTTGGACAAATTATTCCATGGAATTTTCCCCTATTGATGGCTTCCTGGAAAATAGCACCGGCACTTGCTGCAGGATGTTGTGTTGTGGTAAAACCTGCCGAACAAACGCCAACTTCATTAATAATACTAATGGAATTGATTGGGAATATCCTACCCGCTGGTGTATTAAATGTAGTAACTGGTTTTGGATTAGAAGCCGGGAAACCTTTAGCAACTTCTAAGGAAATTAACAAAATTGCCTTTACAGGTGAAACTACTACAGGCAGACTGATTATGCAATATGCTTCAGAAAACATTATTCCGGTTACCATGGAATTGGGTGGAAAATCTCCTAATATCTTTTTTCCGTCTGTAGCGGATGCTGATGATGACTTCTTTGACAAAGCCATTGAAGGTGCTGTGTTGTTTGCCCTTAACCAGGGAGAAGTATGTACTTGTCCAAGCCGGATATTAGTACATGAGAGCATCGCTGATAAATTCTTAGCAAGAGTAGTGGCCAGGGTGAATGCGATTAAACTGGGTAACCCCTTAAGTGCAGATACCATGATGGGTGCACAGGCTTCGGAAGATCAATACAATAAAATTCTGAGTTACCTGGATATTGCCAAACAGGAAGGTGCTCAATTACTCTGTGGCGGTGAAGCGTTTCACCAGAATAGCGGTTTGGAACATGGATATTATATCAAACCTACCATGTTCAAAGGCCATAACAAAATGCGTATTTTTCAGGAAGAAATATTCGGGCCGGTAGTAGCGGTTGCCACTTTCAAAACAACCGAAGAAGCCATTGCTATTGCCAATGATACTTTGTATGGATTGGGAGCAGGTGTATGGACAAGGGACGCCCATGAACTCTATCAGGTTCCCCGTGCTATTCAGGCCGGAAGGGTATGGGTAAACTGTTACCATGCTTACCCTGCACATGCACCATTTGGCGGATATAAAAAATCAGGATTCGGAAGAGAAACACATAAAATGATGCTGGCACATTACAGGCAAACAAAAAATATGCTGATCTCTTATGATAAGAAAAAACTGGGTTTCTTTTAGTGATTACCATTTTTAGCAATCATATGGCGGGGAGAGATCCCCGCCTTTTTTACCCTTTCATTTTAGATGTATGCCAGTTAAACGAATCTTAGTTACCGAAAAAGCGAAAGAACTCATTCATCGATTACAATCAGCCCATGGTGATCTGATGTTTCACCAAAGCGGCGGTTGTTGTGATGGCAGTCAACCTATGTGCTTTACCAAAGGAGAGTTTCTAATAGGCAGTAATGATGTTTGTCTCGGCGAAATAGAAGGCTGCCGATTTTATATGGCTTCAGATCAATTTTCTTACTGGCAGCATACACAACTCATACTCGATATTACGCCTGGCAGAGGAAGCAGTTTTTCCCTTGAAATTCCACTTGGGCTGAGATTCCTGATTCATTCAAAACTATTTAGCGAAGAGGAATTACTCGATTTGGAACCGCTGTTGTTACCTGATTAGAATCCCCTCTAGGCCCATTCTATTAAATAAATGCTATGAATGCTTGTGCTAAATAGAATCTATAAACTTTTCCTATCTTCATATCGGAATAAATCAAATACCGCATGGATTTGATGACTACAAATTGGGAAGCTGAAATTTGTAAAAGAGATGCACCCCTAAAATGACATCTCTTCCATTAAAACTTAACCGTTAATGAATTTTTTTACTCTCCCGAAGAAAAAACTGCATTTATACGCTTCGATTATTGGCCTGTTCCTGATCATAACCGGAACTGAAATTCTCATTAACTCCTTCCGATCAAATGACAATATGAAAATCCTGGAACGGGCAGCTTTCCTCCTGGTATGGATTGTATATACCGTTATTCATTTTGTATTATACATGAAAGAAAAACCGCCCAAATCAGGCCCGGATGATATCAGTTGAATAAGTATATGTTCAGAACCAGTCTCTTTTTATATTCTGTAATAAATGCTTAGCTTTATTTGTCTCGAAAAATGCTATTATGAAAAAAAATACCCTGGCCCTTCTATTTGCCATCCTTACCGGCTTTTCTGGCATTGCCCAATTACACAAAACACCTGATTCCAATAATAAGCTTGATCACCCCGATTGGATCATCCACGGCAATATTTATGAAGTAAATGTTCGTCAATATACCAAAGAAGGTACACTGAATGCATTTGCCAAACATCTGGACCGACTGAAAGATATGGGTGTACAAACTTTGTGGTTCATGCCTTTAAGTCCCATCAGCAAACTGGATAGAAAAGGAAGTCTGGGTAGTTATTATGCAGTATCCGATTACAAAGCCATCAATCCCGAATTTGGAACCATGGCTGATTGGAAACTGCTTGTGAAATCCATCCATAGCAAGGGAATGAAAGTGATTATTGACTGGGTCCCCAATCATACCGGTGCAGACCATATCTGGCTTACTACACATCCTGATTTTTTTGTAAAAGACAAAACAGGGAAACCAGCTGTTCCGTTTGACTGGACAGATACCCGGCAATTGGATTATGGCAATAAGGAAATGCAGGATAGTATGATTGCTGCTATGAAATACTGGTTGGTAAACACGGATATTGATGGATTTCGTTGTGATGTTGCCTGGAATGTTCCCGGTGAATTCTGGCGTAAATGTATTAGCAAGCTGAAACAGGTAAAGAATGTATTTATGCTGGCCGAAGGAGATAAATCCTATTTACCAAAAAGTGGTTTTGATGCGGTTTATCCCTGGACCATGTTTCATATGATGGAACTAATTGCAAAAGGTGAAAGACCTGCATTTGGGTTAGATAGTATCCGCAAACAAAATGATGCGCTCTACCCTGCCCAGACATTGCAACTATATTTTACCAGCAATCATGATGAAAATAGTTGGAACAAGGCAGATTATGGGAGTTTTCCAGGGAAAGTGCATGCTCCTTTTGCTGTATTTACCCAAACTATGGTGAATAGCCTGCCACTAATCTATAGCGGACAGGAAGAGCCTGTATTAAGGGCATTGGCATTTTTTGAAAAGGATCCCATCCAATTCGAAAATTTTCAAAGGGCTGGATTTTATAAAACACTACTTTCTCTTCATAAAAGAAACCCGGCTCTCGCACCCAATGCTTCATTCAAAAAAATAGCAACCGGAAATGATGCCACTGTTTACGCATTTTTACGTGAGAATGCCGGAAAAAAAGTATTGGTGATTCTTAACTTATCCGCAACGGAGCAAACCATAACCATTACCGACAAATCTCTCTTTGGTAAAGCTTACAATGTTTTCAAAGGGAATAGCCAAACGATAAGTGGCAAACCATCGACAATGGAGCCATGGGGGTATCTTGTTTTTGAATATAATTAAGTATTGGATTGTACACTTTCAACTAATTCGCATGGTCATATTATTGTGTGTTTTAATCATCATTGCCATCCCCTTTATCATTGCTTTATTTTCTGCAAGGGAATACACTATTATTCGGACTATTTTAATCAATAGGGCTCAACAAGCAGTGTTTGATTATAGTAAACTTTTACGAAATGGAGAACTATATAACAAATGGATTATGACCGACCCAGCAATAAAGAAAACATTTACCGGAACTGATGGAACAGTGGGTTTTATCTATGCCTGGGAAAGTGAAAATAAACAGGTAGGCAAAGGAGAACAGGAAATAACACAAATTATTGAATCAGAAAAAATATCTTCCGAAGTACGTTTTATAAAACCATTTACAGGCAAAGCCCAAACGTATATGGAAACCAGTCCTTTTGCAGAAAACCAAACCCATCTAACCTGGGTGTTTATGGGTGAACTCAATTATATGATGCGGGTAATACATATGCTGCTAAATCTGAAAAAAGCATTGACTAAAGATATTGACACCAGTCTTGAGCAGCTAAAAAACAACCTGGAAACGAATGATAACTAATTCGTAAAAAACAGGTACAAGTAAGCCTAAGTCTGATGCCATCTCATTTTGAAGAGACTGCCAGAGTGGTCAAAAAATGGTAAAAAACCTTGTTTTATTTGTCTTAGATTCTGAATTTCCTATTTTTACTAAGCTCGAAATTCACTCAAACTAATCTTGAACCTTATTTCTTCTTCAGAAAATGATTGAGGATCTGAAAACATTTCAAACGTATTTAAAGTTCTTCCCTGAACCTGAATTCAGAGAAGAATTGGTAAAGTATGGCCAGGTAAATAGTTTTAAAAAAGGTGATATTATTGTACGAGATGGACAGTATGTTAAATTTCTACCGATAGTCTTAAAAGGGGCGATACGGGTGTATCAACAGAAAGAAGACAGAGAAATATTACTGTATTATGTAAGAGCAGAAGAAACATGCACCATGTCTCTTGCGGCGGCTTATTTTAATAACAAAAGCAGCTCGCATGGTGTAGTAACAGAACCTACTGAAGTATTAATTTTTCCTGCAGACCTGATTTATCAATGGCAATCAAAATATCCTTCCTGGAATAAATATGTAATCCATATGTTCCGCAGAAGATATGACGAACTCATCAATTCATTCGAAGGCATTGTTTTTGACCATATCCCGGATCGGGTTTGGGATTATCTGAAACGAGCCCCGCTCAATACCGAAAACCACATTCATATATCACACCAACAATTAGCGCATGAATTAGGAACAACCAGGGTGGTGATATCAAGAATCCTCAAACAGTTTGAAAAAGAAAAAAAGATCAAATTATTCAGGGGGTATATTGAATTGAAATAATATTTCCACCCATCTCCCACGGATTCAAATTTATTTTTGGTTATGTATCTTTTGATACCGTCATCATTAAAATGACGGGCTTATCATTGTGTTCAAAATACATAACAATGAAAAAAAGAAACCCGGGCTATCTAAAAAAAATCTTCTTTCTGTTGGTTTTGCCTTTCTGTGCCTGGCAGTCAATTCATGCATCTCCTAACCTAAAACCTGCTCCAAAAATGAAAATCCTTATTCATGTAACGGTGGGTCCTGAAAACCCAACGCGCGCTGCACTAGCTTTTTTAGTAGCCAAAACAGCTATTGCCGAGGGCCATACAGTTGTTCTGTTTTTGGCAGGCGATGCTGTACAGCTTATCAGAAATAGTGTACTAGATAATTTATCTGGACTTGGTACCGGCAAACTCCGAGAGCATTTTGATGCTATTGTAAAAGGAGGAGGAAAGTTTTACCTCTCTGGTAATTCCAGTAAGGCAAGAGGCATTACAGAAGATGACCTTTTGGGGAAACCGGCAAGTTTTGCCCTTCCTGAAATACTGGTTAGCCTGATAGTAGAAAATGATCGCGTAATCACTTATTAAACCTATAAATACTTGAAAAATGAAAACATTAAAATGTGCAGATGCCGGCTTTACTTGTGCTACCGTTTTGAAAGCCGAAACAGAACAGGAAATATTACAAAAAGCTGCAGAACATGCAGCAACAGTCCATGGAGTTTCTGTAACTCCGGAAATGGCAGATCAAATCAAGAAGTTAATTAAGGAAGCGTAAAACAGAAGCAGCTTATCGGTTTCCGGGAATCAGTAAATATAGATTCCCGGAAAATCTTTCTCATTTTACTACCTATCATTCCTGCCATTTGCCCTTACCTTAGCTGCATGTTTAAAAGGTTATTGAGCTATTTTGTTCCAGTAAAACTTGCTACCTATGAATCCGATTTTAGCGGAACATTGGTTGTGAATCTATTGAATGGTAAAAAAATACTGGATACCAATATCTCCAATTACTCTTATGGATCTCTTCAGCGAATATTTTTCAAAGCCTTACGGAAACTTCCCTTTGACAATTCCATCAAAACTGTTTTGGTATTGGGAATGGGTGCCGGGTCAATTGTTGAAACCATTCGTGAGAATTTTCATTCTACTGCCTTTATTACCCTGGTTGACATTGATGAAATCATCATTTCGATTGCAGAAAAAGAATTTGGCATATATCAATATAACAATATTAAAATCATCCAGGCCGACGCAGCCGAATTTGTAAATACAAATTCAGATTGTTTTGATCTGATCATTATTGATCTCTTCCTGATAGATACCATACCGGAAACCTGCACCCACTCATCATTTATACAGGCAGTCTGTAACAGATTAAATAAAAATGGGAAACTGGTGTTTAATACGATAAGGGATACCCTACAAAAACAGGTATTTCAAGATATTGTTCAGGAATTGAATAAGCAAGGTGTCGGCACCCGGATCCTAAAAAAACTGGAGGGCGACAATGATATGATTTTGGGAACAAAAAATATCCGGCTGGTCGCTGACCCTGATAGGATATCTGCCTTTCAATGATTATATTCGTAATCACGCTTGTTCACCCTACTAATACCTAAACCCATTTCAATGAAACGTATTGCCATTTTATTACTGGGCTTGTTTATGATTTGTATAAACGCAAAAAGCCAGGACATTGTAAGTGCTGCCAATAAATTTATCCAAACCCTTACGCCTAATGAAAAAATAAATACCCTTTTCCCATTCGAATCAGAAGAAAGATATAATTATCATTTTGTTCCATTGGAAAGAAAAGGAATTACATTCAATGAAATGACTGATCAGCAAAAGCAACTGGCACTTCATTTATTACAAACCTGTTTGAGTAACCAGGCCATTGGTAAAATACAACAGATCAGGCAATTAGAAGTGGTTTTAAAAGAGTTAGAAAACAGGAAACAGGATGACCATTATCGGGATACAGGTAATTATCATTTTTCTATTTTCGGGATTCCTGCCAACAATACAATTTGGGGATGGCGATTTGAAGGACATCATATGTCATTTAACTTTTCAGTAGCCAATAAAAAACTGGTTGCCGGTACGCCCAGCTTTTTAGGAACGAATCCTGGCATTGTATTAAGCGGCCCGCAAAAAGGAAAAGAAGTATTGAAAGATGAAACAGATATCGGGTTTCAGATGCTTCATTCTCTTACTGCCTCACAGCTAAAAAAAGCGATTATTGATACGGCAGCCCCTAAAGACATTCTAACCTTCGACAAAAGAAAAGCCATGATTGACCATCCTGCAGGGATCTCCTATGCAGAGATGACTCCGGTTCAGCAACAGGCATTATTAAATATTGTTAGTTTGTATACCCATCGATTTACCCGTTTATTTGCTGACGACAGATTGCAAGAAATACAGAAATCAGGCTTGGAGAACCTGTATTTTGTATGGGCAGGAGCAACCGAAAAAGAAATTGGAAAAGGAACCTATTATCGCGTTCAGGGTCCAACAATTATTATTGAATATGATAATACGCAAAACAATGCCAATCATGTGCATTCAGTATATCGTGATTTGTTACATGATTTTGGGGGAGATGAACTTTTACAACATTACCAGGCTTCTCACTCCAATTAAACATACCCCAAACACCCATTTACCATTTCTCATGTTTATATAATCAGGGAGAAAATGTATTATCTTGCCTTCAACAAAAATGCTGTGTAATGAAAATAACCGGATTATTGATAGCGTGTTTATGTCAATTCGTAATTGGGTTTGGGCAACAAAAGCCTGCCTATGTACTATATAATGCCAAAGGCAAAAAAGTCAGTTATGAAAAAATGATCCGTATTTTAAAGGATAAGGATATAGTTCTATTCGGCGAATTTCATAATAATCCCATTTCTCACTGGCTACAACTGGAAGTTACTACCGATCTGAAACAAAAACGTAACCTGGTAATGGGGGCGGAAATGTTTGAACAGGATAACCAGAATGCATTAGATCTTTATGTAAGTGGAAAGATTAAGGCAAAAGAACTGGATTCAACGGCCAGGTTATGGAAGAACTATCCAACTGATTATGCACCTTTGGTAAATTTTGCCAAAGAAAACCAAATTCATTTTGCAGCTACGAATGTCCCCAGAAAATATGCCGCTATGGTTTCCAAAGGCGGTTTTGAAGCACTGGATAGTATAAGTGCAAAAGAAAAATCCTGGATAGCCCCCTTGCCGATTGCTTATGACCCCGAACTTCCCGGTTATAAAAAAATGCTGGAAATGATGGGTGGCCACAGTGGTGTGAATTTACCAAAAGCGCAAGCTATCAAAGATGCGACGATGGCTTATTTCATTCTTCAGAGTTATACCCCCGGCAGTCTTTTTATCCATTTTAATGGATCCTACCATTCAGATAACTATGAAGGAATTCTCTGGCATCTGAAAAATAAACGTCCAGAACTACATTACGGAACCATTACTACGGTGAGTCAAAAAGATATATCCAAACTATTGGCAGAAAATATAGGGCGTGCAGATTTTATCATTTGTGTGCCTGATGATATGACCACTACTTATTAGATCATTTTTTCTTTTGCCCATCCCAGTGCAATAGACAATTGCTCCTCCCGACTAAGATTGGAATTATCGAGTACAACAGCGTCGGCTGCCTGACGCAAGGGACTAAATTCGCGATTGCTATCAATATAATCGCGCATTTCCAGGTTATTTTTTACTTCTTCAATAGTGATATTGGGGTTTCGCTCATACAATTCTTTAAACCTTCTTTCTACACGAATGGCTGGATCGGCAGTCACGAATATTTTGAGTTCGGCATTGGGAAATACGGTTGTTCCAATATCCCTTCCATCCATAACAATTCCTTTCTTCTCTCCCATTTTTTGCTGTTGCGCCACAGCAAATTCCCTGACTTCTTTAATAGCCGCCACTTCACTTACATGTTCGCTTACCAGCATATCTCTGATCAAAGCTTCTGTATTTTCATCGTTTAAAAACATATCGCTTTGCCCGGTAAGCGGATTATATTGAAAATAAAGGGTAATTGCAGATAAGGCTTTTTTTACTTTTGCAGTATTATTCCAGTCAATATGCTGTCTTAAAAAATATAAAGTAATGGCCCGGTACATGGCGCCACTATCTATAAATACATAGTTGAGTTGAATAGCCAATTGCCTTGCCAAGGTACTTTTGCCACAGGATGAATAACCGTCTAGTGTAATAATTATGGGTCGCATAATTTTACAAAGTTGCAATAAAATAAGAGCAACAGCAAACATTCAAAAAAATAAACGCCGGCAATACAAGTATCACCAGCGTTTCTGCTATCCTGGAAAAACGAGGGTTTATGAAGGCAATACCACCGTATCTACAACATGAATCACTCCGTTGCTTTGGTACACATTTTTGATGGTAATTGTAGAGATCCCTCCTTTTTCATCTGTAAGAATTATTTTATTCCCCTTCATACTGGCTTTCAATATCCCGCCGGATACAGTTTTCAAAGAAGCCGTTCCATTCCCTTCTTTAATCAGTTTAGCCAATGCTTTTGAATCCAGGCTACCGGCTACTACATGATAAGTCAGGATTTTTGTGAGTGTAGCTTTGTTCTCTGGTTTAACCAGAGATTCTACAGTTCCGGCTGGCAATTTCGCAAACGCATCATTGGTTGGTGCAAAAACAGTAAATGGACCAGCTGATTGTAAGGTTTCTACAAGACCCGCAGCTTTCACAGCAGCAACCAAAGTGGTATGGTCTTTTGAATTGACTGCATTTTCTACAATGTTTTTACTTGCATACATGGGTGCACCGCCCACTTCAACAGGCTTATCCATTTTTTGCGCCATAGAAGCATTTAATGCAAATGCAGATAGAAACAGGATGATAATCTTTTTCATAATTTTTGTTGTAATTAGGTTGTTGAATAGGTTTTCAGGTATATCTACGGTATACCGAGAAGTTTGGTTTTACCCAAAAAATATTTTTTTGCCCGCGGGGATAATTTGAGAAACCAGTATTAGATGTATACATGGAATAAGTAGCTGAGCGCCAGACTATATGACTATAATTTGGCAAACAGATCAGGAAAATCAGAGATCACTCCGGTTACACCCATTTTTTTCAGTTCACGTATTCTTTGAATACTGTTAACCGTCCAGGGTAAGAGTCCAATTCCGGCATCTTTACATTGTTTTACCAGTAAGGGTGTAATTAATATTTCTGAGGGACTGTACACTGTGGGAATAAAGCCCAGTTCTTTTAATTGAAGGGCAAATGGTTTCTTATCAAAATCTTCTACTAATAAAGCCGTCTTAAATGAAGGATAATGTTCATGAAGGTATTGCAGGGTTCTCGGGTCAAAGGATTGTATGGTTACCCTTTCTATAATCTTTTTCTCCATAATCACAGCTACCAGTAACTCTACAAATTCAGCCGGTTTTGGATGATATTGATCGTCGGTTGCCGGTTGTGTTTTTGTTTCGATATTATACTCTGCAGGTGTTCTATGATTAACCTGGCAAAAATGTTCAACAGAATCAATCATCTCACTTAATAGTGGTTTGTATGCAGCCATTTTCTGTTGTGCCGGAAACCTTGGGTGTGGACGCATTCCCACATCAAACTTTCTCACTTCAGCATAATTCATTTGATAAATATTCAGCGATCTCTCTTCCGCTTCTGTAACCAGTGTACCATCTGGTTTGGTGGATATTTCATGATTAAAAAAAGGCTCATGACTTAATACCAGTTTTTTATCCTTTGTAATCACAATATCCGTTTCCAGGGTGGTTACTCCCAGTTCAAGGGCATGAAGCATGGCAGGTATGGTATTTTCGGGTCTCAATCCACGGCAACCCCTATGTCCTTCCTTATCAAAATTCTTTGCTTCCAAACGGTTCATCTTTTTATAATTTGCGCAACCAAGAAATATGATTAGGCATAGGAAAGAAATAGGAATTTTATACATCTGGAAAGAGTTGTTTTTTTCTTTTAACCATTTCGTCAGCAATTGAACGAGACTGATCATCGCTTCCCTGCAATTTTTCAATAATGTTCTCATACGTCATTTTATCCTTGTTCTGACTAAGTTTGAATACATGTTCTATTGAATCGATTTTGATTTCAAAAGCCACAATGGCCTTGGTAAGGGGAAGGATATATTCTTTTGATAGTTCTTTGTATAGAGAAGGTGAAGTGTCATCATTTTCAAAGTGACTGGTCAATTCATCCAACAAACTCAAAAGCGCAGCATCTTCCAAAAATCGTATGGTTCCTCTTGCATGTACCGACATATAATTCCAGGTAGAAGCCTGTTGTTTATTTTCATACCAGCTGGCACTTATATAGGTATGCGGACCGGTAAAAACAACTAAAGCCTGATCATTCTGGATAAATGCTTTATGGTGGTCATTTTGCCGCATGATATGTCCACGCAAAATGAATCGCCCTTCGCTTTCTGAAATTAATACAGGTACCTGAGTAGCAACCGGCCTTTGATCAGTATCTGTACCCATCAACATGACAAACGGATGTTGTTTCATGAAAGCCAATACCGTTTCTGCATCCTTTTCCTTGAAATGCGGTAAATTATACATATACCGAAGATAGCAAAAGAAACAGGTACTGCTTTACCGACTATTTCACCATTTCGATGGGTTGGGTAACCGGCATCTGTGAATTTCGGATGGCAATATTTCTGACTGCCTGAGAGGTAATATTTCTGAATGCCTGCTGGCTGAGTTGGTCACTGCTGAGCATGGCCGGAATACCTTCATCTCCACCCTCTCTGATGGTTTGAATAAGTGGGATCTGTCCCAGGAAAGGCAGGTCATATTCTTCTGCCAGTCTTTTTCCCCCTTCTTTTCCAAAAAGAAAATATTTATTATCCGGTAATTCAGCTGGGGTAAAATAGGCCATATTCTCCACCAGCCCTATAATAGGCACATTAATTTGGGCCTGACCGAACATAGCGATTGCTTTTTTGGCATCTGCCAGGGCAACATTCTGTGGGGTAGTTACAATGACTACACCTGTTACCGGTACAGTTTGCATAAGGGTAAGATGGATATCTCCGGTACCCGGTGGCATATCAATAACCAGGTAATCCAGTTCGCCCCAATCAACATCGGTGATAAACTGCCTGATGGCACTGCTGGCCATAGGTCCTCTCCATACCACAGCATTCTTTTCATCAACCAATAGCCCTATACTGATCAAACGTATACCAAATTTTTCTAAAGGGAGAATCATCCCTTTACCATTCACCTCCTTCATCAAAGGTCGCTCACCCCGAACGCCAAACATGATGGGAACACTGGGTCCGTAAATATCCGCATCCATCAAACCTACAGAAGCCCCACCTTCTGCCAGGGCCAAAGCCAGGTTGGCGGAAACAGTACTTTTTCCAACACCACCCTTACCACTTACCACGGCAATAATATTTTTTACACCGCTTAAAACCTGTTGGTTATCTTTTCGGGTAGTAGTTGTATTTGCGGTGAAATTTACCTTAACCACTGCCTCTTTATTCACCAGTATTTTCACTGCATTTTCACTGGCAGTCCGCATCATATCCTTCATCGGGCAGGCAGGAGTCGTTAATACAATGGTAAAACTCACTTCATTCCCCTGTATGGAAATATCCTTCACCATGTTTAAAGTAACCAGATCCTTACCCAAATCCGGCTCCTGTACATTACTTAGTGCTTTTAAAATATCAGATTCTGTCATCACGAAAGTTTTTGTTAAAAAAGAATTCCGGCTGCAAAGTTAACCGCCGGCAGCCTTACTTTGTTGCAAATAGGAAGTTCTTTTATACAAAGAACATGAATGCCTGATTGACTATATTTGCCAAGGCAAAGTATTTTTACCCGAATGATGAAACCGATACGATACGTTTTACTGGTCTTTTCACTGCTTGTGCTCCAAAAAAGCTGGTCACAGGCCAATTTCCGCCGTGATTCTGTTGTACAATTATTTGGGGTAGTAATGACGGCAGATAGCCTTCAGGGTATTCCATCCTGTAGCGTAATTGTAGAAGGGAAGGGTCGGGGTACCATCACCAGTTATGATGGGGTGTTTTCGATTGTGGTATTAAAAGGGGACAGGATTACGTTTTCCAGCGTAGGTTTTAAAAACCGAACAATTGATATCCCACTGAATCTGCCTGAAAACCAATATAGCGTTATTCAATTATTGATTAGTGATACAGCTTATCTTCCGGCCACGATTCTTAAGCCCAGGCCCAGTCGTGAGCAGTTTGAAAGGGATTTCCTGAATGCAAAATCGGTTGATGATATGTACGAAACCGCCAGAAAAAATACGGATGAGGCCCAAAGAAGGATTTTACTGGCCAATTTGCCAGCTGATGGTCGTGAAGCTGTCAATTATCAATTAAAACAACAGGCAAATAAAGCCTATTATGCAGGACAACTCCCTCCTATGAATATCCTGAACCCCGCTGCCTGGGCAGATTTCATACAAGCCTGGAAGCGTGGAGATTTTAAGAGCAAAAATTGATGGATATAGGTATCGTCAGGGTGGATTTTGTATAGCAACATGCTTATGATCAGTAATTTCCATCTGATCAAAACAGCTTAGTTTTCACTTATCTAAACAATGGTAACCAATGGCCTTAGACAATATCACCGTAATTGGTGCCGGTACAATGGGCAATGGAATTGCACATGTATTTGCGCAAAATGGATTTACCGTAACATTGGTAGATGTGAATGCAGGGCAGCTGGAAAAAGCTTTGGCCATTATCAGTAAGAATCTCGACAGACAGGTATCTAAAGGAACCCTTACTGAAGAGCAGAAAATACAAACCCTTTCTAATCTGGACACCCAAACAGATCTTAGCATAGGAGTTTCCAATGCAGATTTAATTGTAGAAGCAGCAACAGAAAATATCGAGTTAAAATTAAAAATTTTTAAACACTTGGATGAAGCTGCAAAAATTTCTGCTATCCTGGCCAGCAATACTTCCTCCATTTCAATAACTAAAATTGCAGCGGCCACCAAAAGGCCAGGCTCTGTAATTGGAATGCACTTCATGAACCCGGTTCCTGTAATGAAACTGGTGGAGATCATTAATGGCTATGGCACGGATTCCTCTGTAACAGAAACCATTGTTGCACTTAGTAAACAACTTGGCAAGGTTCCATGTATTGTAAATGATTATCCCGGGTTTATTGCCAACCGTATATTGATGCCTATGATTAATGAAGCCATTTATAGTTTATACGAAGGCATTGCGGAAGTAGAATCCATTGATACCATTATGAAACTGGGTATGGCACATCCCATGGGGCCATTGCAATTAGCCGATTTTATCGGTTTGGATGTATGTCTTAGTATATTTCAGGTATTACACGCCGGTTTTGGTAATCCTAAATACGCTCCTTGTCCGCTTTTGGTAAATATGGTAACTGCCGGTAAGCTGGGAATAAAAACAGGGGAAGGTTTTTACCAGTATCTGCCTGGCAATAAAGAACTGCAGGTAAGTGATCGTTTTAAAAAATGAGCTCCTCCTTTTTCCGAGGGATTGTTATGAACTAAAAGCAAAATTGTATTTTCCTATAAAATTGATTCATGTTTTTTATTCTCTCTAAAGTATTGCTGTTTATTCTATCTCCTACTTGCTGGATCATTCTGGCTTTTCTGTGGATGTTTTTCAGTAAATCGCAGGTAACTAAAAAAAGGCTCCGTTTATTGATCCCATCCCTGTTTATCATTTTTACCAATCCTTATTTATTCCGTGTTGCAGAAATCGCCTGGCAACCCCATCCTGTTTCGCTTTCTCCCAATAAAAGTTTTGAAGCAGGGATTGTTTTGGGAGGATTATCGGGCTATGATAAATATGAGCGTGGCTATTTTGGAGACAATGCAGACCGATTTATACAAACTGCAAACCTCTATCATCAGGGTATTATAAAAAAAATATTAATTACCGGCGGCACTGGCAGTCTATTACAGAATGAGCCGGCTGAATCCTATTTCTTAAAAACCCAGTTTATCAATAATGGAGTAAAAGAATCGGATATTCTGTTGGAAAGCAAATCCAGAAACACTTATGAAAATGCCATTTTTACCAAAAAAATATTGGATTCATTGCAAATCAAACCTCCTTATGTTCTGGTAACCTCTGCTATGCATATGCCAAGATCTATAAAGGTTTTTACCAAAGCGGGATTTGATTTTATTGCTTTTCCATGTGATTATAAAGCAATACCAGAAAAATTCAGCGTAGAAGGTTATATAATACCTGAAGGAAAAAATTTAACCAATTGGGGTTATCTCATTAAAGAAATCGTTGGGAAGGCAGTTTACAGATTAACCGGAAAGGCCTAACCAGCCTCATGCTAATCATAATGATACAAAAGGAGATCTATGCAGGTAGCCTTTTCAATTCTACAAAATGCTTTTCTTTAAAAAGACTCAAAAAGGAATCCATCCTTGCTTTTGGTACGCCAATTCTGAAAATACAGAACAATTTCATTTCCTGTGAAAATACAGTACATCCTAACTGTTTTACCAGGGTCATCACTTCATTCATCTGTGTATAATCAAACTGCAGTTCATAGGCAACTTCAATCGATTTTTGAACAGCGGGTACCAGTTGCAAAGCCATTGCTGAAGCGGATTTATACGCCTGAATCAATCCGGGAACACCTAATAAAGTGCCGCCAAAATATCTCACTACAACCACCCCAAGATTGGTAAGTTGTTTACTATCAATCTGCCCTAATATGGGTTTGCCTGCTGTTCCCGAAGGCTCCCCATCATCACTTACCCGAAACAGGTTACCATCCCATCCTAAGCGATAGGCAAAACAATGATGCACGGCTTTTGGGTGCTCTTTTTTCAGTAATGCCAGTTGTTGTTTGAAAACTTCAACAGTATCCATAGGAAATACAAAAGCCAAAAACTTACTTCCCCGATCTTTATATTCGGCAAAGGATGGCTTTTCTATGGTTAGATATGTATCGGGGCTATTCATATATTGTCTCCAAATGCAATGAGGTAAATAGCGATCAAAGACAAGAGGATACCCACCCAGTTTAGTTTAGATAACCTTTCTTTAAATAATAACCAGGCAACTACCGAACTAAATAAAACAATTCCCATATTATTTACCGGAATGCTGGCACTGCTTTGCCAGGGACTGTGTTTCAAAAAACGAACCAGACACCAGATCGAAAAATAATTGGGTATGCCAATCAATATACCGGAGATTAGATTTTTCCAGGAAAACTGTTGCTTACCTGTAACATATTGACCCAATAGAATCATTGAGCCAATTATTGCAGCAGATAAAAACCCACTAACCAGATAAGCGTCCCGGTTGGTATCTGTAACATATAACTGCTGCACATGATTGATCAATGAATCCAGTAAGCCACTTCCTACAAATAATATAACAGGAAGAAGGTATTTCCATTTTTCACCTTTTTGATTTTTCGAAGTTTCCGCAGGTGAATTTTGATAGCAGGTAAACACAACTGCCACCAGGGCCAGAATAACACCGGCCAGCTTCCAGCCCTTAACAGATTCATGATACAGGTAAACGGATAAAACAACCGGTATGATTAATGATAATTTATTAGCCACAGAAGCTACCGCCACACCCATTTTTTGGGTAGTGATTCCAATAACGGTAAAAATAGATACAAATAGTACCCCCATTACCATGGCCCATCGAAACGAGGGTGTGGATACATTGGAAGCATTGATGGGGAAAAATCCATTTACCACGGACCCTGTGATTACACAGGTTATATAATTAAATACTATTGCCTGGAAAATATTAACATGATATTTTTCGCAAACTTTGAATGCAAGGGTAAGATAGCTGGTAAGAATGATACTGAGAAAAAGATAAAGCATTCGAATTAGTTTACAATAATTGATTTATACCTGAACCGGTTTTCCAGTAAAACGAAAAAAAGTTTCTGCTTTTTTTTCAGGCGCCTGATGTTGATAATAACGAATAATATCTGTATTGATTTTTTCAGTCTTTACCAACACATGATTATTCAGTATCGGTGCTTTTAACCCTTTTCCCGCTTCCAAAACAGTATTGGTGATTACCCTTGCCTCATCCCAAATACCTTCTTCAATAAAAGAACGAAGCATTTTTGCACCGCCTTCTACCAATAAACTCTGGAGATCCAGCAATAAACAAGCACAGTTGATCTGAATAATAACACCCGCAGTTCTGCTCAGTTTAAAGTGTTGGATATTTCCTTCCTTCTGGTTTTTTAATAAATTAAATACAATGGTTCTTTGCTCCTGGTTAAACAACTTTAGTTTTCTGGGCAACCTGAGTGAAAGATCCAATACCATTCTTACGGGTGAAGCCCCTGTCCATAAACGATTATCCAAAGAAGGGTCATCCACCAAAGCAGTATTGGTACCTGTTAAGATACAGGGTTCTTCCATTCTCCATTTATGTACCAGCCGGTTGGTATATTTATTGGATATCAGCAAACGCTCTTTCCCCTCTCCTGCCATCCTCCCATCTGCGGTTTCCGCCCATTTTAAAATGATATAGGGTCTTTTTTCTTTGTGAAAAGTGAAAAAGCGTCTGTTCAGGTCTTTACACGCTTGTTCCAGCACCCCTGTGATTACCTTAATGCCTGTTTTTTTTAGCTTTTCAATTCCTTTACCATTTACTTCTTCAAAACTATCCTTACAGCCAATTACCACCATTTTAATACCCTGCTCGATGATCAGGTTGGTACAAGGCGGCGTTTTCCCAACATGGGAGCAGGGTTCCAGGGAAACATATAAACAGGCTTCGGGAATATATTTTCTGTCTGTTTCCTTTACTGATGCTATACAGTTTACTTCTGCATGTGGCCCCCCAAACTGCTGGTGATACCCCTCACCAATGATTCTGTTATCATATACCAATACTGACCCCACCATCGGATTAGGTGCTACCCTTCCCTGACCCAATAAAGCCAGGTCAATACACCGTTGCATATATAATTCATGGGTTGGCTTCATACAGAATTGGCAAAAATAACCAAATGGTGGTAACATTGCAGCATGACTATCGAATTGGCCTACCGGCAAATATTAGCTGATCTCAGTAAAATGTATGAGGAAAGAGAATCTGCCGCCATTGCGAATTGGGTAATGGACCATGTTACGGGTAAGTCAAGGATTGACCGGATGCTCGTCAAAAATGAAGAACTCAGCATTCTGCAACTGGAACAATTACAAACGATCCAACAGCAACTGTCTATTCATCGGCCCATTCAATATGTATTGGGAGAAGCCTGGTTTTGTGGAATGAAGTTTACTGTAAACGAGCATACATTAATACCCCGACCTGAAACAGAAGAATTGGTAGAATGGATCTGGAAAGAAAACCCGGCCACAGATAATTTACTGGATATTGGAACAGGATCAGGTTGTATTCCCATAGCCCTGTATAAAAAATTTCCGAATACAAAAATTATATCCATCGATATTAGTCAGGAAGCTTTAAATATTGCGAGGCAAAATGCAGATTCACTAAATGCGATTATACAACTGGTACCAATGGATTTTCTGCAGGAAGATCACTGGGATTCATTACCGCAATTCGATATCATCGTAAGCAATCCCCCCTATATCAGGTTGGCTGAAAAAGAAAACATGAACCGGAATGTGCTTGATTTTGAACCCGGCCTGGCTTTATTTGTTCCCGACGAAGACCCCTTGCTTTTTTATCGAAAAATTGCGGCTTTTGCCAGAAATCACCTCAGCAGCAAAGGTGCTGTTTATTTAGAAATCAATGAGGCTTTGGGCAAAGAAGTATGTGCTTTGTATGAGACGGAGGGATATACTGTTGTTTTGAAAAAAGATGTAGCGGGCAGGGACAGGATGGTCAAAGCAATTTTTTAATCTAATATTTCCTATTGATTATTATTCACTGCCATAACCGGAGTAGCACCCAGTTTCTTGATTACTTGCATTACCCGAATAGCGGTTCCCAGGTGTGCGGTACTGTCTCCGTTAATTACCACTGAAGGTTTATCGGTTTCTTTTGCCAAATAAGATTTCAATTCTACTTCCAATTCATCAATGCTAATCTTTTTTTGTGCCAGATAAATATTCTGGTCCTTATCCACAGTAACCACTACGGTCTGTTTAGACTTCGTATCGCTTTTCGCTTTCGGATTAGAAACTTTTATCACATTCGGATTCGCCAATGTAGAAACGATCAGGAAAAACAATAACAGAATGAACAGAATATCATTCAGTGCCCCTGTATGTAGTTCAGGCTGTGTTTTTAATCGTTTCCTAATATTCATTCTATGTATCGATTACTGCTATAAATAATAAATTCTAAAAAAACCTAACTAATGCTACCTGCCCAAATTGTTAATTATTAATTGTTAATTACTCAATGCGTCGGCTCCTGTAAAATATCAATAAACTCAGCACTCGCAGCTTCCATTTTATTGGCTGTTTTGTCTATTTGTGTGGTAAGTGCATTATGACCGATATAGGCCAGTAGTCCAATGATTAACCCGGTTCCCGAGGTAATCATTTTAACATAAATCCCACCCGCAATATCATTTAAGGTAAACTGACCTGAACTGGCAATCCCGTAAAACAATTGAATCATCCCTACAATGGTTCCCAAAAACCCAAACATAGGTGCAATACCCGCAATCAGGGATAGTATAGATAGATTTTTCTCCATCGTATACATTTCCAGCTTGCCAACGTTTTCCATACTTTTCTCGATGGCATCAATAGGCTTGCCTATTCTTTGTAAGCCCTTATCAATCATTCTGGCTACCGGGTTATTGGTATTTTTTGCAAGATTTCTGGCAGCCGTCACATTCCCGGAAATGATATTATCCCGAATAATATACATGAAATTTGCGTCTATCCTGGATGCTTTCCGAATGGCAATCAGTCTTTCAATAAAAACAAAAATAGCTACCACCAGTAGCAGGTACAATGGATACATGATCCATCCTCCTTTCTCCAATAAACTCCACATGGAAATTTTTTCAGGTATTGGTAATGCTGTCACCGCTTTTTGTAAGGTATCTATTTGCAGGAGATTGAACATCTCTTAGTGATTTAGGTTAGGCTAAAATTAGATGCTTATACAAAAGAACAGTTCTGTTGTGAATAAATATACTTTCTCCCGGTTTTTTAGGAAAGCTTTTACACATATGGTTATTCCAGTCTATGTAATATTACCCGGTTTTCCTCACAAAACTAACAGGTAATTTTTGATACCGGGATTCTTACTGATAAGTGATAACTTGTAAACAATCTCGTTGATTATGGATTTACATATATTCTGGCAATACAAGCCTGAGGAAATAATGGCTGGATTGCAAACAGGCAAAAATGGACTCAGCTCAGAAGAAGCATCGAAAAGAGTAGCAGCTTCTGCAGAAAATAAGAAAGAAAGAAGCCCACTTTTAACAGATATTCTGCTTTTCTTATCGCAGTTTAAAAGCCCGTTGGTATTGCTATTGGTGGCCGCTGTTATACTTTCTGCACTACTTGGAGAAACCTCGGATGTATTGATCATTCTATTTATTTTGTTGGCTACAGGTACTATGAGTTTTATTCAGGAGCGTCATGCAGGCAAAGCAGTAGAAAAACTAAGGTCCATCATCAGAACCAAAGTGAAGGTAACCAGAGATGGCAATCAGAAAGAAGTGTATACAGAAGAGATTGCGCCAGGGGATATTCTATCTTTTGCTGCCGGTGATATTATTCCGGCTGATTGTTTGCTCTATGAAGAGAATGATCTCCATGTGAATGAAGCAACCCTTACAGGAGAAACTTACCCGGCAGAAAAAGAATTAGGAGCACTGCCAGCAGAAACCGGTATCTCAAAAAGAACCAATGTATTATTTGAAGGCACCAGTATTGTAAGCGGTTCAGGGTTAGCCATTGCTGTATTAACCGGCAAAGACACGGTATTTGGTACGATATCGGCAAGCCTGTCCAAACCCGCTGATGAAACAGCTTTTGAAAGAGGGATAAGAAAATTTGGATACCTGCTTATGCAGATCACGATTGTACTGGCCATTATTATACTGGCTGTAAATATATATTTTGGAAGACCCCTGATAGATTCTCTGTTATTTGGTCTGGCATTGGCAGTAGGTATGGCACCGGAATTATTACCCGCCATAATGACCATCGCCATGTCGGCAGGAGCCCGAAGAATGGCACAACAGAAAGTGATCGTTAAAAAATTATCCTCTATACAAAATCTGGGTGAGATCAATATTTTCTGTTCAGATAAAACAGGTACACTTACGGAAGGAGTATTGAAAGTATCAGATATTGTTGATATCTCCGGCCAGAGTAGTAAAGCGGTTAGAGAAATGGCATTTTTGAATGCCTATTTTGAAACAGGTTTTACGAATCCAATGGATGAAGCACTACGGAATATGGACAATGTTTCTGCCGAGGGATATACAAAAACGGATGAGATTCCCTATGATTTTATCAGAAAATGTTTGAGTGTATCTGTAAAAGATGCGAATGAATGCAGGATTATTACAAAAGGGGCTTTAAACAATATAGTAGCCAAATGTGATAAAGTATTACAACCCGATGGGTCAGTAATTGCTTTGCAGGAGGCCGAGCATGCAAAAATAGACTCTCTATATCAATTGTATAGTAACCAGGGGTTCAGAACCATTGGTATTTGTTATAAAAATAGTAGCAATGAAAAAGAACTAACCAAAACAGACGAACAGGAAATGATTTTTGCAGGCTTTGTGCTTTTGTATGATCCGCCAAAAGAAGGGGTGATTGACGTAATTGAAAAATTAAGAATGAATGGGGTCATTCTTAAAATTATTACGGGCGATAACAAATTAGTAGCTGCCTATATAGCCGATAAAATCGGGATAAAAAATATGGTGGTGATCTCAGGAATTGATATTTCGAAAATGAGTCCCGAGGCTTTGGTTCAACAGGTACAAACAGCAAATGTTTTTGCTGAAATAGAGCCACAACAAAAGGAAAACATTATCAAAGCACTTCGAAAAGCGGGTAATACAGTTGCCTATATGGGCGATGGTATTAATGATGTGGCTGCTATCAATGCTGCCGATGTGGGGATTTCTACTAACAATGCCGTAGATGTTGCCAAAGAAGCCGCTGATGTAGTACTTCTTGAAAAGGACCTGGCAGTGCTTAACGCTGGAATTGAAGAAGGCAGACGCACTTTTCTGAATACCTTAAAATATATTTATACCAATACCAGCGCTACATTTGGGAATATGTTTAGTATGGCAGGGGCCTCTTTAATTCTGCCTTTTCTACCGATGCTGCCACAGCAAATATTGATGACAAACTTTCTTACCGATTTCCCCTATGTTGCAGTAGCAGGAGATAATGTAGATGAGGATGATCTCCGTGTTCCGCAGAAATGGAATCTGAGTCAATTAAAAAATTTCATGATCGTATTCGGACTTCATAGCTCTGTATTCGATTACCTGACGTTTTATGCACTTTACAAATTATTCAAGGCCAATGCCGATATGTTTCATACCGGTTGGTTTATTGAATCCATTTGTACCGAATTGCTGATCCTATTTGTTGTTCGAACCCATAAATCCTTATTGAAAAGTGTTCCGGGCAAGCTATTGATCATACTAAGCGCTGCCGCCCTGATAATCACTTTAGTATTGCCAATTTCACCTTTTGCAAAAGACCTGGGTTTTGTAGTGCCCCCGTTTCAATTAACTGCTATCATCATAGGAATTCTTGCATTGTATGTAATTACTGCAGATATGATCAAGATATTCTTCTTTAAGAAGACTTCTATATAAATATATGCTGTTGTATTCAAAAAAAGGTCATCGAACATAGTGTTTCGATGACCTTCTGTTTTCAAAAAATACTTGGGTATTGCGTTATTGGTTTTCTTTGAGTTTTACCATTGCCATAATCTGGCGCATATTATTTTCCATTCCTTCCGGACTTCCATCCAAGAAAATAATATTCCCCTTTCCTACTTCTGCAAAATTTTTAATGGCTTCTGTCCACATACTAAACAGGATCACATTGGTATCAAGATTGGCCACTTTCATTTGTTCAGCAGCCTGACTCATTCCCTTGGCCACTTCTTCTCTGAAAAGCGCAACACCTTGTCCACGCAATTGTGCCGCTTCTTTTTCTGCATTAGCGGATATTTTAATGGCATTACCTTCAGCTTCTGCGGCTTTTGTCTTAGTAATTAACAAAGCCTGTCCTTCATTTTCTGCAGCGGCTTTCAGGTTATTACTGGCTACCACCCTGCTCATGCTCTCCATAATTACCTGATCGAAAGTAATATCATTAATTTGCAGGTCTTGCAAATGGTATCCCCATCCTTCTAAAGAAATATCAATCTGCTGTTTCACAAATTCAACAATTTCTCTTCTCAATAATAAGATCTCTGCCTGTTTTTTAGTTGCCACAAACCCACGAATACTTCCCTCTACAGTGCGTATCAAAGCCTGCATTAAATCTTTATCGCTGATAAATTTAAAAGCTACATTTTTAATAGACTCTTCATCCTGATTAATGACAGAATACAGGAGCATACTTTTAAAATACACATTCGCCTGATCAAGCGTAACTGCCTGAAACTCGAGTTCCACCGAACGGTTTTGTATGCTTACTGTTTTAAATACCTGCTCCAGAATAGGAACTTTAAAATTCAATCCCGGACGTAAAATGCGGCGATACTTACCAAATAAGGTAATTACTGCAATGGTTCCCTGGTTTACTGTAACCAATCCACTAAAAATAATAAACAACACAACCAGCACCCACCAGTATTCTGCAAGAATGTTCATGGCTTATTTTTTATGTAAGGTACACACTAATATTAAATATTTTTAAAATTTAATGCAAATTTCACCCCTCAAAAAAATCTCCAGAACCCCAAACCATCCACAACCCCAAACCATCACTCCCAACAACCCTAAACACTAAACTGAAAACCCTAAACTAAATTGCAGTTTCTACCCATACTTGCACCAATTCCACCAAAACATCCACTGCTCTTTCCATATCCCTCACCCCTATCCATTCATGCCTGCTATGGATGGCCTGCATACCTGTAAAAATATTCGGGCAGGGAAGCCCCATAAAACTTAAGCGACTGCCATCCGTTCCTCCACGAATGGGTTCCTTTACTACGGTTAGTCCAGCCCGTCTGTACGCCTCTTCAGCATTCCGGGTAACTTCCGGATATTGATCCAGGATTTCTTTCATATTCCTGTATTGCTCCTGTACTTCAAACTGCATAACTGCTTTCGGAAATTTTGCCAATGCATTTTCAGCCAGATTTTTTAATTTTTCTTCATATACCGCTAATTGCTTCGTATCAAAATCCCTGATCAAAAACTCCATAGTCGCCTTTTCTGCCGAACCTTCTACACGAAGCGCGTGTACAAAACCTTGTTTTCCTTCTGTAGTTTCTGGCGACCATTCTTCCGATGGTAAAGCTGCGAGGATAGCGGCGGCAACTTTCAAAGCATTTACCATTTTACCTTTGGCATAACCGGGATGAGATATGACTCCCTGTATGGTAATGGTTACCCCATCGGCACTAAATGTTTCATCTTCAAATGTTCCCAACTCACCCCCATCCAATGTATAGGCAAAATCTGCCCCCATTTTTTTCAAATCCAGTTTTGCCGTGCCTTGTCCTACTTCTTCATCAGGTGTAAACAATAATTTAATATCTCCATGTTTTATTTCAGGATGGGTCAATAGGTAATTCGCCAGATCCATAATAATAGAAACGCCCGCTTTATCATCAGCCCCCAATAATGTTAACCCACTCGCAGTAATAATATCTTTACCGATATGTTCTTTCAGATAAGGATATTCTTGTATTGTAATCATTTGCGCGTGATCATCTGGCAGAATAATATCCTTTCCATCATATTTTTTGTGCAAAATCGGTTTTACATCAGTTCCGCTACAATCAGGAGCTGTATCTACATGACTACAGAAACAAATAACGGGGACTTTTTTATCAGTATTTGCGGGAATCGTTGCATATACATATCCGAATTCATCTGTCTGGGCATCCGCTATACCCATATACAGCAACTCCTTTGCAAGCAGGGATGAAAGATTTTTTTGCTTTTGCGTACTTGGGTTGGTAGTGCTTTGCGGGTCGCTTTGCGTATCTATTTGCACATAACGCATAAAACGGGAAGCAGCGGTATAAGAGTAACCAGTTAACATGCTCAATAATTTTTGGAAAGATAAGTAATGCCCGATGTAACTGAACCAGTAACCGATCATCAATAAATTAGTATCCCCTATTGCAAAAGTAAAACCAGATGCCTATTTTGTTCGCTCATCAACCTTGCTTTTATGAAAAAAACAATTATCGGTGCCATTGTAGGTGGTTTACTGATCTTTATTTGCCAGACCCTTTCCTGGACCGTACTCGACCTCCATCGGTCCGCACAGGATTATACCCCTAAACAGGATACGATCATGCATTTTCTAAGTAGCGTGATTGATAAAGAGGGCGGATATCTTTTACCCGGCATGCCAAAAGGCACTTCATTTGATGATGCAAACAAAGCCGGACTCAAGGGAATGGGTAAGCCATGGGCTTTTATAGAATACCATAGCAGTTATACGCTCAGTATGAATGATATGTATATGAATATGGTAAGAGGGTTATTGTCTACCATGTTTATGGTTTGGCTGGTTTGCTGGATTATCAGCAAGTTTAGTAAGCCTAGTTTTGGAAATATATTCCTGGCCTGTTTGTTTATAGGTTTGGTTGTATACATTAATGTGCCCTATAACTCCTTTATCTGGTACAAAATCTTCGATTCCAGAGCCTACCTCCACGATTCAATCCTGGGATGGGGCGTTTGCGGTCTCTGGCTGGGATGGTGGATGAGAAAGAAGTAATAAGTTCTAAGTAATAGGTAAATAAGGAGAGCCTGATAATATATCAGGCTCTCTTTATGTATTGAATTACAAAACTTACTACCTATAACTTACAACTTATAACTTACTTACGGCATAATGATCAAAGGCTTGCTGCCACTGATTTCTACCAGTTCCAGGTCAAAACTAAGGTCTTCACCGGCAAGTGGATGATTAGCATCGAGAATCACCACTTCGTCTCTTACTTCTACGATCACCACAGGGAAATTTTGACCAGATCCATTACTCATATTCAGTTGCATTCCTGCCTCAGGTACCATATCAGCCGGGAATCGGTTTTTAGGAAATTCCATAATCATATCCTCCTGTTTTGGCCCGTAGGCTTCGTCTGCAGGAATCAGGATTGTTTTCTTTTCGCCGATAGTCATTCCGGTAACACCTGAATCAAATCCGGGTATCACCATACCACCCCCTACTTCAAACTCCAATGGCTCACGCCCTTCAGAAGAATCAAAAGTGGAACCATCTGTTAACTTTCCGTGATAATGCACTTTTACAGTATCACCTTTTTTTACTTGTTGCATGTGTATATTTTGTGATTGAAATAATGTGGGTCGGGCTTACTCTTTTTCGAATCGTGATAAAGTAAAGAAGAAAAACAAACCTGATTTCCGGGCTCAAAAGTACAATCCAAAATCAAGAATGGGCAAGTATTTTGGCAGGTTTTTATAAAGGAAGGCATATTCATTGAATATTCAGCCAGAATCCCTGGTCGCACTCTGTACCTACCTTTACCTCAAATATACAATACTAAACTAACCATTACATTTGCAGCATGCAGTTTACTGATATTCGAATTGTTTTTATGGGCACACCCGATTTTGCCGTTGCTTCGCTAGATGCACTGGTAAAAGCAGGATGCAATATAGTAGGAGTGGTTACTGCCCCGGATAAACCTGCTGGCAGAGGTATGAAAATAACCGAGAGTGCCGTAAAAAAATATGCAGTTGAAAAAGGATTGAGGATACTACAACCCGAAAAATTAAAAAACCCTGTATTCATAGACGAACTCCGCTCGCTCAAAGCCGATTTGCAGATAGTAGTTGCATTTCGAATGCTACCCGAAATCATTTGGAATATGCCCCCAATGGGTACGGTTAACCTGCATGGATCCTTACTTCCCCAATACCGCGGAGCGGCTCCCATACATTGGGCGGTGATCAACGGGGAGAAAGAAACAGGGGTTACCACTTTTCAACTGAAACATGAAATAGATACCGGCGGAATTCTTTTACAAAAAAGTTTTCCGATTGGAGATGAAGAAACTACGGGAGAGGTACACGACAAAATGAAAGAAATCGGTGCTGCCGTATTGGTAGAAACCGTAAAGGGACTGGCAGAAAAGACTTTGAAAGAAGTTGACCAATCAACCATTATCAAAACGGATCTTGTTTTACACCATGCCCCCAAAATATTTACAGAAACCTGTCAGATTCACTGGGAAGAAACGGTTGATAAGATTGATAACCTGATAAGGGGATTATCTCCATTTCCCGGTGCACTTACCGTACTAGATGGAAAGATTTTAAAAGTATTTAAAAGTAAAAAAGAACCGATTCAACATCATTATCCTGCAGGTGAGGTTTTTACGGATGGTAAAACCTTTCTTAAATTTTCCTGTGCAAACGGTTATATTCATATACAGGATCTGCAACTGGAAGGCAAGAAAAGAATGTTAACCGAAGATTTTCTGAGAGGCTACCGCATAGGAATTTAAATCCAGGAACAGATCATTATTCAGTGATTCTTTTTTTCAATTCAGTAAGTTCTACAATACCCTGCTTACGCCAGATTTCTTTCCCGTTTTTATAGAGAATAAAAGTTGGGATAGCGGTTACTTTCTCATTTTTCATTACCTCTATATCATTTCCCCCATCCGCTTTTACAAAAACAAATTTATTGGCGAGATCTGTTTGCAATTGCTTGATAACCGGCTCCATTTTTTTACAAGGCGGACACCATTCAGCTCCAAAATCAACCAATACGGTTCCGGAGGTTTGGGTAAGTTCTGCATATTTTGTCACAGATAACTGAGCGGCATTAGTTACTGATTCAACAGACCGTCCTTCCATTTTCCAAGCCGACAATCCTCCCTGTAAATTCTGAACATCCGTAAACCCTTTGTCATGCAACCATTTTGCTGCTTCTCCGCTTCTACCGCCGGATGCACAGTAAACAAATACAGGTTTCGATTTATCTAGGTACTGGGTTCTGTCGGCAAACTGTTCTTTATTTAGCCAATCAGCCTGCAAAGCATTTTTGATATGCGAAGACTGATATTCACGGGAGGTTCTAACATCGAGCAGTTGCGGTTGAAGGGTATTTATTTTCTTTTCAAAATCCGTTGGCGACAAGGTTCCCTGCGCCATAACAGAATCTGTACACACAAGTAAAATGCTCAAAAAGACAAGAATTGATTTTTTCATTTTTATTCAAAATAAGTAACCGTTATCGGAAATTTTGTATCATTAATGCCCAATACCGCCGCCGCCGAATTACTGATACGAACCAATAAACCCGGTGCCCCTTTGGCTTCCTGCAGTGGGCCAAGCACTTTTGCACAAACACTTTTATTGGATACTCCTGTAATGCGAACAACACTACCCACCGGAACATCATTCATTAAAACATAGTATTTGTGATCGGTCCATCCGGTAATCGTTTTAAAAGTTGCCGCGTCACCTGAATGAAATTGTTTTAACTGACCACTGGTATGTTGAGAATAGGCCAAAGCAAAATAGCCTTCATCCCCTTCTTTTGGGATATATCCATTGGCAAATTCCTTTTTTGTTTCAGGAACAGGATTTTCTTCCGGTTTCTGAGTCTCTTTGGTAGCAGGCGTATTGGAAGTTTTATTTGTTTTCGGAATGGATAAATCCGGGTCTTTTTTCTCTGGAGTTTTTACTAATGGGGCTTGGGTTTTAAGAGTTATATTATCAGCACCAGGTTCAGGTTTCGTATTCGTTTCTTTTTTATCCGTTATAGATGATTTGCCAATTTTCATAAATCCAACAATAATGGATTGCCCCTCTTTTACAATTTCTGATTTCAGATCATTCCAATCTTTCAGTTTGTTAATGCTTACCATATTATAAGCCTGACTCAATCGATTCAGATCATCTCCTTTCTCAATAACATAATATATAGGTGTTGCGGAAGATGATTTTTGTTGAAGCAGGTTATCCTTCAATAAGGGTATTTTAATTCGTTTATTTTTAGGAAGGGGCGCAGCCGGGTTCAACTGGTTATAGGATGCAATTTTTGCAGGGGGCAATGAATACTGTTTACCCAATGATTGTAAACTTTCCCCATCAGTAATCGTATGTCCGATATACATATCAGAGAAATTGCCCATCACCTGGATCTTTTCCTGGGCGGAGACTTGCATCACTAAAAAACAAACCAAAAAACAACATATCCACTTCATATCTATTCAGATTGCGATCAGGCAAATTTACTCTTTTAAAATTCTCCATTCGGCAGGATAATAGTTATTAACCCGGTTGGTTAGTATTTTCACCCAGCCCAGGGGTAGTCCCTCAAAACGAACCAGGCTCCAACCAGTATAAGTTGTATCCAATACAATTTCTTTTCTGCGCAGGTATTGCAATGCATCTATCCTGCTCAGCTCAACCGATGGAAAACAATCTAACGGCAATAGACTAAGCGCCAGTTCATGAGCAGGTATCAGATCTTTTCCTTTTAAGGTGCCAATCTCAACCCCTGCTTTTTTGATATACAGTTGTTTGGCCAGGCATTGCAAAGCCGGGAGCCATTCTTTGCGGATAGCTCTGATCGTTTCTGCCTGTTTAAAAAGTGTAAAAGCTTCAGGCAAATTGATAGTTTCCGCTACCTGCATCATTTCCTGTCTGGATGGAACAGGTAATAAAAATTCTTTTAACCGGGGCTTTTGTGTGGAAGATCTTTTTTTAAATACAGAAGTAAAAAAACCCTCTCCTTTCAATTTATCCGGATAAAAACGATAGCCCCTGGCCTGATGAATCCGGGAAGTCGTCTCCACAATACCCCATTCCGGCTGAAAATGGATGGGTATATTTTCCATATCCATCTCTCCCACTAACCAGTCAGCAATTTCCTCATCTTCTTCGGGAGAATATGAACAGGTGGCATAAATCAATATACCATCCTCTTTCAGGGAAGGCAATGCATCTCCTAAAATTCGTTTTTGGCGTTGACTACATAGCGCAACATTTTCTATACTCCATTCAGTAACCGCAGAAGGGTCTTTTCTGAATAAACCACTACCACTGCAGGGGGCATCTACCAGCATTAAGTCAAAATAGCCGGGTAAGGACTGGAAATGGGCGGGATCATTATTGGTAATAATTATCTGGTCAGTCCCCCATTTGGTGAGGTTTTCGACCAAAACAGCCGCCCTGGATTTGATTACCTCATTGGCCACTACCAGCCCCTCTTTGAAAAATGAACCAAGTAATGTAGTTTTCCCTCCGGGAGCGGCGCATAGATCCAGTACTTTCCAGGAACTGCTCCCTGGATAAATATCCTTTAAAACCTGCCAGAGAAACATACTACTGGCTTCCTGAACATAATACGCACCTGCATGAAACCGGGGGTCAAGTGTAAAAGAAGGGCGTTCTGAAAGATAATAACCCTGTGGGCACCAACTGACAGGAGAAGTTTCCCAGGATGAATCCGGAGAAAAGGATTTGAATGGATTCAGTCTTATAGAAGTAACCTGTTGGCCAGAAAGATGTATTTTTTCAAATGAATTACGGTCATACCCTTCAATACCTTCAAGTGATTCCAATAAACTGGCTGGGAGAAACATGGAGGTAAAGATATTAACTTATAAAAACAGTATCAGATTGAAATAGAAATCCCGTGAATTTATTTGTGCCAATTAAATTACTATAAATTAAT